>JADHTJ010000009.1 GCA_016785015.1 Anaerolineales bacterium
TACGTCGTAGAAGTGAGGGCAATTTATTATCGAATATCCTCGTATCTGTGAGTCCAACCGATGAAGATCGGTTAGCCCTCGAACAAGCACTGGTTGTCGCTCATCGTGAAAGAGGTCAAATACAAGGCTTGCACGTCGCAATATCCGATAATGAAGTTCAATCTGCAGAAACGCTTCAACTTGTCGAGGAATTCGAAGACCGGTGTCAATCAGCCGGCATCCATGGACATTTAGCCATTGAAACTGGGGCTATTGCACGCATCATCTGCGAACGCTCTCATTGGACTGATCTCATTGTCACTAAGGCATCATTCCCACCTGGAGATCATCTCATTGCGCGGTTCAGTTCTGGATTGCGCACCATGATACGCCGCTGTCCTAGGCCAATCTTAATAGTATCCACTCAGATTTCTGAGCTAAAGCATGCTTTGCTGGCTTACAATGGCACCCCAAAATCAGATGAAGCGCTATATTTGGCAACCTATATTGCAGCAAAATGGCGGATAGATCTTAGTATTCTGACCATCGAACATGAAGAAGTGAATGAGAGTGTTGTTTACAACAATGCAAAACAATATATCTCAAATTACAATATTCAAGCTAATTTCATTCGCCACCAGCCAGGGAATCGGAGTGAGATCATATTAGAAACTGCACAAACTAATAATTGTGATTTTATCCTCATGGGAGGCTATAAATCCAGCCCGATCATTGAAGTGGTACTCGGAAGTGTAGTTGACGAAGTTTTACGAAAATCTCAAATCCCCCTCTTGATCTGTCGCTAAACGTAAAATCAAACGGATATGGGAAGTTATCAGTTCAGTTAATCGATCTCAGTCTCAAGTGAGCCATATGTATTCAGAACCTGGGTATCACAAAAAACAGTTTCTGTAATCGTATCTGGTCGATAAACATGAATATGGCCGTGGAAATGATAGCGGGGTTTGAAAACACTCAACAACCAACGAAATGCTTTAATACCTCTATGCGCGCGATCCGACTGATCATGAATTCCCCAAGGTGGAGCGTGTGTGACAAACACATCTAGATATCTCCCAAAACGGGCACGATTATAAATCATCCCGGGAATAAGAGAAATTACATGTCGCCACATTTCAGATTGTGTGTATTGGAATTGGCCACTACGTTTATAGCGCTCGCTGCCTTCAATACCTGCGATCAACAAACCGCTGAAGCGTACAAATCTGCGATGTAAATCTATGCCCCCATGTGGATAAGATCGATTTCCGCCTTCCCCATACTCGATCAATGGATCATGATTTCCACGCACAAAGAATAATGGACGATTCAGCATGCTTACAATGTATTCCTGATAATAATAGGGCAAATCACCGCAAGCGATAACTAGATCCACATGACGATATTTTGCCTGGACTTGTGCACTATAAATAATCGGAACAATTACATCACTAACAGATAATACCTTCAAAAAATATCCTTTTCACAAAAATAGCCATCAGCTTATACCCGCTTTGAGTTATCTTGTCAACAATATTACCCTCACTAGACAAATACCAGGTAAAAAACACATAAAATAATGCCGCATTTTGAATAACGTTGACATCCCCAAGGTAATATGCTAGGCTACTTCTCTGGAACCGGTTCCAATTAAAGATACTATTAGGAGATGCTGTTGCCAACGATCCGAGATGTTGCCAAACGTGCCAATGTAGGAATTGCCACTGTTTCCCGCGTTCTAAATAGTAGCCCTTCCGTCAGTGATGAAACTCGCAATGCCGTTTTAGCTGCGATTGAAGAACTTGATTTTACTCCTAATCCAATTGCAAGGCAGCTTTCTACGGGGCGCACATCAACGATAGGGGTAATTCTCCCCTACCTCACAATGCCATCTTATGTGGAGCGATTACGCGGGGTTCAACATGCTCTTGCAGAAACTGATTACCACATGGTGCTTTTCAGTGTTGGCAAACCATCTGAACGTGACGCGTATATAAAAGATCTACCCCGAAACAATCTTGTTGATGGCATACTGATCATTTCGTTGCCCCCAGATGATAGCCAAGCTGAACGTCTTGCTAATGCAGATATTCCCACTGTGCTCGTCGATGCTTATCATGAGAAATTATGCTGCATACTGACAGATGATGTAAAAGGGGGCAAATTGGCTACCCAGCATCTCATCGATCTTGGGCATAGACGCATTGCATTTCTAAGTGAACCGCTGGAAACCCCTTTCCACCCTTCCACAAAATATCGTTACCAGGGGTATCGACAGGCGTTGTTGGAGAATGATATTCCTTTCAGGTCTGAATACGTGATTTCCGAAACACGCGGTCGTTTCAAAGCAAAGAAAATGGCAAAAAAATTACTCGGGTTGCCTGAGCCGCCAACGGCGATTTTTGCAGGCAATGATACTTTGGCGATTGGTATTCTTGACAGAGCGAAAGATTTAAAAATTAAAGTCCCAAAAGAGTTATCCGTAATCGGTTTCGATGGTATTCGAGACGCAGAGTACACAAATCTTACAACAATCGATCAGAATTTATTTGAATCAGGTGTTGAGGGAGTCCATATGCTGTTAAAAGCATTAGAAGCGGCTCCCTCAACACCATGTGAAAGAAGACTATCCCTGGATCTTATTCGTAGAAAAACAACTAAAAAAGTTAAAGTTTGATGTTACGAAAACTAAAGAGAATCTCCCTGGGAATAGGGGGTGGGGGCTCTGGCCCCCACCCCCTATTCCCAGGGAAACCTCACTACGTGTGCGTAACATGAGTTAAAGTACTATCTAACAATGACTGATATAAGTAATCATTCGTTTGATTTTATTGCCCTTGGGGAAATCTTAATCGATTTCATATCAAGTGAAGAAGTTGATTCTCTGGCACAGGCTGATAGCTATAATCGCTTTGTGGGCGGCCAACCGACAAATCTTACTCGAAACATGGCTCTGTTGGGAAATCAAGTCGCCCTGGGTGCTTGTGTAGGCGATGATTACTTTGGGCAATATATTATTGATCAATTAACCCAACTGAATATCGAGCCTCGCTTTATTCAAAAATCAAATTTGGCACATACAACCATTGTGCCAGTAACGCGCACCAGAGGTGGAACACCAAAATTTATGATCTATCGGGGGGCTGATTCTTTGTTTCAAGCTGAGCCTGCCCTTTTGGAGGCTGTTTCGAAAACGCGCATTATTCATACATCAGCATTCGCAATCAGTCGAGATCCAGCCCGTTCTACAATTTGCGAGGCGCTAAAAATTGCCAAAGATAACGATGCATGGGTTTCCTTAGATCCAAATTATCACCCCGCTATTTGGCCTGATGTAACCGATTTTGTTTCTCACCTTAAAAATGCGTTTCAATACGTTGATATAACCAAACCATCACTAGATGATTGCGAACGAATCTTTGCTCCAGGTCTCGAACCACTCGAGTATGCACGCAAATTCATCAACTGGGGTGCAAAATTTGTTATACTTACCATGGGAGACAGTGGAGTACTGCTCACAACAGCATCCGGTGACGTGTATAATATTATTCCTAATCCAATCTCGGTTTCAGATGTTACCGGTGCAGGCGATGCTTATTGGGCTGGATTCCTGACCGCTATCTTGGAAGGAAAAAGCCCCCTTGAGGCTGCCAAATTAGGGCAAGCCCTCGCCGAGGTAAAAATTGAAACTGTAGGACCGCTCACAATCCCACCGGATCGCAATTTCCTTGAAGAAAAAGCTCAAATGGTCCGTTATCAAAAAATTTCATAATATAAAAAAGATCAAGTTGAGGAGGTGGCAATCAGCCGAAGCAAAACTTTCATAGTATTCAAAATCGCCTGGCCGTAGCGTAAGTGATTTTCAAAATTACGTTTTACTTCAACAAGCAACAGGCAAAAATCATGTAACACTGCGCGCGAAAGGAAGAAGGAAATGCAACCTACAACTGATTATCAAGTTAAGACAAGCGGATTTATCGATTGGTTTGCGCTGATCATTGGACGTATACTAATCTCGCTTGTCGTTCCCGTAACAACTTTCGCTGTTCTTATCATTGGTTTTCGCTGGCTCCGCGATACGATCCCCAGCGGAACAGCAGAAAAGACGGCCGTTTCATTAGTCGCCATCATATGGGGCGTGGGTGGCGCAGCCATCCTCTATGTCGTATCCAACTGGTTAGTTGAACAGCTCAATGTGCTATGGGTGAAACGCTTACAACCCTTTATCTTTGTTGGTCCTGCTGTGGCCATATTGATTTGGTATCTAGCCCTGCCCACAGCCCGAAGCTTTTGGATCAGTCTATTCAGTAGAGATGGTACTGAATTTGTAGGCCTCGCCAACTACTTATCCATCTTTACAGAACGCACCATGCTCGTGGCCTTCCGAAACAACCTCTTATGGATTGTGTTCGGAGCAACACTCGCGATCGTCTTTGGATTGCTGGTAGCCGTCTTGGCGGATCGCAGTAAATTTGAAAACCTAGCCAAATCTTTGATATTCCTCCCCATGGCAATCTCAATGGTGGGCGCAGGCGTCATCTGGAACTTCATCTATGAAGTAAAAGATATAGCCGATCCCCAAATTGGTCTTCTCAACGCCGTTTGGGTTGCTTTCGGCCAGGAACCCCAAGCCTGGACAGCCCTAAATCAACCCTGGAATAACATTTTCTTGATCATCATCATGATCTGGCTACAAACTGGCTATGCCATGGTTATCTTTTCAGCAGCCATCAAAGGCATCCCCGATGAGCTTATCGAAGCCTCTCGTGTTGATGGTGCCAATGAAGTGCAGATATTCTTCCGCATCATGATCCCTTATATTATGGGTACGATCATCACAGTGAGCACCACAGTTATCATATTCACCCTGAAGATATTCGATATCGTAATGGTGATGACCGGCGGACAATTTGCCAGCCACGTCATTGCTACTCAATTTTATCGCCAGGCCTTTACGAACAACAATAAAGGTTTAGCTGCCGCCATTGCAATCGTACTTTTGATAGCTGTTGTTCCCGTAATGATTTATAACCTGCGGCAATTTGCTGAAGAGGAGGCCTTCTAATGAGTACTCAAGCAGATAGTTTCGCAAGAAAACGACGTTTTAGCGATATTGTAGTAAACCTTGCCCTTCTGATACTCGTCTTGGTTTGGACCATCCCAACCTTGGGTTTATTAGTTTCCTCCTTCCGAACGAGATTTGATATCCAAACATCCGGCTGGTGGTGGATTTTGCCCCATCGAGAATGGGTCACAGTTGAAGAATTCATACCCGGCGATGATCTCGACCGTGATGGCGTGATGGAGTTTGCTGGAGTAAGCGGCACATTCGAAGAACTACGCGCAGGCATTGATACAGATGAAGGGAGAGTTACCTGGGTTGGCAATAAACGCCTGGGTGTTGTCAAGGTTCAAGAAAACAAATGGACCATCCGTACCGATTTCACCCTGGAAAATTACGGACAGGTACTTGCAGGCAAAACATATGAAATACAGACTTCCAGTGGTGATGTCAAAACTGTCCAGGGTGATGATTTTACTGGCTCATTTTTGAACAGCCTGACCATCTCTATCCCGGCTACCGTGATCCCCATCTTGATCGCAGCATTTGCGGCGTACGGTTTCGCCTGGATGGATTTCCCTGGGCGTAAACCGCTATTCACCATGGTTGTTGCACTGATGGTCGTCCCGCTGCAGATCGCCCTCGTTCCCATACTCCAAGACTATGTGCGCCTGGATTTGAACGGAACCTTCTTAGCAGTGTGGTTGGCCCACACCGGCTTTGGGTTGCCATTAGCCACGTACCTGCTGTTCAACTACATAAAGGGATTGCCGCGTGAAATTCTGGAATCAGCTTTTATTGATGGCGCATCACACTTCACCATCTTTGCTCGCCTGATCTTGCCGCTTTCGATTCCGGCTCTGGCATCCTTCGCCATTTTCCAATTCCTTTGGGTTTGGAATGACTACCTGATTGCTCTGGTATTCATTGGTGCGAAACCCGATGTCCAGGTGCTAACAATGCGCATCGCAGAAATGGTTGGATCGCGCGGTTCCGACTGGCACTTGCTGACAGCCGGAGCCTTTATCTCGATGCTCCTACCGCTAATTGTCTTCTTCTCGCTGCAGCGCTTCTTTGTGCGCGGTCTCTTAGCGGGCTCGGTAAAAGGCTAAGATATAAAATAATCAAATTATCTGGAGATTCAAAGGACGCATTTCCTTTATCCCCAAATTAAGAAAAACCCATGACTGCCAGTCCACACCGGGCTGGCAGTCATGCGAAATGACATGTCAAAAGAATTCTCACAGGGAAAAATTTACCTAAACAATGAATAGAAGCGCCCCCTTTAACTGGAAACTATGGCTGCTATGGGTTTTTGCGACCACCTTGGGGTGGCTGGTTGGCAGCTCATTCTTGCCCTTGGAATTGGTTGCCGGATTGAGTATCGGCGTGGCCCAATGGCTGGTATTACGTCCGCTGTTCCCCCATTCGTGGTGGTGGATTGTTCTCAGTGCCAGTGGCTGGATGTTGGGCTGGGGTATCAGTATGGCCCTGGTCATTCCAGAATCTGCGGCGCTAATTGCTGGAATAGTCGGTTTGAGCACAGGGGGTTTCCAATGGTATAGCTTACGCCGCTGGGTTCCCATCGCTCATTGGTGGATTCTAGTCAGCACGCTGGCCTGGATCATAGGGCTGAGTGGATTTACCGACCAGCGTCTGACAGGGATGATTGTGGGGATCATCACAGGCATCGTTTTTGAGTTGCTGGCACGTCATAAAAAATGAATAACAAGATTCAATTTCCTGAAATTTTCCTTTGGGGTACGGCCGCGTCGGCTTACCAAATCGAAGGCGCCTGGAACGTAGATGGCAAAGGCGAGAGTGTTTGGGACCGTTACGTGCGCCTACCAGATCGTATTCTCAATGGCGATACCGGTGATATTGCTTGCGACCACTACCACCGCATGCCTGCAGATGTTGCCCTGATGAAAGATTTGGGGATTCCCTGTTATGGATTTTCCATCTCTTGGACGCGCATCCTGCCAAATGGACACGGCGCGGTAAACCCTAATGGGCTGGATTTTTACAACCGCTTGGTTGATACCCTTCTCGAGGCTGGAATTGTCCCCAAAGCGACTCTCCACCACTGGGACTTCCCCCAAGCGCTCCAAGAGAAAGGTGGCTGGCCCAACCGAGATAGCGCGGATTGGTTCGCTGACTATGCCCAGATCGTCTTCGAACACCTTGCCGATCGCGTCCACACCTGGGATACGATCAACGAGCCTTGGGTGGTAGCATTTCTAGGTTACGGTGCCGGAGTCCATGCCCCTGGTATTTGCGACGCGACAAAAGCTTATCAAGCCGCCCACCATCTACTTTTAGCCCACGGGAAAGCAGTCCAGCGCTACAGACAAGGGGGCTATCAAGGCGAAATTGGTCTCAGGCTCAACCTGAATCATCTCATCCCTGCTTCAGATAACGAAGAAGATTTGGCTGCGACCCAACGCGTTTACGACGAATCCCACAGCTTCTTCCTTGATCCCGTCTTTAAGGGATGCTATCCCGAAGCCTTCCTGGAATGGCTCGGCCCTCATCGGCCACACATCGAACCTGGAGATATCGAGAGCATCCATAATTCCGCTGATTATTTGGGAATAAATCACTACAATACTGACCGGGTCCATTTCGAAATATTTGGCGGTTGGCTCAAAGCTCGCCTGACTCCCTTTTCGGCTCCCAGTTGGGGAACTACGCAAATGGGCTGGGGCATCAATCCCGCCGGACTGAAAGCCGAAGTACTCAACATCAAAGAGAATTACGACAATCCCAAAGTTTACCTGGCAGAGAATGGCTGCGCTATGCCCGACATCCCAGATGAAAAAGGTTTCGTCGCGGATTATGAGCGCATTAATTATTTGCGAGCACACTTAATCGCCTTGCACGAGGCAATGCAAGATGGCGCCAACGTACAGGGCTACTTCGTCTGGAGCATCTTAGACAATTTCGAGTGGGAACGCGGCTACAGCAAACGCTTCGGCCTGGTACGCGTGGAACCCATCACGCTGAAGCGCACACCCAAACAAAGCGCGTATTGGTATCGTGATGTGATTAGCGAGAACGGCATCACCCTCTAAATATCAGATATTAGGTATTGGATATTTTTTCATGACTGACAACCGACCACTAACCACTGACCACTATCTTTGGTGGCAAACCGGCGTGATCTACCAAATCTACCCCCGCAGCTACAAAGACACGAATGGCAACGGTGTTGGCGACTTGACTGGAATCATCGAAAAGTTAGATTATCTCAGTGACACTTTGGGCATAGACGCCATTTGGCTCTCGCCCTTCTACCCTTCCCCGATGAAAGACTTCGGCTATGATGTGGCTGATTATGTCGATGTGCACCCCTTATTTGGGACTTTGGAAGATTTCGATGAACTCATCGAGCAAGCTCACCAACGAGAAATTAGAGTCATCATCGATTGGGTCCCCAACCATTCTTCGGATCAGCATCCCTGGTTCCAAGAATCGCGCTCATCTCGTGACAACCCCAAGCGAGATTGGTACGTCTGGACTGATCCGACCCCCCTCAATCCCCCCGTTCACGCGGGGAAGGAAGATAAGTTTTCCCCCCAGCAGCGGGGGGAGTTAGAGGGGGGGCCACCTAACAATTGGCTGGCCGTCTTCGGCGGTTCAGCGTGGGAATGGGATGAATCTACAGAGCAGTATTACCTGCATTCCTTCCTCAAAGAGCAGCCTGATCTCAATTGGCGCAACCCCGAAGTCCAGAAAGCCATGTTGGATGTGATCCGCTTCTGGCTTGAGCGCGGCGTAGACGGCTTCCGCGTCGATGTGGCCCACTTCATCATGAAAGACCCCGAGATGAGGGACAACCCACCTGCGCCGCAAGAGGGGCTGGCTTTCCACCGCCCGCATGGCGATTACGACTCCCAGGAACATCTTTATGACAAAGGACATCCTGACGTACATGGGGTATATCGCCAGTTTCGAGCTGTGCTTGATGAATACAGCAATCCAGCGCCGCGTATGTCAGTGGGTGAAATTCACATATTCGATTGGGATGAGTGGGCCAGCTACTACGGCAACCCCCAAGACGGTTTTGAATTCCACTTGCCTTTCAATTTTTCTCTGCTCAAAACTGCCTGGGATGCGGGGGCAGTCCGGCAGGCGGTAGATGAAATCGAGGCTGCCCTGCCATCGTGGGCCTGGCCTAATTACGTATTAGGCAATCACGACGAGGGGCGTATTGCCACTCGTTTTGGTGCTGAGCAGGCCCGTGTTGCCGCCATGCTGTTATTGACTTTGCGCGGCACCCCTACGATCTATTATGGGGAAGAGATCGGCATGAGCGATGTGGACATCCCTATTGAAGACCAGCTAGATCCCTTTGGGTTGCGCGTCCCCGGCTGGGGCCGTGACCGCTGCCGCACACCGATGCAGTGGTCGCTGGACCCCTACGCAGGATTCGCTCCCGAAGAGGTATCCAAATTATGGCTTCCGTTGAGCGATGATTGGGAGGAAATCAACGTAGAGAATCAAATTACTGATCCAACTTCATCCCTTAGCTTTTATCGCCAATTGCTGGCTATGCGCAAAAAATACCCGGCGCTCAACCGGGGAAGCTATACCCCGCTTGACGGGATGCCGCAGGGTTGTTTCGTGTATCAACGTCAGGAGGCGGAACAAAGCTTGATCGTGGCACTCAACTTCACAGGAGTCCCCAAACGCCTGCCCCTTGAAGGAGATGGGAAAATTTTACTCTCCACAAACATGGATCGCAGCGGATCCGAAAATCTCCAATCCTTACAACTTCGAGAAAACGAAGGAATAATTATAGAAAGTTAGCTATGAGCAAACTTCATTTTGACGCAGTCATTTTTGACCTTGATGGGGTCATCACCGATACGGCTTCCATCCATAGTACATCCTGGAAGCAGATGTTCGACGAATTCTTGAAGGTTCACGCAGACAGAACTGAGACGCCTTTTCGTGAGTTCACCCACGAAAAGGATTACTTACCGTATGTCGACGGCAAGCCGCGCTATAAAGGGGTAGCCTCGTTTCTAGAATCACGCGGAATCAATTTGCCCTATGGCGATCCCAATGATGCTCCTGACTTAGAAACCGTTTGCGGATTGGGTAATCGCAAAAACGAGCTTTTCAACGAGATCATCCAGGGTGGCAAGGTAAATGTATATCAAAGCACAGTCGATTTCATCCATGAACTACGCGCCAATGGGGTTCGGGTCGGCGTGGCTTCATCGAGCAAAAACGCCAGGACGGTTTTGGAGTCTGTAGGGTTGTTAGAACTAATCGAGACGCGCGTAGATGGGGTGGTCTCAGCAGAACTTGGGCTTAAGGGTAAACCTGAACCCGATATTTTCACCACCGCCTGCGATAATTTGGGCATATTCTACGACCGCGCAGTGGTTGTCGAGGATGCCATCTCAGGTGTACAAGCTGGAAGCAATGGCAGCTTTGGTCTGGTGATCGGCATCGCGCGCGAGGATAACGCCATCGAATTGAAACTCAACGGCGCAGACATCGTGGTCGAGGATATGGCTGAGATTAATATCCAGATAGTAGAAGATTGGATGACCAAGCGCTTGTCTGAAGAACAGTGGTCTATCAGTTATTATGACTACGACCCCGAGAAAGAAGGCACGCGTGAAACGCTTCTGACAGTGGGAAATGGCTATTTTGGCACTCGCGGCGCGCTTGAAGAAATACAGGCCAGTGAATTTAATTACCCTGGCACATATATCGCGGGTCTGTATAATCGCCTGGAATCAATCGTTGCTGGTCGCTCAGTCTTCAATGAAGATTTTGTCAATTGTCCAAACTGGCTGCCAATAACTTTCAAAATTGGTGATGGGCAATGGTTTGATCCAAGCACCACTGATATTTTGCATATCACCCGACGATTAGATCTGCGCAGTGGGCTGCTGCATCGCAGCATGGTGATCCGTGATCAGGCTGGGAATGAGAGTCGCATCGAATCGCAGCGATTTGCCAGCATGGATGATCCACATCTGGCTGCGTTACGCTACCGCATCATTCCCTTGAATTACGAGGGAACCATCACTGTACGTTCGGATTTGGATGGAGATCTGATCAATTACGGAGTGCCGCGCTATCGGGAGCTAAATTCCAAACACCTAGAGCCAGTGTGCGAAGGCAGCAAAGGCAATCACAGTTTTTTGTTGGTCAAGACCAATCAATCGAATGTGTTGATCGGTGAAGCTGCCCGCTTATTGGTAAGCGCGAATGGTAGGGAAGCAAAACCAGATTTCCATATCGAAACAACCCCTGGGGTAGTATCAACTTCCTTTGAGATCTCTGCTCAAAAAGGGGTCGCCATCACCATGGATAAGATCGTTGCCATATTTTCTTCTAATCAGGAGGCTGTCAAAGATCCGCTTTTAGAAGCGCAAAACGCTTTGCGGGAGAATACGACTTTCGATGTCTTGCGCCAAGCCAGCGCCGAAGCGTGGACTAATTTATGGGATAAAGTCGATATCCGCATCGAAGGTGACCGCACAGCCCAAAAATTGATTCGCCTGCACATCTATCACAGTTTGGTGACAGCCTCACCACACAACGCCCAGCTTGATGCGGGCATCCCTGCTCGGGGTTTGCATGGAGAGGCCTACCGCGGCCATATCTTCTGGGACGATCTGTATATCCTACCTTTATTCGACATCCACTTTCCCGAAACAGCCAAATCAGCCCTGATGTATCGCTATCGACGCTTGGGCCAGGCCCAGAAGTATGCCCACGAACATGGCTATCAGGGCGCCATGTTCCCCTGGCAAAGCGGCAGTGATGGCAGCGAGGAGAGCCAGGTGCTGCATCTCAACCCCATGTCGGGTGAGTGGGGGGCCGATTACAGTTCGCTGCAGCGGCATGTAGCACTATCTGTGGCCTTCAATGTTTGGGAGTATCTATGGATCAACGATGATCAAGATTTCCTGGAGAACTACGCCGCGGAATTGTTCTTCGAAATCTGTCGTTTTTGGGCCAGCAAAGCCAGTTTGAATGAAGAAACAGGGCGCTACAGCATCGACCGGGTTATGGGACCCGATGAATATCACGAGAAATACCCTGGGGCCAGCGAGGGGGGTTTGAAGGACAACGCCTACACAAATATCTTAGTGGCCTGGGCTTTCAAACGCGCTTTCGATCTACTCGATTGGATGAGCAATTCTGCAAGAGAAACCCTGAAGAAAAAGATAAATCTATCTGATGAAGAATTAGCGCGCTGGAAGGATATCAGCACAAAACTCAATATCCCCCTTTCAGATGAAGGCATCCTGGAACAATACGCTGGATATTTCGATCTGGAAGAGCTGGATTGGGATTATTACCAGAGCAAGTATGAGAATATTCATCGCATGGATCGCATTCTCAAAGCCGAGGGCAAATCCGCTGACGCCTTCAAAGTATCCAAACAGGCCGATGTTCTGATGACCTTCTATGTGCTTTGCACGGATGAGATCAAGGAAATTCTAGTAAATTCTGGTTACCAGAGTCCTGATGACTTGCTTCGGAAGAATTTCTATTATTATCTGAACCGCACTTCTCACGGCTCGACGCTCAGCCGATTGGTGCATGCCTATTTAGCAAACATAATCGGCGATAAAAATTTAAGCTGGCAGCTTTACACAGAGGCTTTAAAGAGCGACTTCATCGATATTCAAGGGGGTACAACCAAAGAGGGCATCCACGCCGGTGTAATGGCTGGAACGGTGATTTTCGCCCTAAGAGCCTACGCAGGAATTGATTGGAGTGGCGAGCAACTTAAATTGAATCCCCGTCTACCCGCTTCTTGGCGAGGCATGCAATTTAGCCTGACTTTCAAGAGGAATCGCTATTCTTTTGAGATATCTCAAGAGAAGGTAAAAGTCAAATTAGAAGGCGAGGTAGAGAAAAATATCTTGGTTGGAGGTACAAATTTCATCTTACAGCCAAGTCGATGGATTGAGGTGGAATTGAATTAACCACAAAGTACACCAAGAAGCACGAAGGAAATAAGTATCGTAGATTGGATCTATGGGAATTACCGTGAGAGACTTAGAGTTCTTAGTGCACTTCGTGTCCTTGGTGGCAAAAAGAAAGGATGACACTGCATGTTAGGAGATGTTCTACTCATAGAAGAGAAACACAAAAAAGCTGCTGAGGCGATAGTCGAGCGAGTCAATGCTATGAGCGGCGACAAGATCGTCATCGCGGTGGGCGGCGAATCTGGATCGGGAAAAACGGAGTTGGGTCATGAAATCGCTCGTTTGCTCAAATTTCAGGGAACGCCTGCTAAAGTGATGCACATCGACAACTACTACAATACTTCGCCTCAGGATCGCAATCCCTGGCGTCAAGAGCACGGTGTCGAGAGCATCGGATACACCGAATACGATTGGGATTCCATCAACCAAAATCTTGGCGAATTCAAAGCCGACGCAGATAATGTCATCATGCCATGCATTGATCTGCTCACTGACCAAGAAGATCGCTTAAAAACCAGTTTCAAGGGGTTGCGCTACATGGTCGTCGAGGGTCTCTATGCTGTGCAAGCCGAGGCTGACCTGCGAGTCTTCATTGATCTGACATATCATGAAACCAAGAAAGCTCAACTCTTGCGCGGTAAAGAAAATGTCGATGAATGGCGCATGCAAGTTTTGCAGCGCGAGCACGAAGTCGTGCGTTCGCTGCGCCCATTGGCAGATCTAATTATTGATAAAGATTATCAGGTCAAAGAAGCTAAACTTCTTGGAGAAGTTTAGCTTCTGATTGAGATACCATGCATATTTCATTTCTAAATCCTCAAGGGAACTTCGACCCGGACGACAGCTACTGGACCGAGCACCCCGATTTCGGCGGGCAGCTTGTCTATGTCAAAGAGGTAGCTAGCGCCATGGCCAATCTGGGGCACCAGGTGGATATTATTACGCGTCAGATCATTGACCCAGAATGGCCAGAATTTGCTGATTCGCAGGATGCTTTTCCTGGTATTCAAGGGGTACGCATATTGCGGATCCCCTGTGGACCTGAACGTTTTCTACCTAAAGAACAGCTTTGGGACTATCTTGGCTCTGAGTGGGTGCCCAATATTATTGAGTTCTATAACCGAGAGGGGCAACTTCCTGACACTTTCACAACTCACTATGCGGACGGCGGTTTAGCTGGCGCTCTGATTGCAGAAAAAACAGATCGACCGTATACCTTCACTGGGCATTCTCTTGGCGCTCAAAAGATGGATAAGCTCAATGCCAGCCGGGAGAACATTGCCGACCTGGAAGAACGATATAAATTCAGCCGACGGATTCTGGCTGAACGAGTCAGCATGATGTATGCCAGTCGCATTATTACTTCAACCAATCAGGAGCGACTTGAGCAATACGGCCACAAAACATATCAAGGTGCCATCGAACCCCAAGACGATACTCGCTTCTCAGTGATTCCCCCTGGAGTGAATCGACGCATATTTAACCCTGAGCCAACAGAGGTGGACGTGCTCATATCCAAGCGAATTGATGCAGCAATCCAGCGTGATATCTCAACTGACCGGCGCGAATTGCCTATTGTGTTGGCATCCAGTCGGCTTGACGCCAAGAAAAATCATATTGGTCTCGTCAAAGCCTTCGCAGAGAGTACCCAACTTCAAGAGGCAGCTAATTTAGCCATTGCCATTCGAGGCCTAGAAGACCCATTACGGCACTATGATGATCTCTCAGGAGAAGAAAAATCTATTATGGATGAGATCATCAATTTGATGAACGATCACAATTTATGGGGGAAGACAATGGCGTTCCCGCTCAACGGCCAAGATGAATTAGCCGCGGCATACCGCCAATTAGCAATCAAACACTCTGTATTCGCCTTGACGGCTCTGTATGAACCCTTTGGCTTAGCTCCTCTTGAAGCAATGAGCTGCGGCCTTCCTGCAGTGGTGACGAAGAATGGCGGTCCATCCGAAAGCATGATCGAGGGGGATCGCTATTTCGGCGTATTGGTGGATCCGTCAGATCCATCAGATGTCGCGCGCGGTTTGCTGGAAGCTGTCAGTTCTTTGGAAAAGTGGATAGAGCTTCAAGATGCTGGAATCGAACGAGTAATTTCGAAATATACCTGGGACCGCACCGCTGATGGGTATCTTAGGGTTTTTGAAGAAGTTCAGAAGGCCGCGCCACGCCTGAGGGAGTCAGTCATTCCCCCCTGGTATAAATATTCAAACCCAGAGAATGAAATCCCCCTAGAAACATTATCAAATCTCTACTTCTAAGAATCAAAAGATTGGAGAGCAACACACACTCTCCAATCATAAATCTCCAAATCGCAATTTCTATCGGCTTGGTCTACTCCCCAATGCCCCTTCCAAAGCCCCCAAGCCGCTCTGCGCCTGCGGCAGTTGACCGCGTGCCAACTGTGAGGTAATATCCCCAATTTCGCCTGAGCGGCTCTGGAGCAGCGGCCCGCCAGCTGCATCAATACTGGCTCTGGCATTAGCGCTCAATTGACCGATATCCAACAATTCAGAATTTGAGAGCGCCCCATCCCCCAGGGCATTGCGCACTGAATCAACAAAATCAAAAGCGCTCAAGATGGCGTCTTTTCGGTCTCCGGCTACCTGATTGGCAGCAATGTTTAAAATATCCGCAACACGGTTTTCCAAGTCACCACTGAGGGCATCTTTCCAAGTGCCGCGTTTTTCCAAGAGACTGGCGACCTTATCGTCAAGATTGCCTGCCACACCCACAAGTTGATCGACAACTTCTGTGGCAACTTCAAGCCCTTGCATCAACGCATCTTCAACCATCAATGCCAACTCAACCATCTCAATCGCAAATGCAGCCAATTCATCAAGGTCTTCCTCAATTGCCTGGAGCAAGTAGAGTGTCTCTGTGGCTAATTCGCCATAGATGCCATAGTAAGCATAAATTAATTCATTGGCTAATGCTATGGCGTACTCTAAATCATTTAGTAGTGCTTCGATCTCATCAATCTCTTCTTGTGTGATTGTGCCATCTGCAGCAGCTTCATCAACCGCGTCGCTGGCTTGCTCAGAAGCATTTTCAGCTTCGTTTACAGCAGTATCAACCTCTTCAGCCAGCTCTTCTTCACTGACATCGCTGTATTCGGCCAGATCGGGCGTTGGCATGGCGGTTACCGTTGCATGGACAGCTTCATCAACCGCTTCTTGGAAGGCTGCTTCAGCGGTAGCAGTTAGTGATTTGGACGCACCGATGGTCGCCTCTGCATCTACTGCAGGGGTTTCGATGGGGGCATCACAACCTGAAATCACAAGAGTTAGACTCACGATACAAAAAACTAGAAAAAAGTTTGCTTTCATTGCAGACTCCTAAAGTGTTGCATTGTGCTCTTTTGCAATTTGTTGCAAATTTTCCCACGACCCTTTGGGAAGAGAATAGTTTTCTCGCACAATGTTGTGCATCAAATCACTGAAACTAGTGAAATCTGCGTCGATGATCTGATTAATTTGATCTCCCACCCAACGGTCTTGAAGCTCCACCCCAGGTTCCCAATCATGCTCTAGAACTTTATCCATCAATTCAGCATAGGTATATGGCGGAAACTGCTGGCAAAACAATCCTTCAACAAGGAAGCCAAATAATTTTCTCGTCCGGTCAATCCAGCCTTCCTCATCTCTTGCGTTATCCTTGCCCTTTTGTTTTACCATCTTAATATCTTCAATCAATTGCACAGCAACCTCTGGCCCAAGCTCATTAACAACGCGGTCGAAATAAATCAAAAACCGTCGATTATGTTCAATTCCATAGTGACCAGATGTGTAATCAAGATTGAAATCAAATGAAATCGTTCCGTATTCAGGGTGAGGCAGGGAAATATTAAAAACTAAACCTGGATAGCCTTCCCAAGTCCGCATAAACTCAAAATTCGCACTGCCCGAAGACGTATTGAAATGTTTGTCGAGAACTTCAAACACGTGAGGAACAAATGATGCTAATTTTGCATCATACCTTTTCAATTCTTCGATGGATGTAATCCCCTCTTTTTTCCCAGTCAACTCTCGAATGCCAATAGGTGTCCAATCTTTGAAACCTTTTGATTCGTCGTTGGGAATATCCAGGAAAATAATATCTACATCGGGTGCCAGCTCGTTGTTGGTTCCCCGATTGAAGGAACTCATGTCCCCACACTGAATCTCATCAAGCGAGAGATCTGGGTAAAATTCTTGCTGGAAGATTGGCTTGACAGCATTAATCACCCCATTACTAAGCGCTCGTTGCTTCCTCAATTGTTCAAATAGTGAAGTACTCTTATTAGTCATCATTTTACTCTTACGCCAGGAGAATAAAAAACATCAAAGTTACCCTAGTATAACGCAGCATCTGACCGAAGAACAATATCGATTGGCATCTTCGCCGTCAGGATTTCAAGCAGATCGAAATCAATTGATTCTCACCACTCCTGATCTATTGAGACCAAGGCGGCAACATGTTTCGCCTTTCCCGTTTTGGCAATTTGCGGATTTCTTTCCCTTGTTCAACTAAGTCATCAATCAGATCGAGTATTCGCTTAGTCGCTTTGCCATCGAAGCGCGCCCAAGTTTTAGCAGCCTGGGCCTGGCCTTCGACGAGCTGAGTGTAATAATCTCGATCAGAAAATAATCGCTCGAGCATCGGTAACAAATTTTCATGCTCTCTAATTATCTCAATTCCAGGGACATTATTAAAGAGCAAATAATCTAACTCATAAAAATCTACAATAACAGTAGGTTTATGCGCTGCAATTGCCAATGTAACAGTAGATGAGTGTGTGGCAACGAAAATATCACATACTGGTATCAACTGATCATAACTAATATTTTGAGCAATGATCAAGTTGAATTTTTCGGCTCTTGGTAAATATTTTTCGTATTCGCTTTTGGGATGCAAACTTAAAACAGTATTTACATCAGGTTGAAGCTGAGCGAAGGTATCAAAAAGAAATTCCATCTCTCTCCAATGTTCGGGCCAGGGCAAGAGATCATGTTCAGCTAAATGCGGCACTGCACAAACTATCAATGGCTTTTCAATATCTAATCCTAATGAATCGCATATTTGCTGGCGAATTATTTTTTGAGTATTCCAAACCTGTGCGGCACGATCATAACGTGGTTTCCCTGTAATTCTCATCTTTCTAGAAGGCGCGCCTTGGTCTACAAAGTTGTTCTTGTTATATTCACTTTCAACTGCCATCAACCATGCTTTCCCACCACCTAAACTCCACGGATTTTTAGGCATCAACCCCAATATTTCCGCAGCTAAAAGCCATGGAACCGTATTCCATAATAATGGGTTTCCTTCAAAATTATAGACCCACTCAGGTCGAATTCGAGAGATCACACGATTTATCCTGGAAATCATTCCATAGGTTTTCCGCCATCCAGGTTGCGCTAACCGATACTCGGCCAAACCTGAAGATTCAGATAACGCAAATGGAACAATCAAGCTCGGTATCCCTTTACGGTTTGCTGCGCTGATCAAGGCTGTTTCAATACCAACATGCCTATCCGCCATGAAAAGTATGCATTCCGGTTGAAGCTTTCTAAGGAGTGATATTGCATCAAATTGAATTCGAGAAAAGCGCACTAGATATAACAATAACTGTGCGAAAAATAGTTTCTTTATTTGTGCTACGAACCAATTTGTTAGAGATTGAATTCTCCCAGGTCTTTCGCCTGAATTAAATTTTTTGTTCTCTGATACCATGCTATCTTTTTTGGGGGTCTCAGCTTCAGTTCCGTAAAGATAAACTTGAAGTTTTCGATCTTTGCAGATTTCAAGTGTTCGATAATGTTTTTTCCAATGAATTAGTACCAATGCTCGGTATTTTTTTTGCTCATCCAAGGCAATCGCTATATCCAGCATCTCGAAAAACGATGTATCCATATGAGGCACAAATAGAATTGTTTGCATTTTGGGAAGTGATTTATTGTTCATTGGGTTTTTCCTTCACTCCTCCAACGCAATCCCAACTCAAGGGTGTGCCACTTGAAATATCCACTATTGCCTTTCGCTCCAGTACATCCCCTAAATATCGTGTGTGTAATCCGTGTCCTGGTCTAATTGAGCGCACATTCTTAGAAGTAAAATTATCGCCTGCCTTTAAATCTTCTACAACAAAGAGGGAGCGGCGAAATACTCTACTCTTTTTTTCCTGTTCACTCACTCCATAATTAATTTCGCCAAGTGCTTTTTCTGCCGTGCGCACAGAATCTACCATCTGTTTAAATTCAGCTGGCTCTAATGAAAACGCACTATCTGGTCCTGCTATCGAACGAGATAGAGTGAAATGTTTTTCAATTATGCACGCTCCGAGTGCCGAAGCTGCGACGGGCACTGCAGTTCCCATCGTGTGATCTGAAAGGCCAACTGGCACTTGAAAAGCATCAGCAAGGTGTGGTATCGTGATGAGATTCATCTCTTCGGGTAGAGCTGGATAACCACTAGTACACTTCAGTAACGCTATTTGGTTTGCACCATTCTTCCGAAGCGTATTCATAGCCTCTTCAATCTCAGCTAATGTCGCCATCCCGGTCGACATAATTACTGGCTTTCCCGTTTGGGCAATTTTTTCCAGCAAGCCAATATCTACAATTTCAAATGAGGCAACTTTATATGCTGGAACAGCAATATCCTCTAAGAAATCTACAGCACTTTCATCGAACGGTGTAGAAAATAGGTCGATCCCAAGATCGGCTGCTACTGCTTTTAGTTTTCGCTGCCACTCCCAAGGCATATACGCTTCTTGATAGAGATCATAAAGAGTGCGCCCCTCCCATAGAGTCCCCCCCCCTACCCGAAAATATTCTTTATCAGATTGAATAGTTAAGATGTCTGCCGTATAGGTCTGGAGTTTTACCGCATTGGCTCCAGCTTGTTTGGCTGCTTCTATCATTTTGACAGCCAAGTCATAATCATGATTGTGATTAGCTGAGAGTTCTGCGATTATGTAAATTGGATATTCTGTTCCAATATACCGCCCATTGATATCTATAAATTTTCCCATCGAATAACCTATCTCTTGAGAATATAATGGTGAGCTACATTCCCCTGAAACTCATCTTCACCCACTCTAACAAATCCAGAATTGCAAAAGGCTAGAATAGATGCCTGGTTGTCTTTCTTTATATAGGCATGAATTAATTCAACGCTTGTTCTATCAAAAATTCTCTGTGCGCCCAACCAGATTATTTTTTGACCATATCCCTTCCCACGATTATTTGGATCCACACTCACTGAGATAACCGCTTCTTTTCGTTCTATTTGAAAGCGTACTTGCCCAATGGGGGCAGTATTTTGATCCCGAGCAATAAAAAACTTACATTTCGGATCTATAATTTTTTTCTTGAACCATTCAATATGGCTTTCGAAGGAAATGGGATTTACTGAAAATGAGGCTGCTCTGGTCGATGGATCATTCGCCCACTCCCTAACCAAATCCGAATCTTGTTCTTCAATATCACGCAAATAAATCCCCCAATTATGCATATGCTGGATAACACGATGTGCCCCAAATCCATCCACAAGTATTTGGCCACTTTTAGTCATCATCGAGCGTTGATTGACATCGGCAAGCAATTCTTCTATCCTTGATGGTAACTGATCGAAGCTTATATCATTATGCCATCCTAAGCTAATGGCAGCACCAACTTTTTCTAGGCCTGGTCCAACAGATTTTTGATTCTCTGCTAACGTGATCACAAAGGTTGGCAATCCCATGAAAGCCAATTCCCAGCATGTGCTTCCCCCCGCAGAAATAGCGATATCAGCCCACGCTATCTTTGATGGCATATCGGCTACGTTATGCTCAAGGCGAAATCTACTTCGATGTCTTACCATAGCTTCTTGGAACGATTTCCAATAATTATTAGCTCTGCCAATAACTGCAACAATTTCTAAATCATCTTTTTCAAGAGAATCTATAACACGGATAACGTTGATGGCAACATTTTCATTATCGCCACCACCTAGTGTTATGATGATTTTCCGGGCATTTTGAGAAATTTTTCGTTCCCATTTTCGCCATTGCCAAAATTCGCGTCGCAGCAATGCATATCTAGAACCTAATAACAATTTGGTAAACCTATCTTTGAGAACATATAAGGTACTTTCAGCATACACATTTTGGTTTAGTACCAGATCAGCAATGTAATGATCAGCGTGGCCAAAATCATCAATGAACAATAGCTTGGAATCCGTTTGTTTGATCGCTTCTTGGTAATTGATTCCAAATTGATAACCATCGACCACAACCCAAATTGGCTCCACTCTCTCAACCAATTCTTTGATCTGAGTCTCATCACTTACACCACCCGATGCGCCAGTCAGCACATGCGAATTTATCCCTTCTTCATGTAATCGCGATTCAAGTGAAACAGAACTTTCCCCAATTGCAAAATGAACCTCTCCACCTTTCTCTTGCCACGCCTGAGACAGCGCCAGACAACGCATTAAGTGCCCAATTCCTATTTGACTGTTGCCATCTGCCCTAATGAGCAGGTTATTCATTTTGATGGCTCCCAGGTTTCCACGTCCATATTCAAGGTACTGATTTCGGGGTGGGAGCGTGCGTAAGCAATAATTTCAGAATAAGGAACAATATTATTTCCCAAATCTAAGGCCTGAAAAAGGGCACGGATTACATACAGATCTTCTTCTGTGTCAACGGTCCAACGCAAATCAGAATTGTCCTGACTATCCGTAATATTCCGTAAGACAAACAACTTAGGTCGTTCTGTGTAGGCGACCAGGGTAACATGCTCCCGGGCCGCCGAAGATTGAGCAAATCGATCAAACCGCATTAATGTATCCAGGAAAAAAACTTCTGTATCTAAACCACGAGGGTATGTACGGGGATGAGTGTTACTGACATAGTCACACTCATCCATGTTAATAATCAATTCATTGATAATCCTATCTATCACCTGATGGTCGATAAGTGGGCAATCAGCTGTAATACGAGCAACGATCTCTGCTCCAGACTCATCAGCGGCACCCAAATATCGAGAAAGGACATCCTGTTCATCACCACGAAAATACCTGATGTTTTCATGTTTTGCGAGCTTTACTATTGGATCATCGGAAGAGTTGGTAGTTGTAGCAATAATGATCTCATCAACCATCTTGCATTGCTTAAGTCGATTTAGTTGATGAACTAGCATCGGATGCCCAACAACATCCATCAGGACTTTTCCTGGAAGTCTTGTAGATGTCATGCGTGCTTGAACAACAATGACTCGTTTCATATCGGATAATCAGCCTGGATTATTTTTTCTCGAACATCCAATATGTGACATCATCCCACCCTTCATCACGACTTAGAAAACCCTGTTTTATTAGTTCAAGCTCGGGAAATAATTCTTGATAAATATGCAGATAATTTCTTTTAAACAACGCGCCTGTCTGCCCTCGATATGGCATTTCGGCAGTCTCTTCAGAATAATATTCTACACATAACACATACTTATTTGAACAACGCACAATTTCAGACATAACTAAAGGGAGCGTGCTTTCTGGTTGATGAATCAATACTCCCATGGTAAATGTCAAATCAAACCAGCGGTCTCGAAAAGGCAATTCACGCGCAGGGCACCATAATGAATTGATATCTGGAACTCGATTTCGAATCTGGAGCAAAGCCCTCCTGTTGACATCAATCCCATAAACATTCTGTGGTGGAATCAAAGATGCAATCCACTGCAAATTTGCACCAATATTACACCCTATTTCCAGCACACTCTGGGAAGGGAACTCACTTAATATTATCTCCCAAAATGGGCGTCGGTGTTCTCCAACTGATTGATTTCTTTCCACGTAATCATCGCCAAAATCACTATCCCATAAGTTTTCTAGTCGCAAGGTTTCAGCAGGGTTTTCTTGAATATTTGACATAATTCTCCATATTATTTCCTATCTCTGAGAATGGTAATTTTTTCGTTCTAATGCATTTATGTGCCAGATTCTACTAAGTCCGCGTAAACGGGTGATTTTAGTCGCCAAATACCATTCGTGTTATTAAACAACGCCGGATTCCAATATTTTTCGACTACATCCCAATACTCTCTTGCACTATAGCCCAGCAAAGTAATGAAATCGTCAAGGGCTCTCTGATCCAATTTGTGATCGTGCTCCATTATCAACCTTTTTGCATCTTCCCGAGTTATGATTCCTTTGCGAATCCATCGGGATGTTATATCGGTTACGCGTGAAAATCCAAATTTTGGATATTTCATCCACAGGTGCAATATATATGCAATTGAGTCGATTTGACCATAATTATCAATAAAACCCTCACGTTTCCATTCGTGATGTAAATCTCTAAATCCATATCGTTTCGCAATTTCGTAATTGTACTCATCATCCCATGGAAAGAAGTAACTCATAAAAAATGGCTCAGGATTAACCTTAGCAATTTCCTCAGTTGATGGTGGAATTATTGCATTTAGTTCTGGCAAAGGAATGCCCCGTTCACGCCAAAAACTCGCAATCGTGGCCGCAAGTTTTTCCCCAGAAGCACTGTGCCCAGCTTCTATATACTTTTCAACACTAGAATGATCATCTTTGGTAGTACCATAAGTAAATGCAGCGTTTTCTCCATAAACAAGTAGAGGGATATTAAAAGCGACGGCATATTTATATGGGGCAGTATAAATTACTGCTTCTATGAAACGAAGAGGTTCACCCAATTCTTCAAATCCAATTCTGGTAACACGCTTGAACAAATCAATACTCATGCTGAATGAAACGATATCACAATTAAACGAGTCTCCCAGATTTCTAAAATTGTGGGTTCCTGCATCTGTATGTGTAAATGGATCCGTCACACTAATCAGTAATGGATTCATCCCCATCCTTTCTTTCATCAAATAGGTCAAAAAGTGACTATCCTTTCCACCACTTACAGCAATTATACAATCATACGTTCCATCATTCTTTCTGTAATTATCACATAAGGTCTCTAATTCATCTAGCCTTGCATCCCAATTTACCAATTTCCGTTGATCAAAATTTAGACACGCCTGGCATACCCCATCTGAGTTAAAAATTGACCCAGGTCTGGTATCAGGCATGACACATCGTTTACAAAATTTCATTTCCCATTCTCCTCATACTGATAAAACATCAATTTCTGTATGCGTCTACAACTTTCTCAACTGCCAATATCACATCATCAATATCTTCATCTGACATTGATGGGAACATGGGCAATGTTAATATCCTCTCATAGGCTGCTTCCGCAATAGGCCATTGTCCTTTTTTATATCCCAATTTACGATAGTATGGGTGCCAAGGAACAGGAATATAATGAACATTTACACCAATATTTTCCGCTCGCAAGGCCTGATATATTTGTGTTCTATTAACTGATAATAGTTCAAGATTCAATTGAACTACAAACAAATGCCAGGCCGACATCCTATCGGGCAACATATTCAGCGGCTCGACTTCTCGAAGAACATTAAATGCATTTTGGTACATAGCAGCAATTTTTTGCCGCCGGGCTAAATTGCTATCCAATTTTTTCAATTGTGAATTTCCAAGAGCACACTGAAAATCTGTAAGGCGATAGTTATATCCCAGATGCTCCATTTCATAAAACCAGGATCTTCCAGTTTCCCTTTGTCGATGTTCCGATGTAATTCCATGATTACGAAAAATCATCATACTATTCGCTAATTCCGGGTCATCTGTAGAAATTACCCCTCCCTCACCTGTTGTAATGTGTTTGACCGGGTGAAGACTAAATGTCGTCATATCAGTCAAGTATCCCACAGTACGCCCCCGATAAGAAGCTCCTAATGCGTGGGACCCATCTTCGATAACCATTAAGTTGTTCTGTTCAGCGATAGTATTGATCTCATCTAAGTCGGAAGGCTGACCCGTGTAATCTACCGTAATAATTGCTCGGGTACGGGATGTGATTGCAGCCTCTACACAAGCAGGATCAATGTTCAATGTATGGGGATTAACATCTACAAATACTACGGTTCCACCCTGATATCTCACACAGTTAGCACTAGCGGCAAAAGTCATCGCTGGAACAACGACTTCATCACCAGGTTTGATACCAGCAGCAAAAATTGCTGAATGCAACGCAGCTGTTCCGCTGCTAACTGCAACAGCATATTTCGCACCAACTCTTTGGGCGAATGCATTCTCAAAATTTTCAATATTAGGCCCAGTTGTCAACCACTCAGAACGTAACACCTCAACTACAGCATCGATATCCCCATCGTCAACCATCTGCCGGCCATAGGGTAATAACTCACCTCTGACTGGGCGGCCACCTTTTATTGCTAAATTTGGCATGAAAGACCTTCTCCAAATATACTGAGGGGGAAATAAACCCCGTCAATAATTCAAACCCAAAATATCTTTAAGATTTTCTACTGATAGCCAGTTCTTATTTGTGTCACTACTGTAGCGGAAACCATCATAACAAGGCACACCATGGGTTGGACCTAGGTAAATCATCCTTCCAATATCGAGATAGAATGGGACGATGGAATAGTATGATTCGTACTCCAAAGCGAATTGGGAATCATCTTCAGAAAGCAAAACTTCGTGTATGTTTTCACTTGGATCTAACCCAGAAACTTTGATTTCACGATCAGGGGCGATTGCTCTGGCTAAATCAACCTCACGAATGCTCGGCAGTTTTGGGATGAATACTTCACCTTTGGTCATCTGCTCTATAGAGAAAATGACAAAATTAACCACATCAACATAAGTCATCCAAAAACGTGATCTTCGAGAATCGGATATAGATAAGGTCCCTGCCTTATTCATATTCATGAACTTCGCAACGATGTTTTCTTTGGAACCAAAAACACTACCAATTCGGACAACACTAAAATGTGTTCCATCATGACCAGAATAATTATTGCCGGCAACAAATAATTTCTCTGATGTACGTTCAGCCAAACCGGCCAACATGCCTGGATTACTCGCGCTAACAGTGCTGATAGAAATTACTTTTTCAACTTTCCTATCAATGGCCATATCAACGATGTTGGCAGCTCCCTGGATATTTGTTTTTACTGCCTCAAATGGATTATATTCTACAACATAAGCTAGATGCAAGAATTCTGTGTGTATAACAATATCTATGCCTTTGAAGGCCCGATTTAGAACATCTCGATCTCTGACGCCGCCAATAATGTATTGCAAGCAAGGGTATTCACGCGTACTAAACTTCTGCTGAAGGTTGTGCAACTCCAACTCATCAGTACTCAAGACAACCAACTGATTTGGTTCAAAATTCTCGAGAATATGCGCAACGAATTTTTCACCAAGCAGGTTAGTGCCTCCTGTAATTAGAATCGACTTCTCATCGAGCTTCAAGTTACCAGCTGTAGGAATCGCCATTTACACCTAATTATCCAACTTGCTAATTTGAGATGTTTTTAATTCCACCGGGATCTGCCGTTTATCATTAATTAATTGCATCAATACCCTAACTCGCTCATTTCCGGGCAAACGTGCGTCAAAAATGGCATCATATCCCGAAAAAGGACCATCTTGAATTCGAACATCATCTCCAGATTCTAAGCCGTCAAATACTTCACCCCCAGCCTCATTAATCTCCAAAATGCGTAATTTTAATTCTTTAACGATATGATCCGGGACAGAAGCGGGCTCTCCATCAAACGAGACAAACCCTAAGGTATGTGGCATCCATTGGAAGGTTGAGATTCCCAAGTCCTCCAAATCGGCGTGAATAAACATATACCCTGGGAAAAAGGGTTTTACCTTGCTTGCCCGAGGATTAACAGGATGCACTCGAATGCGCGGGAAGAAATTTTCAAGACCCTGAGACTGTATCTGTCGCCAAACCACATCTTCTTTCCTTGGCTTACTACGTAAAACATACCACTGCAAAGACATTCTATTAACCTTTTCCATGGTGAATTTAAATTGACATCATGTATTGTAATGAATCAACTTTAGATCGACAAGAGCCTAGAAAATTGCGAAGCATCAGCAAAGTTATGCCCGCCCCAGTCAAATAGAAATTGATGTATAATGCAAAGGCTGAGGATAAAATTCCAAAATTACGACGATTACGTTGAAAATGGCAGAAGGAATGGACCTAGAAAAAATTGGTCGCTATCAAATAAAGAATGAACTAGGCCGGGGTGGAATGGCAACTGTTTACCAAGCCACCGATCCCAACTTCGAGCGGGATGTGGCAATCAAGGTTCTTCCGCGCGCTTTTTTGCATGATCCCCAATTTCGACAACGCTTTGAACGTGAAGCAAAAACTGTAGCAGCACTTGAACATGCTGCGATTGTTCCTGTCTACGATTTTGGTGAAGATGATGGCCAGCCATATATCGTGATGCGTATGATGTCTGGTGGGGATTTAGCAGAAAAGCTCAAAGGTGGCAGTCTTACTTACCAGGAGGCTGCTAAGATCACAGAACGTTTAGCCGCTGGGTTGGATGCTGCACATACAAAGGGCATCGTCCACCGAGATATGAAGCCTGGGAATATTCTGTTCGACCAGTATGATAACGCATACTTATCCGACTTCGGTATTGCACGTTTAACTCATGGAAGTCACACTTTAACCGGGGAAAATATAATCGGTACCCCAGCCTATATGAGCCCTGAACAAGTACAGGGCGAGAAAGCGCTGGATGGGCGCAGCGATCTCTATTCATTAGGTATCATCTTTTATCAAATGCTCACTGGGGATACGCCTTACCAGGCGACGACACCAGCTAAAGTTATGATGATGCACATCTTAGATCCGGTCCCTGATCTGGCATTAGTAAAACCAGATTTGCCGGCTGAGATAAGCTTGTGGCTGCAGAAATCATTGGCCAAAGAACCTGACGAGCGCTTTGAGACAGCAAAAGATATGGAGGGTGCACTCCATGCTGCAGCACAGGGAAGATCACATCATACTCTTACAACTGCACCACGAACTGCAATCAGAGAAACCGGAGCAGTGGTTACTCAGCAACAATCGCAAGTTCAACCTCCCAGCTATGGCGCCCAGCCTGCCGTCGCGACTCCCACACCTTTACCAACTCCCCTTCCAGCAAAGTCCAAGAGAAATTGGCTCTCTTTCGCGATTGGAGGATTCATCCTATTAGGAATTGGGGCAATTATCATTTTAGCTACAGCATTCATGGGTTATCAAGGACGGGGACCTCTTGCAGCTGCCCTGGGACCAGCCACATCGACTTATACGTCAATTCCGTCAACAATCACCCCAGATTTAGGGATGACAAATACACCAGAAGAGGCTGCTGCCGAAGTGATAGCAGGGGTATCACCCACACCTACCGAAGAAGCAGAAGCACTCCCAACTAATACAGAAGCCCCCCCCACAGAGACACCAGAACCAACTGCTACGAGTACTCCTGAGGTACCAACGCTTGGAGGTGCTGACAAAATTGCCTTTATTAACGAAGAAAATATCTGGGTTATGAACGTTGATGGAAGTGACTTGCAACAACTCACAAATGATGGTACGTTAAAAACCGATCTCGCCTGGACACCCGATGGCCAGAGTCTGACATATATCTCCGGAAAATGTGTATGGTCTGCCGAACTTGAGACAGGCCGACTTGATTTTGTCGCCTGCTTTGAATCAGCCGAATACCTGGATTCTTTCGCAATCTCCCCAGATGGAACGCGGGCTGCTATCAGCGTCAATCGCGCCTTATACATCGTTCCATACGACATTAATCTCCTAAAAGAGATAAGATATGGCCCTCACCTAGAAGAAATTAGTGAATGCCCAGCGTTTGCTCCACTAAAGAACACAAAAGAAAGCATTGTTTCAGTTCAAAGAGTGCGCTGGTCTGACGATGGAGAAGCTTTGTCGCTGATGGTTTTGGCAGCCCTAAGTGGTGTACAAGGAGATATCGTCCAAATATTCCCGATAGGAGATTGCGAAACTCAACCCTATCGCAGCGATGAGTTTCCCTCTGCCCGTTTTAATGTAGAAAACTATGAGAGATCTCCCTACTTACAGAATTTTGGTTTTGATGGCAATTACATTTATGCCATAACGAGTTACACTCGTAACGATGGTTTTGGACAACTTTACCTTTATAACGGCGATCTCCATAAAGCTGAAGTCGATGCCAATCCCATCAACGGCGAATGCTGTTATCGTGATCCTCAATTCAGCCCAGACGGACATTACTTGATCTTTGCCTATCAACCATTTGAAGCTGGTGCGACAACTGAGCTTTATATCGTCCCTTACGGCACAATTGGAACAGGAGCTCAATACCAACCCATTTCTCTACCCGACGGATTCTTTACAGATACGCGAGCAAAACCTCAACCCGTTTTCCGACCCGTTTCTGGAAGCAACGAATAATTTATTTCCAAAGGCACCCACATGAAAACTAGAGCAATCATCCTAGCCGGTGGCGAAGGTTCCCGGCTAGGTGTTTTAACTGCTAAAAGAACAAAACCAGCAGTGCCCTTCGCCGGAAAATACCGCATTATAGATTTCACACTTTCGAATTGTGTCAATTCGAATCTTTTTGATGTGATGATTTTAGCGCAATATCGCCCTCATTCGCTGGTAGAACATATCGGTGCAGGCGGTCCTTGGGATCTTAATCGAGATTTCACCGGCGGCGTGAGAATCTACTCTCCTTATAAGGCTCGCCGTCCAACCAACTGGTATTTAGGCACGGCCGATGCCGTCCAACAAAATTTCAGTTTCATCAAGAGTACAAACCCAGATTTTGTTTTAATTCTCTCAGGCGATCACATTTACGAGATGAATTATGACGCCTTGATCGCCTTTCACATCGACCACCGTGCGGATGTGACCCTGGGGACAATTACTGTGCCAATTGAAGACGCATCTCGCTTTGGAATCGTAGACTTGGACAATAACTATCGGGTAACGTCATTCGTTGAAAAACCCGACGATCCTCCCTCAAACCAGGTCAATATGGGAGTATATCTTTTCAGCATGGATGTACTGGATCGTGTTCTCTGGCAAGATTACACCAGCAAAGATTCCGCTCATGATTTTGGGAAAAATATTCTCCCAAACCTGGTTGCAGAGGGGGCCCGGGTGTATGCCTTTCCATTCTCTGGTTATTGGGTCGATGTGGGAACAAAAAATTCGTACTGGGGTGCCCATATGGATTTATTGGCCAATTCACCTCCCCTAGATTTAAACGACCGTTCTTGGATCATTCACACTCGCACTGAGGAACGCGCACCGGTGCGTATTGCCAGCGGAGCTCAAGTCCACGATAGCATGATCACCGATGGTTGCGTAATTTCCAAAGGTGCCATTGTCGAGAAAAGCGTGCTTGGGCCTGGCGTACGGATCAAGTCTGGCGCAATTGTAAGGGAATCAGTTATTCTCACCGATTGTGAAATCCAAGCCGGAGCCATTGTCGAGCGTGCCATCATCGATAAACGCGTCCAAGTTGGTAAGAATGCCTTTGTGGGCAAGATCAACTCGAAAACGCCTCCCCAGCTCGTGATGATCGGAAAGAACAGCCTCGTTCCTCCAGGATTCACTATTGAGCCAGATACCACAATTCCTGCAGATATTCGGGAAGCAGATTATCCATCAAATACCATCAAATCCAACACAAAATTTAAACGGGGTCAAAAAATTCCCTATGAAATTTGAACGATCGTCAGGGGTATTGCTTCACCCAACCAGCCTACCTGGTTCTTATGGAATTGGGGATATTGGCCCTAAGGCTCACGAATGGATCGATTTTCTATCAACGTCTGGTTGCAATTTATGGCAAGTATTACCCCTCGGGCCGACAGGCTATGGGGATTCGCCATACCAATGCTTCTCTGCATTTGCAGGGAATCCTTATATTATCAGTCCGGACTCACTGCTTTCCAATGGCTTGCTTACATACGATGATATTCGTGACCGCCCGTCGTTCCAAATTGAAAAAGTGGATTATGGGAAAGTAATTCCATATAAAATAAAACTTCTCAACCGGGCTTTCGAGAACTTTCAAAGCAATGCTCACTCACAAGCCGGAAAAGCTTTTCAAACTTTTTGCAAAAATGAAGTGCATTGGTTAGATGATTATGCGCTGTTCATGACTATAAAAGAAGTTCAGGGGGGTGGTCCGTGGGTGGACTGGCCGGCACATCTGCGTAATAGAGATACTGCTGCTCTAAATACATTCAAAGATGAATACGCCGCAGACATCACAAGGCAAGCATTCTGGCAATTTCTCTTTTTCCAGCAATGGTCTGCATTACGCAAATACGCCATAAAGCGCGGAATAAATATCATCGGCGATATTCCAATTTTTGTTGCCCACGATAGCGCAGATGTGTGGGCTAACCCTGAACTCTTCCTCTTAGATAAATCTGGTCGGCCGACTGTTGTCGCTGGGGTTCCCCCAGATTATTTTTCTCCCACCGGCCAGCTTTGGGGAAACCCGTTATATCGTTGGGATATCCACGCCGAAAATGATTATCGTTGGTGGCTTGATCGCTTGCGGGCAGTTTTTTCAATGGTTGATATTGTTCGCCTGGATCACTTCCGTGGTTTTTCCGGATATTGGGAAATCCCCGCTGACGAAGAAACAGCCGAAAACGGTCAGTGGGTTCCTGGTCCCGGCGCAAAATTCTTTGATGCTGTGAAGAAATCTCTGGTCTCTCTCTCCATCATCGCCGAGGATTTAGGCGAAATCACACCCGATGTAGTCGAACTGCGCGACCAATTTGATTTACCCGGTATGAAAATCTTGGTCTTCGCCTTCGATAGCGACGAAGAGAATGAATTTCTGCCGCATAACTACCACACGCCAAATTGTGTCGTCTACACCGGGACCCATGACAATGACACTACGCGTGGCTGGTATGAACGAGCAGATGATAAGATTCGCGATTACGCCCGGCGATATCTTGCCCGTGACGGTCACGATATTGCTTGGGATCTAATCCGTGCGGCCTGGTCATCTGTCGCTGTATTTGCTTTGGCACCTCTGCAAGACTTACTAAACTTGGGCAACGAAGCACGCATGAATTACCCCAGCAAACCCAGCGGCAATTGGCTATGGCGCATGTCACCCCGTACCCTAACGGACAGCCTGCGAGCGCGCTTACAAGATATGAACCATCTCTATGCCAGGCATAGCAAATCTACAATGGAGAAAAGCGAATAATTTGAGATTGTGGACTCTTCATCCCGAATATCTGGATTTAAAAGGTCTCGTTGCCCTGTGGCGCGAGGCCTTATTGGCACAGAAAGTTCTTCAGGGTGGTACAAAATGAGCACCAAACCAAATTGGAAAATTCGCCTTCAAAATGAACTAGAGCAAGCACAAACTGCGCGTGAGGCAGGCAATGAAGGCAAAACTCGCGTTTGCGCTCGCCGTGCTGCTGGGATCGCCATTGGTGAATACCTGCAACGAAATAACATCCCCAACTCAAGCTCCAGCGCCTATAATCGTCTGCAATTCCTAGCATCGCTCCCCGATAGTACGCCGCGTACACGTCAAATTGCTCAACACTTAATGCTGCGTGTCAATGAAGAGTTTAAACTTCCTATTGATGCAGATTTAATCGCTGAAACCAGGGAGCTCGTTGAAATCCTTCTTGATGAATCTCATTAATAAGATCTCACCAATCTTTGAAAATGCTGAACCTAACCACAATGACGGTGGTTATTTAGATAGATTATCCAAAGGAGAAAAATGATGGCAGAAAAGAAATCCCTGGAATTCATCCAAAAAATTGATTCCCCTATGAAACAAGTGTATCAGGCTTTTGCCGGATCAGTGGCTTTTGAGAGTTGGTTTTCCGACTCCGCCGAAGCTGATGTTCGTAAAGGTGGACGGTTCTACGCCTGGTGGAATGAAGGGTATTACACCAGCGGTCAATTCACCAAAGTAAAAGAAAATGAACGGATCGCTTTCACCTGGTTTGGTTTCAATGAGCCTGCTCCCACAAAAGTAAATGTTGCTTTTAAAGAGGATGAAGGTGCCACTCTGGTAAAAGTTTCACACAAAGGGATCGGTAAAGGAAAGGTTTGGAAGAAAACCAATCAGCAGATATCCGAGGGTTGGGAAACAGCTCTGGCAAACCTAAAGTCAGTTGTTGAGACAGGCTATGATAAACGCTTATACGATCAACCGATGTTAGGTGTATTACCTTCGGGTATGGTTGATAAGAAAATGGTCACTGAATTCAATTTACCAGTTGAAACCGGTGCCAAAATCTCTGACGTAGTTGCAGGTATGGGCGCGGAAGCTGCCGGTTTGCAAGGGGAAGATATTATCTACAGCATTGGTGGCCAAAAATTGAAAACTTTCCCAGATTTTGGTCTTGCCATGTCTGGCAAGAAAGCAGGGGATGTCGTTGAAGTGGTTTATTATCGGGGAGGGGAAAGACTCACCACTGATATGAAATTGTCTGGACGACCCAAGCCTGAATTACCATCATCTGCCAAAGAGTTAGCTGAACGCACGGCAAAAGTGTACGAAGAAGTAAACAAAGAAATGGACGCCCTCTTTGAGGCGGTCACCGAAGACCAAGCATCTGCACGTCCTGGTGATGAAGAGTGGAGCGCTAAAGAAGTGCTCGCTCACCTGATCTATTCGGAACGCTGGCTTCACTTAGCGATTACGTGTTTCATTGGAAATTTCCGCACTGGTGGATTTTCAAATGATTTAGGCATGCATGCTGCTATCGCAGATGCCTATCCCTTGGAAGAATTGATCGCCGAACTTAAGCGATGCGAAGCCATCACCGTTTCTGCGATCGAAGCACTTCCAGAAGAGTTCATCGCAGACAAACGCCGATTATTGATCTTGACTGCCAACGTCGATGAGCAAGGATTTGCTCTGCACACCCGCGGTCATTTCCCCCAAATTGAAGCCGCACTCAAAGTATCAAAGCAAAGCTAACACACATCTAAACAAACTAATAAAAAAACATGAAGCCCTCTCTAGTGAAGAGGGCTTCATGTTCCCTAAATTAAATCTGAATTGAAGTCTTACGTTTTCTTCTTCAATACTGGCAGACCGTTCTTTGTCTCCGAAACCATGTACGCATCGGGGACCGCGTCGATGGCGCCATCTTTGATGGTCTTGGCGAAGAAATAGATCCTCTGCTCGCGGCCACCTTTTAGTTGGGTAAGCCGAGAATGCAAATAATAGGTAACGCCTTTTGAGTTTTGGTGACTATATGCCATGTCTCTCTCCTTTCAGATTTGTTCTTCAAGTATAGATGAATATTATTGATTAGGCAACACCCTAATGCATATCAATTTTATCAGAAAATCGGGTTTTTATTATTGTATTTTGTTACAATTCGAGAAGGTTTTTACATGCATGTTTTTGGTAATTTTCGACGCACGGATTGCCAGCAGCTAGCCAAATGGTTGAAGCATTCAAATCCATAATGATCGAGGCTACAGTTTTATAGTGCTCCTGGATAGGGTCGCGTGGGTCAGGGTGGCTGCAAATCCCATTGGGGAAATTGAAATGGTCTGCAAGAGCATTCTGAAGGTCCGAAACAGAAAATGTGCCATTGTGAGTTCGCAGAAAACGGTTCATACGTTGATTGCGGACAAGGCTGCCTGGTCCGTGCCAAATGCCGATATCGATGAAGCTAATATCTTCAGTCAGGAAATGATTGGTATGCGAGTAATAATCGTCCAAAGGGAAATCAATTAGTGCCTTCGTAAAATCTCCTGGAGCAGCTTCCACGTTAAAATATTCTCCATCTCGGTGTGCAACCGTAAAATTTGCCGAAGAAGCACGTAAATTACCGTTTATGGCTGCGATGGCATCTGAAAATGTCTCACTTTCCAAAATTGCTCGTAGAATTATGTGATGGGGAATTCCAGTAGGCGCACCAGAATCTAAGTCAGCGTACAGGGAATTGGTCGTCATCCCAATTCCCGCAGCGTTCATACCGGTCTTGGCCAGCAACCCTGCTTCAACAACAGTTAAAAAATTGGGCACATCACTGGCTTCCACTTCGAGGACAATGACCGTTTCGGATACAGGAACAGCCCAATCCCAGTTCTGCCCTATTAAGGTATGGCCCACTTCGGTAGCAGGAGCTAATACAACAAAGGAGGTACACTCTCCAGGGGCATTCTGAGCAATGGCAGAATTTCGGATTTCTGTGCGCACATTGAGTGTCAAAATATCCTCATAATCCACCCTTGCACCCTCAGCAATACCACGCATTTCGTCAAGATAGCGCGGACGAAATTCATCAATCGCAGGTTCAAATAACTGAGCTCGGGATTGTGCCTGTTCCCAATCCCAACCAGCATAATGGGCAAACATCTCTTTGTAGATTTCGATATTTCGATGAATTCGAGACGCAGCAGCCTGACCATACTGCCGGCCGCGCTCGAATGGAGGACCTTGTACTCGAATGTGTGGAAAAGAGCGTTTTGTCATCATTATTTTCATTAGCTCCCAAGGGTTATTGTGTTTTGTATAGATTTCTTTATACTAGAAAGTGACATTTTCCGCAAACATTGCCCCCTGCATCGAAATTTCCATAATACAAGGAGAGACATATGAAAATCCAAATTCTACTTATCCTAACGCTGATAGGAACAATCCTATCAGCACCCATGGAGGCAGAGACTCCCACTGAACCTGAAGATGTGGAATCGTTGGTTGTCTTCGCATCCAATCGAGGCGATGATCCCAATGCCCTTGGCCTATACATCCTCGATACTGAAACTCTGGAGATCACCCCGCTAGAGACGGATTTCGATGCCAATCTCTTCCCTAAATGGTCACCCGACGGTGAGCAGGTTCTCTTTACAGTTCCTGGCGAATGGAACCTGTATACCATTTTGGCAGATGGCACAGAGATAACCCAGATCACAGATTTCCGCAGTGCCAATGCAGACTGGGCTCCAGATGGCAGTCAAATCGTCTTCCAATCTGACCACGATGATGAACCTGAAGACACCCCAGATGTCTACGTTATCGATCTCGTGGAGGAGACTCTTGTCGAACTTGTTGATCTCCCTGAAGTGCCAGATTTCTCGCCGCGTTGGTCTCCTGATGGCAGCCAGATCATGTTTATTTCTGCTAGAACTGGAAACTTCGAGATCTTCCTTATGAACCCCGATGGCACAGATCCTATTCAAATCACAGATTCGAGCACACCGATATTCAATGCAGCATGGTCACCTGACGGTGAACAAATTGCATACCCATTCCCAACAGGGGAGCAATCTATGGAATTGTTTTTAATCAACAAAGATGGATCGCCTGACAGTATCGTCCAACTCACTGAGGATGACGAGTACAACACCAGCCCTGCATGGTCTCCTGATGGTGAGAAGATCGTATTCCGCTCGGACAGGGGTGGCAACCCCGATCTGTGGATGATCAATGTTGATGGCACGGATCTGGTTCAGCTAACCGACGACGAATACTATGATGATTTCCCTGATTGGGGTCCAAAAAACTTGTTTGAGTTTGAAATCCCTGAAGAGTAGTAACCCTTCAAACAGAGAAGCACGCTCAAAGTTGATCCGCGTCTAATATCATTGGGGCAGCGGATCAACTTCCCTTTATTGAGCATCCCACAAAAAGTAAACTTAACTCCACCAACATTCCAGGGTCTCTAGGAATCGCCGTGGTAAGGGGCCACATTCCAGTTTGATTCCTGGAGAAGATCAACTCATTTTTGGAAAAATCTGTCATATTCGACGTTACTCCTATAGAGTAAAATATGCTTCCCTTATCTATTTATATTCTTACAAGTACACACATTGGAGAAAACACATGCGTATCCTGGCAATCATTAGTGGTGAATATGGGAAAAGACACGTCGAAAACATTCGCAAACACGGTCCTAATAGCTGGCAGATCGAAACCTGGCAAGCACCATCGGCACTCCCCCTGGTAATAGATTACCCCGAAGATTATATTCCAGAAACCTTACCATCTTCCGAATTAATTCTTTCATTTGCAGAAAACAAAGGTGTCGCTGAACTGCTTCCAGAAATCGCCCAGTTGACGGGTGCAACCTCTGTGTTGGTTGCAGTAGACGATGAAACCTGGTTGCCACGCGGTCTGGCAAGACAGTTATTGGGCTGGTTGGAGAGGATCAATGTAACCTGCGTAACTCCCAAACCTTTATGCTCATTAACAGAAACTGATTATGGAATAACTCGTCGTGATCGGGTTAGTTACAATGATCCCTTGATTGCAGAATTTGCCCGCTATTTTGGGAAACCCGAGATCAACGTTCAGGTTGATCCTGATACCCGCACGATTTCTGCTTCCGAGGTTCAACGTGATGCTGCTTGCGGCTGTGCCCGCTTCGTAGCCGAAAATTTGATTGGTATCTCAGTGGATGAAGTCGAAGAAAAAGCAGGGTTGCTTCATCATCATTTCCCTTGTCTGGCCAGCATGGTCAAACTCAATGACTTCAACCACGATACGCTGATGCATGAATCAGGGCACCAATTGGTAGGATATATCAGCGAGCAGATAAAACCATACAAAGACACCCGCTATATCACCCCTGGCAAACGCAGCGAAGAATAAACTTATCAATGAGTTAAAGAATAAGAGCCGCGAGAAAAATCGCGGCTCTTGAATTTATGAAACTGCTCGTCTAGTGTGCAGGTTGAGTAGCGGGTTGCCTTCTTTCTTGCATGAACAAGCTTATCAGCCCAGCGATAGAGAGCAAACCTCGGATGCTGACTATCAACATCAACAAGCTGCCAACCACACCACCAGCAACAAGCCAACCACGCGGAACAACTTGCTTATCTTGAATGACAATATTCTGAGAAGCGAGCGCTTTATGGGCCATTAACCGACTACGCAAATCACCTACGAAATCCTGCCGGGGAGCAATTGGACGCAGCGTTTCAGCCAGCCTACTCTCCAGATTTGTCAAATCAATATCTTTTTGTTTACGTTTAAACAATCTCATCATTCACCTCCCTACTCTTGCTCGATAGGGTATGCAACAATTCCAACGGTACCAGGTCCCAAATTAGCAGCTATGCCAATCGAAAGTTCCGTTAGGATTAACGAATTACAATTTAATACATTACGTACTTTTTTCATGAGCGCTTCCCCGGCTTTGGGGTCACGAGCATGCACAACAGCCACATTCGCCAAGCCGTCGCCAATTCTATCTTTGATCAAATTGATAACTTGCTCTAGTGATTTGCTGCGGGTGCGGACTTTATCCGACATCTCTAAAAATCCATCACTAAGCATGACGATGGGTTTGACATTCAACAACGAAGCCATAGCTGCCTGCATAGTGCCAACCCTTCCGCTCATGCGGGCGTAATCCAACGTATCCAGGGTTAAAATTACTTCAATATATTTACTTATTGATTTCAACCGATCCAATATCGCCTCAATCGGAGAACCTGCTCTCTCCATTTGGCGGGCTTCCTTCGCCATAAACCCTTGTGCCGCAGAGCCTGCCGCAGAATCAACGGGAAACACGTTGTACTCGCCCTCTAAATCCCGGGCAGCTATTTCAGCAGATGCATATGTACCAGAGAGCTTCGAAGTGACGTGGATAGAGAGGATCGAATCTCCCGGCTCGGCAATTTGCCGATAGAAATCTACAAACTGTTGGGGAGTTGGCTGGCTTGTTTTTGGAATCACGCCAGTTTCATCAACCAGTTTATAAAAACCTTCGTTATCCAAATCCACACCCTGGTAAAAAGTTTGCTCACCAAAGTGTATATTGATCGGGATCATGTTAACATCATATTCGTTCACCCAATCAGAAGGGATATCTCCAGCAGTATCTAAAGCAATTCGTAACATATTCTTTCCTTACTAATAAGCTACTTAATCCAAATTATATTCTTCGCGCAACGACATCAACGTGCGGTGATAAAGGCTTTTTATAGCGCCTTCTGTTCGATCCATGATTTGACCGATTTCAGCGTTCGTCATGCTCTCGGCAAATTTCAAAATCAGCAACTGTTGCCGATCTTCTGGCAATTGCCGAATAACGCGTAATAGATCGTCTTTCTCTTCGGTTTTCAACACAGCCACTTCAGGATGTTCACCCTTATACCGCAAGGTGAAATCAAAGGTATCTAATGGAATCTCCTGGCGGCGGCTGTTATCGCGATACCAGTTAGCAACCAAGTTATGAGCAATCCGATAAAGCCATGCCGAAATCGGTAGGCCTCGATTCTCGTAATTCTCGATGTGGCGGATAGCCCGGAAGAATACTCGTTCAGTCAGATCTTCAGCATCGAATGGATTATTTGTGCGGAAGTAGATGTAGTTATATATCCGCTTCACATAACGATCATAAAGCTCACCGAACGCTTCACGATCGCCACCTGAAGCCTGGGCAACAACTTCATCATCACTGAGTTGACTGAATCCGTTCTCAGAGATCTGATGGTCTTCCGCATTTTGGGTTGCGGTTGTGCCTATCATAACCCCACCCGATAGCTTTGGTTACTCTTCATGGAGAGGAGTATATCACGCCCCTATACTATATGGGTATTCTTATCCAATTACGAGAAACTCTTGAATTTCATACATAATTCTGACGTAACGATCTGCATTATTATCGATCCATCTGCTATAATTAGGACATTCGGGGATGACAGGCTTCGACGGAGGAGGCTGATCCCAAACTGCGAGCCGAGAGGCGCCGACCTCGAAAAATCAGCGCAAACCTTTAAGTGCCAACCGCACTGACTATGCTGCTCTTCCTCTTGCTGCCTAAGCAGTAAGCGCATGAGCGCAAACTGACCCAACGGGTCACGTCCTTCTTTCACCGCCCTCTAGCCGGGGATAGAATGGACGACAAAAAGCTAGAGTGCGGCACATGACGTCGCTAAGTGTGCCTAAGCGGGGCTTTCGGGCCCCAGCGGCTGGTTGAGTGGGATCTTTCGTCGTTTGTAGGCCGCTCAATGAGGAGAAACAAGCGACTACGCTCGTAGATGTTCGCGAATCTAATCTTTCGGACGCGGGTTCGATTCCCGCCATCTCCACCTATCGAGTCGCTCGAAAGCTCTTGAGCGACTCGTCTTTTATGTTGAAATCCACACGTGAGTTTTACAATCCCATTACATTATTATTAATACTCATTTCATGAACGCCTTATCATAAGGGAAAATAATGCGTTGAGGATCCTATTCTCAGGTAGGTGATGATATGAAAAACAATATATTTCTTGGAATAATCACACTCTTCATTCTTTCAGCATGCGCGATGTTACCCCCACCCGGTGAAGGTGTAGAGCAATCCGACGAATACCCTCCGGCAAACCAGATAGTTCAGGAACAAGAAAATGCAGAAAAGGATCCTGTGAAGCAGGAAATGCCCGAATCGACTGCAACTCAGCAGTCAACATTTCAGCTACCTACGGCAACACTCGTTTCAGAAGTCTCTGAGGTTGTCACTCCCGTTCTCTCAACTGAATTAGCTCGAGGTTGCGAAAGAGGTGGGCCAGGCGCTCAACCCCCTAAAGATGGCCAACTAGCAATCGATTTCACACTTTTGGATGTTGCTGAAAATTCATACACATTATCTGAGCTGCTCTCAGAAAAACCCGTCGTGTTGATATTCGGCTCCTTTACCTGACCGCCATTTCGGGGGCAGTGTGCTCCCAACAATGATCTTTATACTCTATACAGCGATCAGGTGCATTTTCTAACCATCTATTCCAAAGAGGCACACCCAATCTCTGAACGGCCGGGAAAATTCACTTACGACGCAGAGGTCAATCCCATTGACCAGCCAACAACTTATCAGCAACGAGTTGCACTTGCAGCCAAAACCATTGCTGAAGAAGAAATTATAATGCTCGTTTTGGTGGATGAAATCGACAACCCCCTTTGGTGCAGCTATGGTCGACTCCCTAATAACGCTTACTTGATCGGTCAGGATGGTTTTGTGAATTATTATCAAAAATGGAATGATGCTGCAGATATGGAAGTCGCCATCCAAAGATACTTTATCGAGCATTAGCCACCCGCTTTCGTTCGCAACCTTTCCTGAACCTTATCACTTTCCAACTCTCTGATAGCATTGCTTGCAATCCAACGAGCAGTCTTATCATCAATCTCTTTAATTTGCTTGGCGGCCTGAATAGCGGCCTGGTTGAGATTCAGGTTGCGCTTGCCGATATTTCGCAGAGCCCAATTGACAGCTTTCTTGACAAAGTTACGCGGGTCGGTAGCTTCGCGTTGAATCAAAGGGAAATACTGAATGAAAGCATCGTCACCAGCTTCCTTATCGTGCCAGGCCAAACACGCGATCAGGGCGAAGGCGGTGCGCTTGACGAACTCCTCTTCCCGCTGCGACCACTCAATGATTTTTTTCTGCACAATGGCAGACTTCTCAAAAAGATTTATACATGTTTGATCGCATACGTCCCACGAATTGATCTCCACAACCCAGGCTTCCATCTGCTCTTCGGTGAGTTTTTCAGGCTCCCCGATCATTCCAGCAACAATGCGCGCTTCCAGAATTCCTGTATCCCAAAGTTTCAATGCCAATTCATGATCCTTGCCCACTTCTTTTGCAATTTTGCGCATATCGGGCACCGATACACCCAATCGATGCTCAGTTACAATGCCAAATTTTGCCATGCCTTCCAATTGATCAGTTTTGGCCTTTGATTTCAACAATTCAAGAACTTCTTCTACAGTTGCCATGAATAACCTCAGGTTCTATATGCTCTGCCGTGGTAAGGGGCTACAATTTGGGGTAGGGGGCGTGCTCCGTACGCCCCCTACCCCAAATTGTGAGGTCTCTCACGGCAATTTCTATAGAACCTAACCTCAGCTTATAGCGAAATTTGATAATCTCGACTACCATAACTGAATGGATCTCAATTTATTCATCAAAGGTTTAATGCTCGGATTTTCGATTGCCGCGCCGGTCGGTCCTATTGGCGTGCTTTGTATCCGTAGAACACTCAGCGAAGGTCGCATCTCTGGACTTGCGTCTGGGTTGGGTGCAGCAACCGCGGATGGATTCTATGGCCTTGTGGCTGGATTCGGTCTCACGATAATCTCAGATTTGTTAATCGAGAAAAAAACTTGGTTGGCACTCATCGGGGGCATATATCTCTGCTACATGGGGATTCAAACTTTTCGGTCAAAGCCAAAGGAATTTGGCAAGGATGTAGAGAATAAAGGGTTGTGGAGCGCATATTTCTCGACTTTTTTATTGACTCTAGCGAATCCCGTGACAATCTTATCCTTTGTAGCTATCTTCGCTGGTTTGGGTCTGGTAAGCAATACTGGTAGCTACACTTCAGCATTTTCTCTGGTGGCAGGCGTGTTCCTTGGCTCTGGAGTTTGGTGGCTGACACTAAGTGGTGGTGTCAGCTTATTGCGAGAGCGATTTAATTCTCAGACACTTGTTTGGGTCAACCGCTTGGCTGGAGTGATATTGGGTATTTACGGCATCTTAGCTTTGATCACTGCATTCAAGGGATCAACTTAATAACCACCACAGAGCCAGGTTTATGATTCCAATAATCAACAAGACAAACATCATCCCCAAAACTTGCAAACCCTCTGCGAGGTAGGATTTGACTAATTTCCAACGATCCTGTCCAATAACTGAAGTGCTGTACTGAAATTCGAAGCTGCGCGTGCTATCCCACTGTCCCTGTACACTCATCAGGCCAATACCAATTGAAATTAGGCCTACCCACATTAGCCCATTGGCGTATTGATTTATGCTCGTCCAACCTGCTATCCAGTAGATCAATCCCAGAATACCAAGAATGATCGCCTCGACCAGCAAAATGATTCCGCCAAGACGGGCAAATGAAAAAAACAAACTTTGCTTTTTCATATTTGTAAAATCTATGGATGGCAACGCTGAAAGTCACCTGTTGACCAACCACACTCCTACTAACATCATACCTAATCCCGCTAAACGGGTAAAGTCTAGTGGGCGAATTGATGCCTGGAACCACCCAAAGTTATCGATTAGAGCAGCCAGGACAAATTGTGAGGCAACGATAAGCATGAACCCGCCGGCCACGCCCAGCCTAGGGATCACAAACCCAATAGAACTGACGATGACAAGTCCCAAAATCCCTGCTCCATAAGCATACCAAGGAACTTCACGCCAATTTTCCAAATTTACTCCACAGATAAGAGTGAATAACACCACAATCAAACCGCCGCTGCCATAAGTGATAAATACGCTACCTTTCGTTCCAAAATTTTGCTCCATGATCCCCATAAACTGACCCTGTAAAGTTACCGCCACTCCCCCCAGAACTGCAATTCCAACAAAAGGAAAAGAATTCACAGATTTACCCTCCATATCTCATTTTACATTGACAATTAATTCGGTTCTTTGGGAATTGCCGTGAGAGACCTTACATTTGGGGGTACCAAATGTGACCCCTTACTAAGGGCCCTTACCACAGCGATTCCTAGAGACCCATTAATTCCTGAAATCACATCAATAATACAATTCTATCTCAACTGAGTTAGAAAACAAAAAGCCCACCACAGAGTGAGGGGGGCACCCTGCAGTGGGTACCTATTATTATTGCACAAATTAACGCACAAATCAAGCGAATTCTACAATTTAATTGACCCGTATATGCAATTTGGATTTTAGTTCTTTGTTTAAAACGATAGTGGACGCATCCCCCTCGCGCCCACTACCTCGTTTAAAATATCCCCAATAATAGCCATAGGTAATATATTGAAATATCTCAATAAATGGAATAGGCATCCTGCCACTACATATAGACATTTGTACTACATGCCTGTGAATTCAAAGATTTTATAGGTAGAATTTGCACTCATCAATATTCCCGTTTACGGGAATATTGGCCAAAGCAATTTTCGCTCAAATACAAAGATAATCTTGTGCGAGTCGATATTCTCTGCTATTCTCCCCATAGGCTCTAAGGAGGTGAATTATGTCTCAAACAATTAGGGTGGCGATCCTTGACGATCATCAAGCAATAATAGATGGGTATTGTTACCGTCTTGAACGGGATCGAAAAATTCAAGTTGTGGCAAAGAGTACATTTGGTGATGATCTTGAGCCAATGTTGGCAAGCCATGCCGTCGATGTGCTCTTCCTCGACATCAACGTTCCAACATCTGCAGATAACGATAATCCTTACCCCATTCTCCATTTGATTCCAAAACTGCTGCAAAAATACCCGGATTTACAAATCCTTGTGATTTCAATGTACAATGAGGCTGCACTGATAAGGAACGTCATGGAAGCGGGAGCCAGCGGATATATCATCAAAGACGATCGAGAAACTATTCAAGAACTTGCTGCAGTGACACGCACAATAGCCCGGGGAGGAATACATATGAGTCGTCCAGCATACGATCAGTATTTCAAAAGAATTCGCGTAGAGGATAGTTTGAGTTCTAGGCAATTAGAAGCTATATCTTTATGCGCTTCTTACCCAGAAAAAACTACATCAGAAATTGCGGACATAATGGGCGTAGCCAATTCGACTGTCCGAAATTTTCTCTCTGAAGCTTATATGCGGTTAGAAGTACCCAATCGCATGGCTGCGATTGCAAAAGCGCGCCGGCTGGGTCTTCTCACACCAGATGTACCTGGTTATCACGATATCTAAAATATCTCGAAACAATTTGCCATGAAACTGACAAAAACTAAAAAAAGGGGATATTGGAGTATACGGTGGAAAACGATTTTTCTATTAACCATAGCTTTTACAGCTATATTTGTCAGTATTTTCTATTGGTTTTATAGAATTTCCATAAATATTGCTTTAGATGATCTTCATGAAGATCTGACGGCAATAAGCAATACTGCTGCCGCGGGTTTGGATGGCGATGTACATCAAGCACTTTATGAAAACGCAGACTACGACGACAGCCTGGAATGGCCCAAAGGCATGGCTGATGAACGTTATTGGGAAATGTCTGAATGGCTGTACTTAGTGCATCAGAGTAATCCGCGGGCGCTACTTTATACATATATCTCTCCTGAGCCAGGAAAAGTGGAATTCGTCGTCAGCATGGGCCCTCTCATGGATCCAATTATCGGAGCTGAATTTCGCGCGCCCTATTGGCCTCAACCGCCTTCAGTAATTTTGAATGGACTGGTTGAAGAAACTCTTTCTACCAATGTTGTCGTTGATCAGTGGGGATCCTGGGTTTCTGGATTTACTCCGCTTTACAACTCAAGAGGGGAAATCAATGCTGCTGTTGGAGTAGATTACAGAGCGGACAACATCACAATCATCAAAAACAAAATCACTAATGCGGCAATTCCTGCATTTATTATTTCCTATCTATTCATGTTGATTTTTATCGTCTATATTTCCAACAGAACTGTAGAACCAGTGATTTCATTGTCAAAAGCAGCTACTCAAATAGGTGAAGGGAAGCTTGCGAAAGTAATTCACCCACCGGGACTCTTCAAGGATGAAATATCAAAGCTCACTGATGTCTTCAATTCGATGGCGGAAAAAATTCAAGTTCGCAGGGAGCACACAATAGCCCTTTATCGGGATAATATTCAGCGTCATGAACAAGAACGCATGAAACTGGCTCACGATTTGCACGATGAGGTGCTCAATGGTTTAGCTGCATTGAGTATGGCAATAGATGATCAACATGTCAGTCCGAAATTCCATCAGGTTTATGAAAAGCTTACTTTTCGAATTCGAAGAATTATCAATGGATTGCGCCCACCGATGTTGGATCACGGTTTGAACCCAGCTTTAGAGGCGCTAGTCGATGAGCTTTTAGATCGATCTCTTGGAGACATAAGCATCATATTAGAAATTGATGACTCAATCGAACGGCATGAATCCAGTGTAGAAGGTCATCTGTTCCGCATTGTTCAACAAGCCTGCGAAAATGCTTTTCAGCATGCAAATGCAAAAACAATTCGCATTAGTGGAGCTTTGAAAAAAGACAATATCGAATTAATCGTTGAAGACGATGGTGTGGGGTTTGTAAAAGATAAAATATTGTCTCGGCCACATAATAGTGATCGTAGACATTTTGGCTTGGTTATGATGCAAGAACGTGCTGAAATTATTAATGCTGATCTCGTAATTGAATCAACTCTTGGAGAAGGCACACGCATTGAAATTGTGCTTTCCGATGTATTGTTAAAACAGTGGGAGTATCGTGCCCGTATCCAGGCCGAAGCAGCTTTAAGAGAGAACGAGTTAACTGCCAGGAGCCTTATGAATGAGACTTTTGATGTCATTTTCATCATAGATTGCGATGGAATCATTCTCGATGCCAATAATGCCTTGGCAAAAGAATTTAACATACCTGTAGATGAATTAGTTGGAAGTTGCGTATGGGATTTGTTACCGCCGGAGATTGTCGAACAAAGAATGCCATTTATGGATCAAGTAACGAGTTCGGGTAGGCCTATCAGATTTGAAGATGAGCGCTCAGAAAGGTGGTTTGATAATTATTTATATCCCATAGCTGAAAACGATGGCTCGATAACGAAAGTTGCAATTTTTTCGCGCGATCTTACCTTAAGAAGACTGTTAGAGGAATCTCTCAAAGAAAGCTTTGAAGAATCTAAGCTAATTTTAAACGCCACTACAGATTTCATTGCATTGACCAATATTGATGGAATCATTCTCAAAACCAATGAAGCCATGGCAAATAGATTTGAAAGCTCTATTGATGATTTAGTCGGCCGACGTGTCTGGGATCTATTTCCACCAGATGTAACTGATCGCAGAAAGAAATATGGAGAGAAGGTAATTCAGTCTGGTGAATCTATTCAATTCCAAGATTCCAATCAGGATCAATGGTTTAATATCACCCTATACCCTATCAAAGACGCAGAGAAGAATGTGGTTAAGTTCGCCGTTTTTGTACGTGAGATAAACAAAGAAGAGTAGAAAATGAATAAAAAAATACCCGCTCCAGAGTGAGGGGGTCACCCTGAAGCAGGTGCATATATTATTGCCAATAAACGTGTCGAAGTCAAGAGGGGAATTATTATTTTAAGAATCTTACATTGTTAGCGTCAAATAAAATTTTCCTTCAACCGATGTGGGCAAGATTTCATCCCGCGTTATAATAATTCCCTGGAGAACAATTATGGAAGAACGCATACAGAAAATTATGGCTCGTGCAGGGGTCGCTTCTCGGCGAGCTAGCGAAAAACTTATTGAACAGGGGCTAGTTACTGTCAACGGACAGAGAGCCACCTTGGGCATGAAAGCTGATCCAGATAAAGATCTCATCGAGGTCAAGGGTGAGCGCATCAGTGCGAAAGAACGTTTGGTTTATATTGCCCTTAACAAACCCCGTGGTGTGATCTCGGCCGCCAAATCCCCAGACCCTCGACCAACCGTGCTTGACCTGGTCGATCACGTTGGAAGATTATATCCCGTGGGCAGGTTGGATATCGAAAGCGAAGGTCTGATATTACTAACGAATGATGGCGCAATGGCCCAGCACTTGACTCACCCCCGCTATGGACACGAAAAAGAGTATACCGTTTTGGTAGCCCAACGTCCGGATGATAAACAACTCACAGCCTGGCGTAATGGAGTCGTTCTAGAAGATGGCTATCGAACAAAACCCGTCAAAGTCTGGATCACTGGCACCAAAGGAAAAGGTGCCTGGTTGAAGGTGATCCTCAAAGAGGGACGCAAACGTCAAATCCGAGAGATGGGGAAACTCACCGGTTTGCCTATCGTAAAGATCACTCGCACACGCATTGCCAGCTTGCGTTTAGGGAATCTAAAACCTCGTCAATGGAGACATTTGACACCTGACGAAATCTCAGAACTCAAGAAATAAGTCACCGAACCCTGTCACATTTTCCTGGTTGAAACGTTATTGATATCAGATAAAAGTTCAGGATAACCGCATTGCCAACGCGCGGAAAGATCTTTGATGAATTCTAAGAACAAACTCTTCGCTAAGGATCCTGAAACGCTGCATGATTCGAGTGCTTTCCATAATTTTTATCAGCAGACTCATTTGATTGTATTTCGTTATATCTTTGGGATGTACAATGGTTCGGTACAAGATGTCGAAGACATGACCGCTGATACCTACGCCAGAGCCTGGAAAGCCCGGCGACGATTTCGAGGCACTCCAGAGGCTGCTTTGGGATGGCTGCTGCGCATCGCACGCAACCTGGTGATTGATACTTTCCGTCGCAGGAAGAATCGTGGTATTCCAAAGAACATTGATGATCATATCATTCCCTCTCCTAGTGTCAGCCCCGAGGAAAGAGTTTTGCAAAAAGAAAGAGCAAACAATCTTTGGGTTGCGCTCGGCAAATTATCACCTCAGCAACGTGAGATCATCGTTCTCCGCTATCTCTTGAATTGGCAGGTCAAAGCCATCGCCAGCTACCTGGATATGAAAGAGAATACCATTTCCGTCAATATCCGCCGGGCTTTGCAGAAAATGCGCCAAGAGTACAAAAGATCGCATGAAGAAGTAGGTCATTATGAAGATCGATAATGATAACCTATCAGCTCATAACACAATACCTGATGATGTTGAGATTGTCGAAATTTTGAGCAATATCCGGCCCAAGCCAAGCCAGAACTTCCGTCAAAGGATGGCAGATCAACCATGGGCTCAGAGCGGATATCAACCCCGCAGATTCAGATTATTTGCCCAGCGACTGGGTGTCATTACCGGGGTGATCATCCTTCTCGTACTATTCTTCAGCCTGATTACGCCATCCTTAGAAGTAGTCGCCCAGAGACTGATACAATTTTTCCTGCCAACAATCGGTGACCAAACAGTCGTGCAAATCACGCTCGAGGGAACCACTGATCTGCCAAACGTCCACCCATTGACCATCTCAGAGGCCGAAAATTTGGCAGGATTCGAGGCAAGAATGCCTACTTTATTGCCACCAGGATACACGCTGAGCGGCGCATTTTACCATCCAGAGCGAGAGGCGATCGTGCTTAACTTTGCGGCTGATACCCACGGCCATATACTGCGCTTCTTACAACGCCCATTGAGTGAAGAATACCAGCAGATTGGCGCCAGTGCGGTTATAGAGACCATCAAAATTGGTTCATCTACGGGTGAATACGTGACCGGCGCATGGACAGTTCCTGAGGTAGAATCTGTTTTCGAAAAAACTGAATTTGGCAGAACAATCCCAGTTCAAGCAACCTGGGATCCCAATGCGGAAATCCAAATGCTGCGCTGGGTCGAGAATGATATGCTTTTTGAAATCATCTTCGCTGGTGGCACTCCCAATACCTCTGGTTATCTAACCAAACTAGATCTGATTGCCATCGCAACAAGTATGCAATAATTTCCTTCGCTATGGCTGCTCTCCGGCCGAGCTTGTAACTCGTTCAGCGCCAATGGTGGGTTTCACAATGGGCTCCCTTGGGGCAAAACAGTTACGACAAAGCCATAATATTTTTAGGAGTTTCAATGCAATCGAAACAAGAACACAGCACAACTTGGCTTGATAAATCCATTCTTTCAAGTATCACTCTTAATTGGGAAACTATCATATTCGTCACAATCATCGTCCTGGCCTTTGTAACACGCTTCTACGACCTGGAATCGCGCGTTATGAGCCATGACGAGAACTCTCACGTTTACTACTCGTGGCAGCTCTCTCAGGGTGGCGGCTACAGCCATACCCCCATGACCCACGGACCATACCAATTCCATATCGTGGCTTTGTCTTATTTCCTGTTTGGCGATAATGATTTTACTGCGAGAATCCCAGCGGCACTATTTGGCATCGCCATGATTGCCTTCCTTTGGTATTACCGCCGTTATCTCGGACGGGTGGGAACCTTAGTCGCTGCCGGCCTGATGCTGATCTCTCCGTTCTTACTGTTCTATGCACGCTATGTTCGCAATGATATTTTCTCAGCCCTATTTGGCGTGATCATGGTCTGGGCGATCCTGCGCTATCTCGAAACCGGAGAATCTAAATACACTTACTGGCTTACCGCTGTTGCAGTCCTCCACTACACCACCAAAGAAACATCCTTCATCTACACTGCGCAGGCGCTGCTTTTCCTTGGCCTACTATTCGTTTATCAGGTCACTCAAAAACGTTGGGAAATCCCAAAGTATCGCAACATTTTCCTTGCAGTTCTCATCCTATCCTTTGTTTGTTTAGCAATCGGATTTGGTTTGAACAACTTCATTGAAACTCCTACCCCAACTGCAGAAGAAACAACCCAAGCGACACCCCTGTACCTGCTCATTTCGTTCGGTTTGGGCGGACTGGCAATGTTGAGCGCCCTGGTTATTGCAATTATTGGTTTTACTTGGGATCGTTTACGAGAAAACCGCGCCTTCAGCTTGATCTTGCTTCAACTGACTCTGGTGCTGCCGCAGCTAGCTCCTTTTCCAGTTAGCGCATTGGGTTGGGATGCATTAGATTACACAACTACTGGAATGCTGCGCACCGGGATCTTCATTGGCATTTTGGCTGCAATGGCTATCGCTGTCGGCATGCTATGGAACTCGCGGCTCTGGTTGATAAACGCCGCCATCTTCTATATTCCCTTCACCATATTCTACACTACCGTCTTCACCAACGGGGCTGGCTTCTTCACGGGCATGGTCGGCTCACTGGGATACTGGCTGATGCAGCAAGCTGTCGAACGCGGCAGCCAGCCCTGGTATTACTATATCCTGATCCAAGTACCTGTGTATGAATTTCTGCCTCTTTTGGGATCTATTCTGGCTGGATATTATTGGATTCGTCTCAAAGGCGAAACTGCACTCGAGGGGCAAGAACAGCCCGACCCCCAAGTTGATTCGCCCCTTGAAGAGGAGATTCCGCCCAAAGCTGCGCCAATCATTCCCTTATTGAGCTTTTGGTCCTTCAGCAGCATCATTGCCTACACTGTCGCTGGTGAGAAAATGCCCTGGCTGACCGTGCATATCGCCTGGCCAATGATCCTACTAGCCAGTTGGGGGTTGGGGAAGTTGATCGAGCGCATCGACTGGGATGGGGTCAAAACCAAACGCGGCTTATTGCTTATCACTTTGATCGTGGTGTTCCTGGTCAGCCTAACCTCGGCGATTGGTATGATCGCAGGCCCCAACCCACCTTTCCAGGGCAAAGAACTTCATCAGCTTAATACAACCAACGCATTTGTGTTGGCAGTGCTGATGACCATTATTTGTGTCTTCGCCTTGAGCAAAGTGATCGCCGAATGGGAATTTGTACAAATAGGGCGGTTGACCACTTTGACGATCTTCACATTTTTAGCCTTGATCACAGCTCGGGCAGCCTTCCGCGCTGCTTACATCAATTACGACTACCCCACCGAATACCTGGTCTACGCCCACTCTGGTTCTGGCCCAAAGATTGCGATGAACCAAATTGAAGAGCTTTCCATGCGCACTACGGATGGAAAGGATATGGTCGTAGCGTACGATGATGAAACAACCTACCCTTACTGGTGGTACTTACGCAATTACCCCAATCAGAAATATTATGGCCCCAACCCCACCCGTGAGCTGCGTGATGCTCCTGTCATTCTGGTGGGCGACAATAACTTCGACAAGATTGAACCAGTGGTTGGGCAGGCTTATCATAAGTTCGAATACATCCGCATTTGGTGGCCCAACCAGGATTATTACAACTTGACTTGGGAACGTATCAATAACGCCCTTTTCGATCCTCAAATGCGCGGCGCTATTTTCCAAATATGGCTCAATCGAGACTATACGCAGTATGCTGTGTTGAAGGGCACCGATTTAAGTCTGCCCAACTGGTCGCCCTCGGACCGAATGCGGCTGTACGTGCGCAAGGATATCGCTGCTCAGGTTTGGAATTTTGGTTCTGTACCTGTAGATGTGGATGAAATTCTGGCTGATCCCTACGAGGGCAAAGAGATCACATTATTGGCCGATAAGACTCTTGGAACCAATGGTACCGAACCAGGCAATTTCGAAAAACCCCGCGATATCGCCCTGGCTCCCGATGGCAGTTTGTTTGTAGCTGATACTGGCAACCATCGTATCCAACATTTTACAGCTGAGGGTGAAGTTCTGAATACCTGGGGATATTTCGCTGACAGTTCTCAAACTGATGCGCCCGGTGGTTCTTTCTATGAACCTTGGGGGATCGCCGTTGACTCCTTGGGAGATGTTTATGTCACTGATACCTGGAATCACCGCGTTCAGAAGTTTACGCCAAATGGAGAGTTCATCACCCAATGGGGTTACTTCGGTCAGGCCGAAACGGGGGCCGCTTTTTGGGGGCCGCGCGACATCCTGGTTGATGATCTGGATCGCGTCTTCATCACTGATACCGGCAATAAACGTGTGGTAGTCTTTAGCAACGATGGCGTTTTCCTGACTGCCTTTGGCAGTGCCGGGTTGCTGGAGGGTCAATTCGACGAGCCAGTTGGCCTGGCTGTGGATGCCAATGGTCGCATCTATGTAGCTGATACTTGGAACAAACGAGTGCAAGTTTTCGAGGCAGATGTCGGCGGGTTAGCTTTCGAACCCGTTTTGGAGTGGGAGATCGTCGGCTGGTACGGCCAATCTTTGGATAACAAGCCTTTCATCGCCGTAGATGACTTTGGCCGCGTTTTCGTCAGCGACCCTGAGAGCTATCGCATTTTGGAATTCAACACTGAAGGTGAATTTATACGCTACTGGGGTGACTATGGTGCTGGTCCAGAAGGCTTCAGTCTCCCCGGCGGTATGGCTACTAGCCCCGAAGGTGAACTTTGGATCGCCGATGCAGGCAATCATAGGATTCTACATTTCAGCCTACCTGACGAAATCCCAAGTATAGAAGAATAACAAAACTCGTCTTGTCAATCAAACTCCCGCTGAAGCGGGAGTTTTTCTTTTACCCAAAATATCCATGCCTTCTTCATTCTGCCTCCAGATTTCCTCCAGATTTGCTTCTTACAATTCGTAACAATAAGCAATAACAAAGGGGTCTCTAGGATCCGCTGTGGTAAGGGGCCACATTTGGGGGTAGGGGATGTGCTCCGCACACTCCCTACCCCCAAATGTGAGGTCTCTCACGGCAATTTCTATAGAACCTAACAAAGGAGAAAATTATGTTCAAAAAGACAATCATCAAACTCTGGTTAGATATCATTATCGGTATGGGATATATTGCAGCGATGGTCTCAGGTGATGAATTCGCCGAGTACGGCGCGGCAAGCAGCAAAGCTACTCACAGCCCAAATTGATAAAAATCGGTAGCCAATTAGAAACTTCTCGATTGAACCGGTCTTTGCTGCCTCGATTGGATCGAGAAGGTTTTCAACTATAATTCAAGTACTATTCACTAAGAATAGGAGAAAAATGGAACGAATTCTAGTTGTCGATGACGACAAACACATTGCACGTTTAGTGCGCTCATATTTGGAAAAAGCGGGGTATTCGGTATTCGTTGCTTATGACGGAGAATCAGCATTACATGTGCTTAGAAGAGAGAAACCGGATTTGGTTGTGCTAGATTTGATGCTCCCGGATAGAGACGGCTGGGATATCACGCGCCTGATCCGGTCCGACGAACATCTTGCTGCAACGCCAATCATCATATTGACTGCCAGGGTAGAAGATACAGACAAAATTGTAGGATTAGAAATTGGCGCGGATGACTATATTACCAAGCCCTTTAATCCTCGTGAAGTCGTCGCCCGTGTTCGGGCATTGCTCAGACGTAGCCAATTGGATCGCGGCACAACTACTCCCCAGACTTTCCAGGTCGATGATTTGAAGCTTGATCTTGGGAGCAGAGAATTTCAAGTGAATGAAGAATTTGTCGAACTGACACTCTCTGAGTTTGAGATTCTTCACGTTCTGATGGAAAGCCCAGGTTTTGTTTTCACCAGGGATGAGTTGATGGACAAAGCTCTGGGGTATGCATTCGAAGGTATGGGCCGAACATTAGATAGCCACATAAAAAACTTGCGCCGCAAGATCGAACCTGATCCCAAAAAGCCAACTTATATCCAAACAATTTATGGTGTCGGGTATCGAATAGGTGGAAAAAGAACATGAACCGTTTGTGGGTTCGAATAAGTCTGACCTTTGTGGGGATCGTCTTTTTCCTTATCTTTGTTCCTCTCGTGGTGGGGATTCTGACGTACTCTTTCGATGCAGATGCTTTTCTAGAAGGCGAACAGTTAGAAGAGTTTCAGTTCGAGGAATTAGGTGAATTGACATTTGCAGAAAGGCTGCGTACAACACCAGGTAGACCCGTTTTTGAAGTGCTCTCCACGTTGATCTTCGCAATCTTCATTATTGGATCCCTTGGCATGGTATTGATTACACGACGACTGACAGCACCGATAAAAAGTTTGGAGCAAGCTGCCAAAGCCATTGGGGATAAAGATCTAGATCACCGAGTGGAAGTTAAAGGCAGCGCCGAAATCCAATCCGTTGCTCTCGCCTTCAACGATATGGCAAATGAGTTGAGCAAAGCTGAAAATTTGCGCACTAATCTACTCAACGATGTTGCCCACGAACTGCGCACCCCTCTCTCCGTGATCCAGGGCAACCTGCGTGCCATCCTGGATGATGTCTATGATTTGGATAAGGCCGAAATAGCCAGGCTTTATGATCAAACGCTCCAATTATCCCGCCTGGTGGATGATTTACGAGAACTCGCTCAAGCGGAAGCTCAACAGATCTCATTGAACCTCTCTCAACTTGAGGTCGTTCCCTGGTTGAAAGAGAGCGTTGCTGCTTTCCGTCCCATTGCTGCAGAAAAAGAGGTCTCTGTGCAGGTTGAAATTCTGGGTAAGCACCCTCTGATTCAAGTCGATCAGGCACGTATGACCCAATCTTTGCACAATTTGCTATCCAATGCGCTGCAACATACGCCTGAGGGAGGTGCGATCACGGTTACGGTCGAGCAGAAATCAGCAGTGTTTACGTTACGCGTCATCGATGCTGGTGAAGGAATCGAAGCAGAACACTTGCCAAATATCTTCGATCGCTTTTATCGCGCTGACCCTAACCGCGGCCGCGATACTGGTGGTACCGGCCTGGGTCTGGCAATATCCAAAGCGATTATAGAAGCTCATGGAGGCACAATCCGCGCTGAGAGTGCGGGCGCCAATAAAGGCAGCCAGTTTATCATCCAGTTAACACAATAAAGGTTGGCTCTTTGGGAACTTCCTTAGGAGATTTGGGGTGAGAATATCTGATTTCTTAATATTTTCGTAATAACCCTTTGCTACAATCAATACAGTAAGAAGAAGAAAAGTAACAAAGCCTATGAAAACACAACCTTCCATTCTCGTCGTTGATGACGAAGATACCATCCGGGAAGTCGTGCGCCGATATTTGGAGCGCGAAGGGTTCAGTGTACAAGAAGCCGCTGATGGATATGAAGCGCTGGATGCCATCCAAGAAGCTCCGCCCGACCTGATCGTACTCGACTTGATGCTCCCAGGCATTGACGGGCTGACCATTACTCAACATATTCACCAGGACCGGCAAATCCCAATCATCATGTTGACCGCCAAAGGTGAGGCCAATGACCGCATCCGCGGGTTAGACCTGGGTGCAGACGATTACATCACCAAACCTTTTAGCCCACAAGAAGTGGTATCTCGCGTGCGTGCCGTACTCAGAAGAGTAAATGGCATATCACCAAATCAACAGAAAGAAACATTAGAATTTGACCGTCTTTGCATCGACCCATCTGGTCGTACTGTTAAAGTTGATGGGCACTCCATTACCCTGACAGCTAAAGAATTCGATTTATTGTGGTATTTCGCTCAGAATCCCGGGCAAGTGTTTTCGCGCACACAACTATTAGGCAGTGTTTGGGGGGACGAGCTTTATACTGACCCTTCGACAGTTACCGTCCATATTCGACGATTAAGAGAGAAAATTGAAGAAAAACCAGGCCAGCCTGCTCTTCTGCTTACTGTTTGGGGTGTGGGGTATAAATTCGTGGGAGATGGATAAAGAGATGTCTATCACAAAAACCAAAGTTATCAACCGATCGCGAACATTAAATTATGTGCTTGGCATCGTGTTCATCCTGTTGATCACAGTGATCTTGATTGAGCTGGTTATGAGCCCTCCACCAGGAGATTTGATCTATCTGGCACTTTATCTGGGTCTCACCAGCTTAGGTTCAGCGGTTTTTGGTTTCGCATCCCACAGGTTAGGTTGGTGGAAAAGACTGCCGCGCATCAGCTATGCTTTGATCTTGGGGTATATTTTGGCAGGTGGTCTGACTCTCTTCAATGTTTGGATCACAGCCCGATTGATGTTCATCAACCAGCACGATCTGGCATTGGCCACGCTCCTATTATTTTTTGCTGGGGGCATATCGATCTCCTTTGGCTATTTCATCTCGAACACAATTAGCCAGACATTGGAAACTTTAGCTCAGGGCGCACAACAACTCAGCCAAGGAGATTTTTCTACGCGCGTGCCAGTCTATGGAGAGAACGAGATCGCACAACTTTCAGCAGCCTTCAACGAGATGGCCACCAAATTAGAGCAAGCTTCAGAGAATGAGCGAGCGCTGGATGAGGCCCGGCGTAACCTTGTCGCCTGGGCCTCTCACGATTTGCGCACACCGCTGACTTCTTTACGTGTGATGATTGATGCCCTGGCGGATGGCGTTGTCGATGATCCTAAAACGGTCTCCCGCTATCTTCGTCAGAGTCAAAACGAGATTGTGCGGATGACCAATCTCCTAAATGATCTATTTGAACTCGCTCAACTAGATGCAGGTTATCAGGAACTTAATTTCGAGTGGATCAATCTCTCGGACCTGATTTCAGACACCCTGGAGAGTTTCGCAGCTCGAGCGGCTGCGCAATCTGTAACCTTGGAGGGTTTTGTTGACCCCCAGGTTGATCCAGTTTGGGCAGCACCAGACAAACTAAGCCGCATCCTTGACAACTTATTCAATAACGCGTTTCGACACACGTCCATAGAAGACACTGTACAATTGAGCGCTAGCAAACAAGATCAAAATACCATCGTGATTGTGAAAGATACAGGTAGCGGCATACTTGAAAAAGACTTGCCCTTTATTTTCGACCGCTTTTATCGCGGAGAAAAAAGCCGCGCCCGTGAAAATGATGATATTGGCGGTGTTGGGCTTGGCCTCACGATTGTCAAAGGTCTTGTTGAAGCACACGGCGGAGAAATTCAAGTCATGAGCAAAACCGGTGAAGGTACTACTTTTCGGTTTTCTTTACCCGGGAAAAGCCCAGATTGAATGTTCAATTTGCATCATCAAAAGATGAAATGTTATGAAAAAAACACTAATTATTATTTTCGGAACTCTTATAAGCATACTATTCATGTACATTGGTTGGTGGCTGTTATCACCCCTATTTATCAATCAATCAGTCCAGGAAGAATTTCCTTCCGGAATTCCCACTGAGAGTGAACTTGCTGATTTATCACCAATGGAAGCAGAAAAAATTCTCGAAGATGCTATGGAAGTGATTGATGAGGAATATGTCGAACACTTACCCCCTGATGAAGCAGCCGCCCTCGAAAACGAAATCATGACCATTGCCAAAATGGCGCCCGATCATCCTATGGAAGAGGAAATGCCTAAGGTCGATGGCGAATCCGAATGGGCATTCATAACTCAGGGAAAATTTCAAGATGCAGATAATTTCCACAAAGGTTCTGGGATGGCCAGCATTTTCCAAAACGGCGATCAGCGTGTCCTGCGCTTTGAAGATTTCGAGGTGACAAACGGCCCTGATCTACACGTATTGCTGGTAGAAAATGTATTTGCGACAAATCACGATGAGATTGGTAAGTACGTTGATCTTGGCAAACTGAAAGGCAATCTCGGCAGTCAGAATTATGACCTTATGCCTGATGTTGATCTTTCACTGTACCAAGGTGTGATGATTTATTGTGCGCCCTTCCATGTCGTATTTGCAACAGCATCATTTGAAAATTAAAGGTATGAATTATGAAATTCTGGATAATCACTTTAATGGTATTTGCTCTCGCAGCTTGCTCGGGAACAGTTGAATCGTTGGAAGAATCAGAATCACCCACGAGCGAAGCTAATGTTGAAATCCAAACCAGTCAAACGTCTCAACCAAAACCAACGAAAACACCCTTGCCGCCAAATCCGCTGCCTTATTTAGGCGAAGCCCCTGAATTGACCAACGAGGTCTGGCTCAATACGGATGCCCCGCTGCGATTGGCTGATTTACGCGGCAAGGTCGTCTTATTAGAGATGTGGACATTCGGTTGAATAAACTGCCAACGAGTAATTCCCTCGGTGAGGGAATGGCACAACACTTACAAAGATCAAGGACTTGTGGTCATTGGTAATCATTATCCTGAGTTCAACCACGAGCATGATCTAGATAATCTGAGAGAGGCCATCATACGCTTGGATGTTCCCTATGCCGTTGCTCAGGACAACGATGGAACAACCTGGCGGGCATACAAAAACCGCTACTGGCCAACGCGTTATCTAATCGACAAAGCAGGTCAAGTCCGTTATTTCCACATTGGCGAGGGTGCCTATGCTGAGACAGATGCAGCTATTCAAACCCTCCTCGCAGAAACCTATCCGTGAAGTAAGAAATATTAGTTGAAATTTATCAGTTGAATATAAAAGGAGCAAATTATGAAAAAGATCAAATCATCTGAAATCACACCGGAAGATATCTATCTATCCCGACGAGATTTTCTCAAGAGCTTGGGCATTGTGAGCGCCAGCGCAGCGGTCTTAGCTGCATGCGGACCGGCAGCCACATCTGCAACCAGCCAAGTCAGTGCTGCGGAGGCTGAACCCATCGATTCGGTCACACCCGCGGCCATGGCCGATACAGATGAACTCGGGGATCCACTCAATTCTTTCGAAGACATCACCAATTACAATAATTATTACGAATTCACTACCGATAAACAGCGCGTTGCTAAACTTTCTGAAGGCTATAAAACTTCACCTTGGGAAGTTCAGGTTGGAGGGTTGGTCAACAATCCAAAAACTTTTTCTCTTGATGACTTGCGCAACTTCGAGACGGAAGAGCGCATTTATCGAATGCGTTGTGTTGAGGCCTGGTCGATGGTCATTCCCTGGAAGGGCTTTCCCTTGAGCAAGCTATTGGCAGAAGTCGAACCAAAATCCGAGGCCAAATACGTTCGATTTGAGACAATTTACGATCCAGAGGGGATGCCCGGTTTCAAGAAAAATCCCTGGTATCAATGGCCTTATATTGAGGGTCTGAGCGTAGATGAAGCCATGCACGATCTGACATTGATGGCAACGGGGCTATATGGCAAAGATTTACTCCCACAAAATGGAGCACCCGTCCGTTTAGTCGTGCCCTGGAAATATGGTTTTAAGAGCATAAAATCTATCGTCAAAATTGATCTCGTTACCGAACAACCAACCTCGCTGTGGATGGCAGCAGCCCCCAACGAATACGGCTTCTATGCCAATGTCAACCCCAATGTCAATCACCCACGCTGGTCCCAAGCGTCCGAGCGCCGCATTGGTGAATTAGGTCGGCGAGGGTCGATCATGTTCAATGGTTATGAAGATGAAGTCGCACACCTGTATGATGGGATGGATTTGAGCGTTAATTATTAAAATCAGGACTTACGCACTTCGGGTAGCAAGCCCAACCGCGTTGGGCGTAGAAAAGGCGAACCAACCCCCAACGCGGTTGGGTGTCTACCTTAGAAATATGTAAACTGCGTAAGTCCTAAAAATCAATAGGAACTCGGTTTGGACCCAAACAGAGTAATAAAACCGAGTTTCAACATCTACAAACTTTAGGAGGAAACCATGAAACGCAAAAAATCCAAATGGACACCGCTTCAGATCATTGCCCATATCGGGGCCTGGATTCCGTTGGTGGTGGGTCTTTGGGATCTTTGGCAAGGAAATCTTGGCCCAGATATTATTCGCGAGGCCACTCTGAGAACGGGAAAAACTGCTTTGATCCTGTTATTGCTTTCTCTAGCTTGCACACCCATAAACTTCTTATTCAAATTTCGACCAGCGTTAAAGCTACGTCGACCTCTTGGATTGTACAGCTTTATGTACGCCAGCATCCACTTTGCCATTTTCATCGGCGTGGATTATTTCTTTGATTTCGGTTTAATCCAGGATGCCCTCTTGGAAAAACGGTATGCTATCGTTGGCTTTACCACTGGGTTGATCTTACTCTCCATGGCGATCACATCGACAATAGGCTGGCAGCGCAGGCTAAAGAAAAACTGGAAACGTTTACATCGCCTAGCATACGTGGCGGGGATCTTAGCTGTGGTGCATTATATTTGGTTGGTCAAACAGGGGGTTTCCGAACCCTGGATCTATGCTGGAATCGTGGTTGTGCTGCTGTCTCTTCGGATAAAGCCAATCAAAAACTGGGTTGCCTCTCTATTTCGATCTCGATCTTCTCAGACAGCATGAATTTTTTCTTCTCCAAGAACTGCAATACAAAACTTATGAAAAACCCCTCGACCAGAAAACATAGTTGAGGGGTTTTTCAATTGGGGAACGAACTTCCAAATTCTAGAAATCTAGCTTGTCATACAACTTGTGCATTTCGCGCGGTTTCTTCGTTTGAGTTACTTCAGAAATCTTATCGTGGGCTTCAACCAAATGGAGACTCAAGATGCGGTTCAGTTCAACTAACAAGGCGGGGTATTTTGATGCAAATTTTTTAAAATCATCATTAATTAGTTTGATTACCTTTGATGGCTCCATAGCTGTGGCTGTAACCGATCTGGGAGCATCCAAAAATAGCGAGATTTCCCCAAAGTACTCTCCAGGATTCACAGAGTTTAAGGAAATTGAATCTGTTTTATTGTTAATTTCTCGCTCAAGAATCACTCGACCTTCTACAACGATAAACAAAGCCCCGTCCACATCTCCCTGACAAAAAACATGTTCGCCTGCGTCAAATGTTTCAACCTGACACATCTCGGCCAGTTCATAAAATTGCTCGGGAGTCAATCTCTTTAGAGATGAAACGTCTGCCAGATAAGATAGTATTTTTTCCAAAGATACCATGACTTGCATCCTTCCTATACGGCCTTGCCATTTAAACCACTCTAATGCTCCCACTTTTCAAATCTGATTATACAATATTTATTTTGCCTTGGGATAAACGACACCCAAAATTCTTAATCTTTGGGGCCTCTAGGAATCGCCTGCATGGTATAATCGCTCCGCAAATTTCTCCTAGACCAAACATTCAGGGAGCGATAAATCTTATGAAGTTACATGAGTATCAATCAAAATTGATTTTTGCCGAGTACGGCGTTCCGATCCCCAAAGGAAGAGTAGCGGCTACCGCATCAGAGGCCAAGCAAATTGCCAAAGAACTGGGTGGCCGCGTTGTTGTTAAATCCCAGGTTCTCGTTGGCGGCCGCGGGAAAGCTGGCGGAATCCGCTTGGCCAAAAATCCCGATGAAGCAGGGGATCTGGCTACGCAAATTTTGGGCATGGAGATCAAAGGCTTACCTGTCCGCAAGGTTCTTGTTGATGAAGCCGCCAATATTGAAAAAGAGATCTATTTGGGCATCACCAACGACCGTGCTGCCCGTTGCCCGGTAATGATGGCTTCATCTGAAGGTGGTGTTGACATTGAAGAGGTTGCCCGCGAAACACCAGAGAAAATTATTAAGGTGCACATTGACCCTCTAATGGGCCTCCAAGGCTATCAGGCACGAGATATTGCGGCAGGCATCGATCTCCCACGCGAACATTGGAGATCTTTTGGCGTAATCGCCGCAGGGCTTTGGGAAGCATATAAGAAAAGCGACGCCAACTTAGCTGAGATCAATCCCTTAGTGATCACTGCTGAAGGGAATTTACAAGCCGTTGATGGCAAGATGGTTTTAGATGATAACGCCCTCTTCCGTCATCCCGAACTTGCTGATAAGCGCGATCTTGATATCGAAGATGATTCGGAAATCGAGGCCCGCAAATACGGGTTATCTTACATCAAACTCGATGGCGATATAGGCTGTATGGTCAATGGGGCTGGATTGGCAATGACCACTATGGACGTGATCAAACTCTTCGGTGGCGAACCAGCCAACTTCCTGGATATTGGTGGTGGAGCCGGTGCCGAGAAGGTCGCCGCCGCATTCCGCATCATCCTATCAGACAAAAATATCAAAGCTGTACTAATCAATATTTTTGGCGGCATCACTCGTGGTGATGAAGTTGCCCGTGGTATTTTGGCTGCAATGGAAGAAGTCAAACCCGATGTACCGATGATTGTACGTCTGGTGGGCACCAACGCAGAGGAAGGACGACAACTGCTGGCCAACGCCGATCTGATCACTGCTGAAACCCTGGCTGATGCCGCCCAAAAAGCCGTTGCGGCAGCCAAGGGAGGGAACTTAAAATGAGTATTCTTGTCGATAAAAACACGAAACTGATTGGCCAAGGCATCACCGGTCGTGAGGGCTTGTTCCACGCTCAACGAATGCTTGAATACGGCACCAATCTTGTCGCTGGCGTCACCCCAGGCAAAGGTGGTGAATGGATATTAGATGGAAAAGTTCCCGTTTTTGACTCCGTCAAATTGGCCAAGGAAGCGACAGGCGCTACCGCCAGTGTGATATTTGTACCATCCCGATTCGCGGCTGATGCAATTTTCGAGGCTGCAGATGCGGGTATTAGACTCATTGTCTGTATCGCGGAAGGCATTCCCGTTCTGGATATGATGCGCGTGCGCAACTACCTCGACCAAAAAGATGTTCGCTTGGTCGGACCAAACTGCCCCGGCTTGCTGACTCCGGGTGAAGCCCAAGTCGGCATCATCCCAGGTAATATCGCCATAACTGGGGATGTGGGCGTTGTCTCCCGCTCCGGCACACTGACCTATGAAGTGCTCTATGCCCTCAAAGAGAAAAACATGGGTGTGAGCACCTGCGTCGGCATTGGCGGTGATCCTGTCAATGGCACAAATTTCATCGATTGTCTGCGTCTCTTCGAACTAGATCCAAAAACCAAGAAAATTGTGCTGATCGGAGAGATTGGTGGTACGGATGAAGAGCAGGCTGCAGAATTCATCAGGAATAATGTAACCAAACCAGTGGTCGGATTTATAGCCGGGCAAACCGCCCCCCCAGGCAAACGCATGGGGCATGCCGGTGCCATTGTCCAAGGCGGAACAGGCTTAGCTGTTGATAAAATCAAAGCCCTGGAAGATGCGGGAGTTCGAGTTGCCAAACATCCCGAGGAGATTCCTGAGTTATTTTAGAATTTAGTTTAGGTTGGTTCAACTCTTATTGATCAACTACCCCCAAACAAAAGCAAAATAAAAAGCGCAGCACTCGTCTGCGCTTTTTGTTATTTATCGAAAGCAAGCATTACATACGTTCAGAAACGTACTTGACAGCTTCACCAACGGTAGTGATCTTCTGAGCATCATCGTCAGAAATTTCGCTGCCGAATGCCTCTTCAAACTCCATAATTAACTCGACCAGGTCGAGGGAGTCAGCTTCGAGATCTTCACGGAAACGGGATTCAGCGGTGATACCTGCGACATCGACATCCAACAACTCAGCAATAATATCTTTTACTTTCCCTAGTACTTCTTCGTTCATGGTAAATCCTCCTTGGATTTAGAATTCAGCCAATCTCAATTATTTTTATTGACTACTTTACGATTGTTCCCGGCAATTTTACAGCCCGTTTCTCGCTCCTGTCAAGCTGCGTTGACAGCCCAAAATCAGACTGGTAAGATAGCCTCACATCTAAGGAACACTGATAAATGTCAAAAGTTACGCCAACAGGTGCCCGCAAGGCAGATCACATTCGCATAAATTTAGATGAAGATGTACGTTCCGGCTTGGCCACAGGTTTGGAACTTTATCATTTTGTCCATCAGGCTTTGCCGGAGTTAAATATTGATGAGATTGACCTGCGCCAGACACTTTTTGACCGTAACTTGCAAGCACCAATCCTAATTTCTTCGATGACCGGTGGGACTGAAGAAGCTGGTGCCATCAATCGAACTCTCGCTGAAGCAGCGCAGGAGACAGGGATTGCCATGGGTTTAGGTTCCCAGCGCGCCGCCCTCGAGCATCCTGAACTGAGCAGCTCCTTCAAAGTCCGAGATGTTGCCCCCGATATCCTGCTATTCGCCAATATAGGGGCTATCCAACTCAACTATGGATATGATGTGGATCATTGTCAGCGCGCTGTAGACATGATTGAAGCCGATGCTCTCATCTTACATCTCAACCCTTTACAAGAAGCTGTCCAACCCGAGGGTGATACCAACTTTGCTGGTTTACTAAAGAAGATCGAAAAGGTTTGCAGCCAAATTTCCGTGCCAGTGATCGCTAAAGAAGTTGGCTGGGGCATTTCGGTGGATGCTGCGTGGCAACTATTTAGCGCCGGAATCTCAGGAATTGACGTGGCCGGTGCTGGCGGCACTTCCTGGTCACAAGTCGAAATGCACCGCGCTGAGAATGAGAGCCAAGCTCGGCTGGCAGCCACATTCATTAATTGGGGTATCCCAACAGCACAGTCGATCAAGAATGTCTATCAGGTCGCACCCGAAATTCCTATTTTCGCTTCAGGCGGATTGCGTACTGGACTTGATATCGCCAAATGCATCGCTTTAGGCGCATCACTTGGCGGCATGGCTGGGCCTTTCCTAAAAGCCGCAACTCGTTCCATAGACGATACAGTTCTAACAATCCGAGAAGTAGCACGAGAAATTCAAGTTACCATGTTTGCTGCGGGAATCGGCAATCTCGAAGAATTAAGCAATACTCATCTCGTTGAACAAACGCCATAAATTATGACTCTTCAACATTACATTGACGAATATTTACCCGCCATAGAAACTGAATTACAACACATCATCGGCACCACAAAAACAGAACATTATCACGGCCTGCATGAGATGTTAGCGTATGCCATGGGTTGGAAAGGCGAAGGCGCCGGCCCGAGAGCGCGTGGTAAACGCGTGCGCCCATTGTTGGTGCTTCTCACAAATGCTTCAGCTGGGGGGAGTTGGGAAAAAGCGCTACCGGCTGCCGCTGCTGTTGAGTTAGTCCATAACTTCTCCCTGATCCATGACGACATAGAAGATAACAGCCCTCTTAGACGGGGTCGTCCAACGGTGTGGAAACTGTGGGGTATTGCGCAGGCGATCAACACCGGTGATACCATGTTCACATTGGCTCAGCAAGCGGTCACACTACTCAAAGCGACCACCACACCCACAATCACACTGGAAGCTACGCAATTAATTCAGCAAACTTGCCTGCATCTCACCCAGGGTCAATTCCTCGACATTTCTTACGAAGATAGAGCTGACCTGGTCATTGAAGATTATTGGCCCATGGTGAGAGGTAAGACTGCGGCCCTATTAGCCACTAGTACTGAATTGGGCGCCTTGGTTGCTAACGTTGATTCAGAAACACGAAACGCATATCACAATTTCGGATGCAATTTGGGGCTTGCGTTCCAAGCCCAGGATGATTACCTTGGTATTTGGGGTGATACAGAGATTACGGGCAAGTCCGTGGCCAGTGACCTGGTGGAATGTAAGAAATCGCTGCCAGTTTTATATGGTTTGGGGAAAAATGGTGCTTTTGCCGAGCGCTGGCGAAGTGGGCCAATCACCCAAGAAGAAGTACCTGAAATTGCACATCAACTTGAACTCGAAGGCGGGCGTGCCTTTACCAAAAGTGAAGCTGAGCGTCTAACAGCCCGCGCACTTCAAGATCTTGAAGATGCAGATCCCCAAGGGGATGCCGGGGATGCATTATCTGAATTGGCCAATAAGTTATTGAAGCGAGATGTATAAGTCGACTCCGGAAATTCCTTTAATTTCCTGTCATGGCCGCAGGCCTGCCTGCTCGTAGAGCCGCAAAGCGTGGCATGCTCAGAGTGACACATGTTTCAGACACTTTCCGATAAATACTAAACTCTTGTCGCGCAAAAGTGGACTATTGAGAGTTCAAACCTACCCTCACCCTCCGCCCTCTCCCAAAGGGAGAGGGGATTTTGTCCCTTCTCCCCTTGGGAGAAGGTTAGGATGAGGGAGAACGGAAGCTTCTTTTGTTTTACTGCGTAACATGAGTGCTTAATACACTGTAAAGAAAATTTATCGAAGTGACGGGCTATTGGGTAGCACGGTAGTAAACCGTGGAGCGTCCCAAAGTGTCATGGCCGGAGGCCCGCCTGTGGCGTGAGCGACAAAAGGAGCGAAGAATCTATGTATTTGTCACTCAAAGAGTAAGATTCTTCGTCGCTTCAGCCGCTTCGC
>JADHTJ010000105.1 GCA_016785015.1 Anaerolineales bacterium
CTTGTTTGTCGCACGCAAAGCAACAGGAATTGCTTTAGCAACAGATGTTGCAATCATAACATATCTTTAGAGATGTCTGCGATTGACTCTCTCTTTTGTGGCTTATGGGCATATTCCCTGCCACGTAGTTTTTTATCCAAAATATCCAAGTCTAAAGGAGACAATCATGTCCGAAAAAGTTGAAATCAAAGTCCTGGAAAATGGCCCGCTTTTGATCTCAGGCACAGCCACTGTTACTGATGCCGAGGGCAACGTGAGCGAAACACAGGGTTCAATGGTCGCTCTGTGTCGCTGTGGTCAATCGGCAAACAAACCCTTTTGTGATGGCACACACAAAAATGCAGGCTTTGAAGCCAGCGAAGCTGTGATTTCTGTACAGTAAAAATCCCTGAATATTCAATTCAGTTAATACTTTTCACCAAAGGAGTAATAATTATGAACGCTTTGAAAAAACTATCACCTTATGCTCATTGGGGCATTCGCCTTGCCGTAGCTGGCGTCTTCCTGTTTCATGGATTAGGGAAATTTGCCGATTTGTCAGGTGGAGCCCAGATGATGGGGATGCCCGTTTTTGTGTGGGCTTTGGTAGCAATATTCGAATCCCTTGGAGGTGCTCTAGTCCTTTTGGGTGGCTTTTTGCCAGATTGGGCTACTCGCTTGGGTGGTTTACTCATCATTCCGCCCATGCTCGGTGCTGTTTTCATGGCTCATTGGGGGCAATGGTCTTTCGCACCTTCCGCTACCCATCCAATGGGGGGCATGGAATTTCAGGTAACCTTGCTTACACTCGGAATTTTCTTTGCATTACGTGGCAAGGAAATAGAAAAAGCTTTGTAGTAGCACATTCCTTTACACATATGCCCCCTGTCTCGCGATAATTTGCGAGGCAGGGGCAGTTGTGTACATACTTTGATGAAAAGCGAATCTATAAAATATGAAACATATAATTGAGGGGTGTGCATAATAGGTTGACATAGTCGGCAGGACGGTTCATCATACTGGTAACCTATCAAATTATCAGGAGATGAGCCATGCAATTACCGACCAAAGCCGACTATGTCGGTGTCTACTTTACTTTGTTTGAGCTTTTCAAGCAAGAGCAGAACAAGGGTGTCCATCTTGGTCATCCCTTTGAGTATAAAGACCGAAGCTTGATAGTTTTCTTTACCATGATGCTCATTCGAGGGATTACAGCGTTTAAAGCACAGCACAGATGGTTAGAGCAGCATTCTTCCGAAGCATTTTCTCTTGGCTTCGAGAAAACTCCACACCGCATAACACTATCGCGGCGTTTCAAAGCACTTTATCCAGTTTTACAAGCCTTTATCACTTTTCTTGGGCATTGGACAGAAGATTTGCACCCAAATTTTGACAGCCAAGTGCTACTTGAAGATGGTAGCCTTTTCAAAGCACATGGGCCAGTTTGGCATCAATCCGACAGGCTGGAAGGACGGGTGCCAGACAAATTGCGTAATTTAGACCAAGATGCCAGTTGGCGCAAAAGTGCTTATCATGGCTGGGTATACGGATACAGCCTGCATTTGACCTGTAATCTTTCAGGCTTTCCGAAATTATCTCAAGTAGAAACGGCTTCTGTCTCCGAAAGTCAGGTGTTTGAGCAGAAAAAAAAGCACTGTTTTCTTTTGACCCAGAAGCTATTACTGGAGATAATGCTTACTTCAAAGCCATGCGTGTTAGAAATTGGGCTTCAGAAGGTATAGTTTTGCTAACTCCGGCAACCAAGTGGCAGAATGGTCGCTACGCCATAGCCTACCATCATTTTATAGCTGAGGAACCTTTCAAAAAATGGCTGAAAAGTCGAAAAACAGCTATAGAACCCATTTTCGACCTCTTCTCCAAGGTCTTGGGCACAAAAAACAATCACAAACAACTTCCTATTCAGCAGTTGGATAAAGTTCAATCTTTTTTGTGTCTCGGTGTTCTTGCTGTACAAATTTCCATGATTATCAATAACGTCTTTGGGTTACCTTTCAGGCAAATCTCAAACTTATTGACCGCTTTTTCCTAAAAACATTATGCACACCCCTCATATAATTGATCCACAACTTAAATTGGGCACAGTATCATTGTCTGTTGCCGACTTAGAGCGTTCGCTGAATTTCTATCAAAACAGGATCGGTCTGCGCCTTTTGAAACGAGCGAATGGTACAGTTTCGTTAGGGGTTGGAGAGACTGTATTGCTCAAGTTACATCATCAGCCTGGTGCAAAAATTTCCCATCGGCGAACGGGTCTATATCATTTTGCTCTGTTATTGCCATCTCGCTTCGCGCTGGCACAGGTACTGCATCACATTATTGAAAGACAACCCCCCATAGATGGGGCATCTGATCACGGTGTTAGTGAAGCCCTATACCTGACCGACCCCGATGGTCACGGGATCGAAATTTATTGTGATCGTCCACATTCCCAATGGTATATAAATCAAGATACCCTTTTGATGTATACCCATCCACTGGATATTGATGACGTACTAAGCGAACGCACACACAATCCACAACTCTTCAACGGCCTACCGTATGGCACTGCCATTGGGCATGTCCATTTACATGTAGCAGATTTGGAAAAAGCTAACCGCTTTTATATTGACATATTGGGATTTGAACGCCCGCCCATTTCCGCAAAAATTCCTTCAGCCAGTTTTATCAACGCCGGGGGATACCATCACACCCTAGGATTAAATATTTGGGCCGGGCTTGGTGCGCAGCCCCCGACATCAGATCACGCCCGTTTGCTTTCCTTTGAGATGATTTTCTCAAATCAAGATCAACTTGACCAAGTCCGTCAGCGTCTGAATTCGGCTGGTATCCAGCAGGAAAAGCAGCGTCAGGGCTGGTTGGTTCGTGATCCCTCACTGAATCCTATTTTGATGCGCATGACGAACTAAGCCTGCGGGTTGAGGACAGCCTAAATAAGTTTTTTCCACTTTATCTAATCCACAAAATCAACGAATCTCATCAACGCGCATATCCGCGTTGATGAGATTCGTTGATTCACTTACGTTTTTTGCTGGGTTGCCCTTACCCAATGTCTTTTCTCTCCCGTCTTTTACTCTACACCATCATCCCCTTCGGTCTATACTGCAATGCTTCTGCCAGATGCCCGGATTGGATGCTCTCCTCCCCAGCCAAATCCGCGATAGTCCGCGCCAATTTCAGGATACGGTGATAGGCTCGCGCGGATAATTGGAGCTGGGTCATTGCAGCCTTGACAAGTTGCTGCCCGGCATCATCTAATTCGCAAAATTGACGTACTTCAGCGACGCGCATATCGGCGTTGGTCATCACCCCGTTATTGAGACCGGAAAATCTTTCTCTTTGTTTCTGGCGGGCTTTTTCTACTCTGGCGCGAATCTCGTCTGAGCTTTCTCCCCTTCTATTATTAGACAATTTCTCAAAATCGACGCGCGGGACTTCGATGTGAATATCAATTCTGTCGAGCATGGGACCAGAGATACGTTTTTGGTAGCGGGTCACGGTTTGGTGAGAGCAGGTGCATTCTCGCTCTGAGTCGCCGCTATGACCGCATGGGCAGGGGTTCATCGCCGCGATCAGTTGGAAATTGGCTGGAAAAGTCAACGAGCCCTGGGCGCGCGAGATGGTGACCTGTTTGTCTTCGAGGGGCTGGCGCATGACTTCCAAGACGCGGCTGCCGAACTCGGGAAATTCATCTAGGAAGAGCACGCCGCGGTGTGCCAATGAGATCTCCCCTGGAGTGGGCCAGTTGCCGCCGCCTACCAAACCGGCGTGAGAGATTGTATGGTGCGGTGCTCGAAAGGGACGCTGCTGGATTACGGGTAAGTCAGCAGGCAATTGGTCAGCGATGGAGTAGATGCGGGTGACATCCAATGCTTCGTCGATGGTCATGTGAGGCAGCACCCCTGGCATGGCGCGCGCCAAAAGGGTTTTACCTGAGCCCGGCGGACCGATCATGAGCATGTTTTAGACAATAAACCATGATCTTTTCCAAACCATCCAGAAAGACGTATATTTCTATCTATGTCTACCAAAACTTCAACATGCAATAATTGTAGAATTCGTCGCTTGTTAGCTAAAGTTGGTTCCCACTCATCGCTTATCAGTCGCACCCGTATTTCCTCGGCGAATCTTTCTAACGTCTCAAATTCCTCTGCAGTTGGCAGGTTGGCAAACCTGGCTTCAATTTCCCGAATTCTCTCTCTAACTTTTTTGATTTCATCGTCAAGTTGTGTGCGCTGGTTGAGAAACTCAGCTTTCGTGATACCCAAATCAGGATCAGTGTACGCAATTATCAGATTGCGCCTCCTCTGTTCAAGTTTCTGTATCTGTGAGATCAGCTCTTCCTGGTATTTTTGTTGTCTTTTTTGAGCTGCCAATTCCTTTTCGACAGCTTCACTATATCCTTCACGTAAATTCTCGGGATCGAGAAGCAATTCTTTAATTTTGTCCCACACGAGCGGATCAAGCATCCTTGCACTTATTTGACGGTTTAAACAATGTCCTGCTGATTTCCTGTGCCTATAGATCGGGGTTTCTGTTCTGCGCCTCTTACTTATATTATTCGTTTGACTATGATAAGCTTTCCCACATTCATCACAAAAAATCATGCCTGTCAAAAAATATTTCCGCTTAGGCTGTTTGCGTTTTTTCTTTCTGTTATACTCAAGTTTCCTTTGAGCCTCAGCGAATAGTGCATCATCCACAATAGGGGTGATAAGTATTTTCATCCACTCGTCCCGGTCTCTACGAATCAATTTCGTACCGACCCTCTTGTGTTTATTGTAATAAACATGCCCAATATACGCCGTGTTGCGCAGCATTCTGTTGATGGAAGATGTAGCCCAATTTTCCCCCATAAACGGGATAAAATCGGGATTGTTATTTAAGGTTTTGACTAACGAACGAACGGACACATTTTCAACCACATATTGATGGAAGACGTACCTGACAACTTCAGCCTGTTCTTCATCGACTCCAAGTCCGCCAAATTCATTTTTGTCATGAAAATATCCATAAGGAGCACGTCCGTGAACAAAGAGTCCTTTTTGAGCCTTCCCTCGCTTACCACGGTTTACTCGTTCTAATCTTTTTGCATTTTCCCATTTGGCAAATGTTGCATCTAGGTCTTTTCTAACTTCTCCTTCTGGAGTGTCGTCGTAGTTGCCTGTCGCAAATTCTACACTAGCCCCTAGTTCATTAAACTCATTTTCGAGCGTTTGACGGATGTATGGATCACGGGCTAGCCTATCAAGAGAATGAACAATTACAACGTCAAATCCATATGACTCGAGAAAATCAAACGCTTTGTCTAATCCTGGCCGACTTAACTCCCTAGATGTGTAGTCATCTACATAGGCAGGTATTGCCCCATTCCCCTCTGAAGTATCTAGACCCGTTTCGGGATCTATGAAAAGGTCTCCCACCAGAGCGTAGCCCCTGCTTTCCAAATATTCTATGCTCTCAGAAATTTGAGTTGGCACACTATAGTTTCCTCTTTGATCATCAGTACTGACTCGGGCATATAAAATGGCTCTTCTATCCTTTTCCATGATTACTCCTTATTACTTTTTATGGGGATCCCCGCACCGGGGCGGGGCTTTTTCACCTCAATTTACTTCACTGCAATAACTTGGGAGATCACCTTTCTGATTTCGCCAGGTTAAAAGCCGACGGCTTCCTCTATATCATGGAGCAAAAGGCCAACAGATCCCTTGACACCTTGACAGCATCTAAATCTTGACCGCAGACTGCTTCTTCCCAGCCTCTCCGAATCTTGGCAAGACGATGAGCAGCGTCAATCTTGTTTATCTGATCCTTGTCGCACATATTGACTCCTTTTGTTGGGGGCATTTTGGTTCCTTCCCGGTAAGTAATACAAAACGCCCCGATAAATCCACCGGGGCGTTTTGTTCATGGCTGTTATAATTGAGTCAGCCTGCCCGCCGCTGTATTCGGTGGGTTGGTTAGGGCTGTGTAAGTGCGCTAACATTTACACAGCCTGATTAAAGGAATGAAATACTGTACTATACAGTAATTATACCATATAGTTACTCACTTCTTGCTTTCCCTTTTGGACCTCTCTTTTCCCCCTTTTTTTCCATCTCTTGTATATAATCGAACAATGATTTTCTATCAACCTGCCAAATAGTCGCAAACTTCTGAGCTTTGATCCTTCCATCGCGAACCAAATCCCGAATATGTTCAGGGTGATATCCAGATAGATTAGCTGCTTCGGATACAGTTATCCACATATATTTGAACTAAAGGGACAGTTTTGTCTTTTTGACAATTCCTCCCGAATACAAAATGTGCAAATTGGGTGACCACTTCTTCTCCCTATTATAACCCCGCCCCATTTTCTATTGGTAAAGTTCATCTTACGGGAGTGATGAAAAGAGTGGTGTTTTTACTGATAATCCGCTGGTAATTCCAATGACAACACCACTACCCTAGCCGCTCTCCATCTTACCCGTACATGTATTATAAATTCACATTCGCTACAACTATTTTGTATCATACGCTTGTCCAGTAATTCTCCGATATAGAGTACGGAATTATTTTTACCCTCAGAAATCCGCCCCACTTGAATAAGAATATGCTAGAATAACCGGAATTTGTCCATATCATTGCAGATAGCAACGAAAATACCGAATGTGCGTGGCTTCTTTGAACTGAGTAAATTGAAATCGTAAGCTATTACTCTGATCATAGAAATGTCCTTACTACCAGAAAGGAGTGGCAGAATTATGAGTAAGCCAAAACAAATGATTCTCGTGATTGTCATGATTTTGATCGGGGGCTTCCTCAGCAGCCTGCTCTATGCTGTTACCCCCACCATTGACAAGAAGCTAGGTTCAGAAGTAGCTTGGAGCGTCATCGGCTTGTGCCTATCGTTGTATACAGGATTGGTACTTTTCTTTTTAGATTTCTTCCCCAGACGAGAAACATTCAAGGGCAAATTCGAGGAGTATGCGCTTCGACCCTGGAGTCATAAAATCTATACGTTCTCCGACCATGATACTAAGCCTGAATTCATCGCCTTTCCCGGTTCTGGTGGTATAAAAAAGAAACTACCCGGGAGAAAATCAAAACGTGGAAGAAAGAGCAGATATGGAGACGAGGTTGAAAGACGAACGGTATTGAAATGGGAAGCCCTGGATCCCAGCGTCACTCCAATGACCTTAGAAGAATTCCTCGTGCAAGAGTTTGGAACAGCCGGAGGTGGGATACCGAATGCGTCCACTTCTGCATTTTACGATTGGCGGAAAAAGGTACTCGAGGATTTATAGCCATCTGAATTACCGGAGAATTACCGGATTCTAAACTGTACTCAGACGTGCTACAAAAGGGTCGCAAATATGCGGCTCTTTTTTTATTTCTGAGGAAGGATTTTTTATGATACGAGTTGTTATCTACCTGAAAGATCATGAACATAGCACGCTTGGCGAATTAGCAGAGCGTGAATACCGCACTATCCAGTCCCAAGCAGCTATGATCATCCGCAAGAAGTTGGAAAACCTTGGCTTGCTGCCTGTCGAGTCATTTCCCGAACACAGTAATACTTCACAAACAACCGCTCCTGGCAAAGAGGGAACTCATGACAACAGATAATCCTCTCCCGGAGAATCCGCTCACCCGTGAACAGCGGCGTGCTTTAGCGGAAGTTTATGGTTTCCTCATCTCATTGAACCGTCATGAGAGTCAAGAAACAAGAAATGACACCAGCGCCACTGACAATCACGTCGATGAGGCGGCCAATGGAGTCCCCAAAGAGGCGAAAACAGGAAAAACTGAGAATGTCTCGCCCAGGATAACTCACTCACAAAAGGATGCCCCTACTGTCGATCAAAAGGAATCCCATCGGAGCAAATCTACAAAGGATTTTAACGATGACATTCTGCCACGAAGTATGCATCATCCTGGGGTGCTTCTCGATTCTAATACGGAGTGAAACTTACTTTATCAAAGCCGATTCCCACCATCAATTGTCAACTGGCCTTTAGCTGATTTTGTCTTAGAGTCTGGCAGTTCGCAGGTGGAGTTCCAAATGAACAGTGCTAGTAAGACAAGGAGGCTAACGTTGATAAAAGCACATGGAATCGGCAGATCGATGTATATCCTCATGTTGGTCTGCAAATATCTTAAATCCTTCATTGCCATTCTATTCCCCAGGCCTTTCATAAACTGGGGAAGAACCATCCTTCCGATTAGATCTAATGGTCATTGGGAAGAAGTTTGGTGGGTTTTGCAGCGGTTGATAACAAGTGTTTTCGCCTACAGACTTGTTACCGTCGTTCTCATCGCTATTGTATTCGTACCTCTGATTAGCAGTTGTACTGTAAATATACCCAGAGCACAAGCAGAAGAAGCCAGACCAGCAGCATTCTGGCAGCGATCTATAACGCAGTTGGATTTATTTTCCATTATCACTGCCTGGACAGTTGGTTTAGTGCTAGTGATGGCTAGCATAAGGCTCTTGTCTTCATTCTCCACTAAGAAGCGAAGGCTCCGATCTATCGTTGGCCCGACCATGGTTTACAGCTGCCTGCATTTAGAAAAACATGAGTCTCTCCAGACGATGAAAGCCGTAATAGAGCGAGCAATCGAAAAACCGCTATACGATGGGCTTCTTCTCGAAAACCTGGTGTCGGCGTGCGACTTGATCGCTACAGCCGATCAGATATCGAGCGGCTATGCCCATCAAGCCGCGGATGAAATCATTCAATATATCGATAGTCACTATCCAGATTTGCGAGGACGGTTTGTTGGCATCAGCGATGACGAGCACCTGCGTCCCATGCGCGATGGGCTGATCAGCGGAGCCTTGGCGCTTGGTGACGTTGACAAAGTTCACCACTTCGTCATCGAGTAAGAGAAAAGGTCAAATATGGCAACCAAAATCATCACCGTAGCCAACCAAAAAGGCGGCGTTGGAAAAACCACCACTGTAATCAACCTCTGCCATGGACTGTCTCTTCAAGGGAAGAAAGTACTTGCCCTGGATTTCGATCCTCAAGGGAACTTGGCTTCTGCATTGGGGATCAAACAAGAGATGGGCATCTATTATCTGCTCACAATGGGGCAGAACAATAAGGAAGAACGCCAATTCATCCACCAAACGGTGCGTACTACTGGGCGTAAAAACTTGTGGACCATCCCCGGCAATCAGGATACACGCGGCGCACAGATCGACATGAGCACACGCGAGCGGCCTGTGTCCTATATTCGACAAGTGCTGGATATATTCATGAAAAACAGGCTGGACTATATCTTCATCGACACCTCCCCCAGCCTGGGCGGGCTCCAAGAGCGCGCCCTATGGGCAGCCGATCTGGTGATTGTACCGACAGCTATGGAGTATCTAAGCAACCAGGGTGTTATCAAACTGACCGAGATCTTGAGGGTACTACACGAGAAATATCGCTGGAACGGCAAATTGCTGGGTATTCTACCCACGTTCTACGACGACACCACCCGCCAGAGCAGAGACTCTCTGAAACATCTGCGAGAAGCATTTGGAGACTTGGTCTTACCGATCATCCACCGCGCAACGGTGCTGAGGGAGGCGGCTGCTGAAGGGCAGTCGATCTACGAGCATGACCCTGATAGCCGAGCGGCCGAAGAGCACCTTCGAGTTGTCAAAGCTGTCTTGAGAGCCAAATAGAGAGGATCAGATGCCCCGCAACCCATTCGATGAATATGGAGATACACAATCCCAGCCAGAAGAGACGAAGGAATTTGACCAGGGCAGCGACCTCGCCCGTCTAAAAGGGGCTGTCCATGAACTCCATGATGTCGAAGAAAGAGGGGAAGACGAGAATGAATTAACGCCAGAAAGACCGGATTTCTTGGGTGAGATTTCGACAGCAGATTGGCAACCCAAGAAACGAAAAGATACTCGCAAGCGAGGGACAGTTTTGTTTGTGCGCAATATCGACGATCTACGAGAGCCTCTTGCCAGGATTTCTGAAAAAATAGGCATTCCACGTGATATGTTCGTCCGTTACCTGTTGGAGCAAGGCATTCGAAGCCATTTCTCGGGCGATACTGAATTGGTATCCATATTAGATCAACGCCTTACACTCTACCCCGGTGAAACCCCATCGCGCAAACGTAAAAAGAGGAACTCGAAAGGGGTCGGCTTCAGGGGGATTCCGGAGCATACCAACCAACAGATCACTCAAATTGCAGCCAGTCTGGGCGTCCCCAAATGGCAAGTGATCCGCCGGATGCTCGAAGACGGAGTCGACGGGTATAAATCCGGGGAGATCACAATCCAACCCCATGTGGTGCAAACGACAGAGTACACACTTTACCCTGATGAGTAATTTACTGAAACCAATGTTGGATTTTCGTCGAAAATATTTCATATTTGAAAACATGATAACCCGCAGGTTATCATCTGGGTTTTCTGTGTGTTATCCGCTGGTTATCTACGGGTTATCGGGCGGGTTTTCGCCCCCCTTTTGAATCGTTCTGTAAGCGTCGCTACAGCACCATGATATATGATCGCCTATCCATAAAATATCGCCGCTTAGAGAGCGTCCAGGCGATTTTTATCAAAACGCCAAATACACAATGAGCCCCGTGTCCAGAGCACAGTAACAGTGGCATATAACCATGTCATCGTCAGCCAACAAACATATCTACGTAGGAGAGAGAAGCCATGCCAACGAGTATTGACATCGAAAAACTACTAGACCACATCGACATCGTCGCCCTGGCGGATCATCTGGGGGCTTCACTCCAAAAGAAAAGCCGAGAGTGGCGCGGGGCTTGCCCCCTGCACACTGGTGCGGACAACGAGACCGCTTTCCAGGTCAGCATAGACAACGATCACCGGGGTTATTGGCGTTGCTGGACGGGCTGCGACACCGGCGGCGACGCCATCGATTTAGTAAGGTATGCCAAGAACATGGGCTTCATCGAGGCAGTTGAATACCTAGCTAATTACGCAGGCATCGATCTTGAAGATATCGGAATGACCCCAGAAGCTGCTAAAGCATACGAAAAACGCAAGCAACATACAAACATACTTGACCTGGCAGCGCGCTACTTTGCAACTCGACTCTGGTCAGAAGATGGCAGGCATTGCCTGGAATATGCCCGCACGCGCGGGTTCAGCGATGACGCCCTGCGCATGGCGGGGTGGGGTTTTTCCGATGGTGGGACTGGCCTGTACGATTATCTGGTTGAGGTCGGGGCTGATATATCCTTGGCGCGTGAAATTGGCCTGATCCGTGCCGATGGTCGCGATTTCACCGTCAATGGTGACGGGGACAAAGCATCCCCAGAAGGCTGGCTTGTGTACCCCCATAGCGAGCGGAGTAACGCCAAAGTTCGAGAATGTGGAGATTGTGAGGTTGAGACTTGGCATCATGGTCGACACTGCCTTCGGCACGAATCGGAATTCAGCCATATTCAAGGAATAACCTACGTTTCAGCGCGTGCTCTCAATCAGAAAGCAGAAGGCGGGGACAAATCCCGCAACCTGCCTGGTCAACGCCAGCCCTACAAAGCTGAGATGCCCGGGGTGCGTGAGGTCATCCTGTGCGAGGGACCTGCCGACGCCGAGAGCTACCGTCAGATGGGCTTTTCAGCCTGGGCCTTGTGTGGCCTGGGACACCTACCTGGGCGCGACTTTCAGTTACTAAGACAACGACCAGTAGTGTATCTGGCCTTCGATGGAGATGCGATAGGTCAAGAAAAACAAAGTCTATTGGCTCCTGTATTTGGGCCGTTGGCGATGCTGGTGATGCCCATAGAGGGCTACAAAGATGCCAATGATTTCTATAGAAGCAGCCCAGATCCGAGTCTAATCACTGCCCTACTAGAAAATGCCACCCCGGTTATCGAACAATGTTTGGGAAAAATCAAGCACGCCACTCCCCACAAGCTTCAGGAATTTACAGGGGAGCTGCTTGATTTACTCAAGCAGCTCCCTAGCGAGGTCGCTCCCCGCTACCTGGGCCGCACCCAACGCGCCCTGGGCATGACCCGCAAAGAACTGCGCACCATGATCAGCGAAACCGAACGCCAAGATGGTAAAGCTCCGGTTCTCAGTGAGGTCAAGGACGGACAATTGCACTTCCTGGGCAAACCCCTGGCTAACTTTGCCGCCTGCATCACGCACGAACTCACCGTCGATGACGGTTTGAACTTACCAGAAGTACACTACACCATCCAGGGAATATTATCAACGCACGAGCCAATGCGCACCCTCAACGTCCCGGCGGCGGATTTCGCTGACATGAAATGGATCCATCGCTACTGGGGTGCGCGCCCGATCCTATACGTGCCGCGGGGGAATTATTATTTAGTCGCCCGTGCCATGCAGGAAAGCTCCCTTGAAGATATGCAACGCGAGCGGGTTTTCACTCACACTGGATGGACAGAAATGGATGGCGGGCGCGGTTTCTTGACCGCCGGGGGCATGATTACCGCCGATAGCTATAACGACAGCGTGCGGGTGGACCTGGGGGAAAATAATTTACGCCATTACAATCTGCCTGAACCCCCAAAAGGAGAGCAACTGGCCAGGGCGGTCAAAGCCAGCCTGAACTTTCTCGATCTTGGCCCGATGTGCGTCACAGCACCAGTTTGGGCAGCCATGTACGGTGGGCCGCTAACAGAAATCCGCCCGCTCTATACCGTGATCTGGTTGTATGGTCCTACTCAGAGTGGCAAGTCCACCCTGGCGCACCTGGCATTGACCCACTTCGGGATGGGATTTATCGAAGGACGACAGTATCACGCCCCGGATGACTGGATGAGCACGGTCACGCACATCGAAGGGGTATTGTTCAGCACAAAAGATGTACCGGTAGTAATCGACGACTTTGCCCCTCAATTCCAGAGCGCGGCCGATTCCCGCCGCATGCACAAAAGCGCTCACCAGGTTGTTCGGGCAGTGGGTAACCGTTCAGCGCGTGGGCGCGCTAACCGTGATTTGAGCGAGCGCAAGACGCGTGTACCACGCGGCATGGTGTTATCTACAGCAGAGTTGCCGCTGGCCGGGGAGAGCACCGTGGGACGCATGGTGTATGTGCCCATCGCCCGCGGTGAGGTGCTGCCTAATACCGGCGAACCACTCCGCGAGGAGTTGGACAAAACGCAAATGCAAGCCAAACAGGGATTGTACGCGCAGGCTATGGCGGCTTATGTGCAATGGCTGGCTGCGAATTGGGAACGAGCTTCGAAGTTGTATCTTGAGATCATCGAAGAATCCCATAAGCTCGCCCGGGATGGGAGGATGCAGAACCGGCTGCCAGACTACTTCGCTACTTTGGATGCCGCCCAACAAGTGACCTTAATTGCTTTCACGGAGCTGGGTGCGCTTTCATCAATAGAAGCCTCCAGCTTTGCTGAGCGTAACAGCCAGGCCATTCTGCAAGTCATCGAGAACCAGGCGGAGAAGATCGCTGCCGAATCCCCAGTACGCAAGTTCTTCGAAGCATTGGACAACCTCATCCAGCGACGTAAGGTCTATCTGGAACCCCGTTCTGGCGGCAATATCACGCCTCCACCAGAGGCTGATCCCGTGGGATGGTATGAGGTAGACGATGAAAGCGTCTTCTATCTGGACACCAAAAGCTGCATGATCCATGTGCGTGAATTTTGGGGGCAGTTGGGTGAATATTTCGATACTACCAAAGATGCCTTACACCGGCAGTTCAACCAGATTGGAGGACTGTTGATTGAGACTGGTGAGGGCAGCCATATTCAGGTATCTAAATGGGTCACAAGTGCAGGGAAGAGCGTACGAATGGTGGCTTTCGACTTGACGAAAGTCCAGGAGCTTTACGGCGTCACCATCAAGAATCCATCTCCTCCTCGCAAGCAAACAGAAAATAGCGTGGATGTAGGCAAAGATGCGTAATTTTTTTCCGTGTGCGCGAGGTTCTTGTGGTGAACTGGTGAGGTTGAAAAGATGGTCAGAATGATAACCCCATATATAGAAGATTACTCTGTTTCAATAGCTATATTGCCTATATATGGTGGTCTTTTCGACCTCACAACTTTCCTCACCACCACCTCACCAGTACCTCACCACTTTGGAAAAATCCTCACCACATTTCCCTATGGTGGTGAGGGGATGGTGAAGCAAGACAAGCCCCGATATATGGGCAGTGTTCTCTTTATCGGCATTTTTTACCCACATATTGGGGTAGGAAAATACTACCTCACCACCTCACCACTTTTGTAAGAGGGTGAACCGTTTAAGGAGTAAATCGTGAAAGATAACCAGAATGAGAAACCGGTGAGTGATCGAATACATCAAGTTATGACCGTAAAGGAAACGTCCGAATATCTCAGACTACTGGCTGTCAGTACGTTTTACAAGCTTGCCAACGCCTGCAAACTCCCCGCGTGCAAGATCGGAGGGAGCTGGCGGTTTTTACGGCGTGCCCTGGATGAGTGGTTTAGTGAGCCAAGCCAGCCCTATAAGAATCTCGAAGAATAGCACAATGAAACGAAATAACGTCGTCATCCTGGACGGGATCCTTACCGACATCAAGCAGGAGACCAAAGTAATTGATGGTCTTGAGATGGCTTATGTGAGCGGCATTTTGTCCACTACGTCACCCTCTACACACGAGAGGGTAAAACACCCATTTGTCGTGTACAGACAACGACTGGCATTGGAATCATGTGTTTTTTCAGAGGTGGTATCGGGAGATCTGCCTGTGAGGCTGTATGGCTGGCTAAACAGTTCCTGGGATGGCGTAATTTGCCATTCGGTTGTTGTGGCGGAGAATATCACCTTCGATGTTTCCCCAGAGCTTCGAGCCGAGGCAACACATGTCTTGGTGGATACTATGAAGGGAGAAAACGGGAGTAAACGGGACCGAACTTACCCGAATGATATTTCAATATCATTCGGCATCAGCACAAATGAGGTGTTGCTGAGTGGCACCTGCGTTATTCGGGGTGATGGCGATGAATGTAGCAGCGCAATCCTACAGACTGACCAGGCAGAATTGGGAGGTGTCCATCATATAACTTTTCAGGGCCCCCTCACTGATGCTGTCAGAGCTTTCAAAAAAGCCACCCGTAACCGTTGTGTCGTATCGGTTGGGGGACGGTTGAATCAAGTATGGTCAGGAGGCAAACATAAGGAAACCAAGATAATCACGCATAGAATAAACTTCCATCATGATGCTGACACAGTGGATATAGCCAGGAGCTATCTGCCGGTAAAATAGACTCATTAAGGCTATCCCGTTGGTAACAGCACGAGTAATTTCTCATCTTGAATTAAAGCTGCAATCAATTTACAATACACAAGAGGTGAATATGAGCACAAAAATACTTGTCGTTGATAGCGAAAAAGACATTCGTGATACCTTGACCAATATACTTGAATCGGAAAAGTATGACGTATTGACCGTTGCGAGTGGGGAAGAAGCACTTGAGATTCTGGGGGACGAAGATATTGGCGTGATGATAGCAGAGGTTCGCCTACCAGACATGGACGGCATTGCGTTAATCAAAGAAGCAAGCCAGGTCTCTACTGGGATGGATAGCATTTTGTTGACCGGGCAAGCTTCTATAGAATCAGCCATCGAAGCGTTGCGACTTGAGGCCCATGATTATTTACTCAAACCCATCTCATCCCAAGATCTTCTCAGCAGCTTGAGCGGTGCCCTGTCTCGTCGAGAACAAACCAAACGCAAGCGTCTTCTATTGGAACAATTGGAAACATCAATTCAACAGTTGAAAGAGATCGAGGGAATGACAGAACTCTCTAAACCGGATAGGCAAGCGATAGAATTACCAAAGGATGTACAAGTTGATCTGGCCCGGCGCGAGCTTTGGCGTGGAAGTGACCATGTCCATCTGACCCCTACGGAAGGAAAGATGCTGCGCATCTTCATCGAAAATTGGGGGCGAGTGATGTCTCATAGCGAGATCGCCTTCCTGGTTCAGGGCTATGAAGTCAATGAATGGGAGGCTCCTGAGGTTTTACGCCCATTAATTAGCAGGCTGCGGAAAAAGCTGGCTGTATTCCCAGGAGGAAAAGGATGGATCCGAAGTGTACGCGGCACTGGTTATGTTTTCGATGCTGAATACCTGATTTGATGATGCTTCAATCTCAAGCTCTATGTTTGATGGGGCTGTCCTGAAAGGTCAACCCAGAATGGCCGAAAATGACCCCAATGAGGCCATTAGGCAGCCGCCAATTTGATGAAATTATGAGCCAAGGAGAGCAACCCCAATTCTGTGCGGACTTTTTGCAATCCTCGGAGCATAAATCTGCTAAAGTTTCGAATGTATTTGATATGCCCGAAAACGCTTTCTACCTCCCAGCCACGGCGAGAACGCAATTTGAGGCCCTTTTCAGAAGTCAAAAGCTGTCTTAAATAACCAAATAACAGTTTAAAGCGTTGTGCGCTTGATCTTTGGAGTCCAGGTCACTGATATCTGCGTACCATGCCCTGCAGAGGATGTAATCTGTAATTCGGCTCCAATTAGTGCTGCTCGTTCAAACATATTAGCAAGGCCGTAGTGTTTGTCTGCTAGCAGCTGGTTTATATCTATTGGATCATTGCTGGGGAACCCAACACCGTCGTCCTCGATTGACAGGTGAACTTTATCAGGCGAACAGCTGCCATGGATTCGGATGGAACTAGCCTGAGCATGGCTGAGTGCATTTTCACAGGCCTGTTGGACGATTCGGTATAGATGGGCCTCAACCTTTGCATCGTACCGGGTGCCTGAGCAAGAGATATCGGCAATTATCCCCGTTTCGTTTTCAGTGCGTAAAGAGAGTTCATTGGCTAAATCTTCCAACGCCGGGACTAACCCATAATTCAACATCGCTGGTCGCAGTCCCTGGATCATCTGGCGCAAACTGGTGGTGACTGCCTGGAACTCTTCTTTGAAATCCAGTGACGTTTTCTCATCCATCTTTATGGATAATCCGGCGAATTGGTTGAGCACATCATCGTGCAATTCTAGCGCTAGCCTGGCACGTTCTTGTTCGTGTTGCTCGATATCTGCTTGGTAGAGGGCATGTAAGCGGTCTGCTTGCTCGA
>JADHTJ010000106.1 GCA_016785015.1 Anaerolineales bacterium
GAAGGCTCGATCCAGATCCTTGAGCGATTGCTGCATTACCTGGCTGTCTGCGTCCCTCAGCCATTCATAATCAGGGCACCGCTTGATCTCAGTCAACAGAGAGGTTGTATCCTGATAGGATAACCCCTCTCTGGCTATCTGGTAGTGATCTCGACGCACTTGCAGGAAGCGGTTGTAGACAAAGCGTGCATGACCAAACTGCACCGCAAGTGCTCGTTGTTGTTTGTTGTTGGGATAGAGCCGAAACTTGTATGCTTTCCTCACCAGCATATATCTATTATAGCACATATGTTCTGGTGAATTCATCCCCAACCACAGGTCGGGGCTTTCTTCGCCGTTTCAGTAAACAAATCATCGAAGAAACAGGCCAGCGCGAATTCGCGCTGGCCTGTTTCGATTCAAGGAGTATTCCATGACAACCCAAACTTCCTACCTGCAACCCGCACCCCGGTTGAAATACCTGCCCCAAGAGGAGCGACCAGCCAACCGGGTCATCAAAGACGCCGATGCCTGCAACCTGGTCGAACTGCTGGCGGCTATCGTAGGCGGCCCGCGGCAGCTTGAGATCGCAGAAGCCTTGTTGGTGCGCTTTAGTGACCTGCCGGGTCTCTACCGGGCGCAGACCGTTGAAATTGGCACAGTGTTAGGTGTCGGGCAAAGTACCGCCGCCCGCTTGAAAGCTGCCTTGGCGATCGGCAAACGGCTGGCTACCCATGTCTCTGAAGAACGCCCGATGATCAACAGCCCCGCGGACGCCGCAGCGTTGGTGCAGTACGACATGGGGGTATTGGAGCAAGAGCACCTGCGCGTGATCGTGCTCAACACCCGCAATCACGTTCTGGACATCGTCGAGATCTATAAAGGCAGCCTGAACAGCGCCCAGGTGCGAGTGGCTGAGGTCTTCCGGCCGGCCATCCAGCGCAACGCCGCGGCGATCATCGCCGTACATAACCACCCATCCATGGACCCTTCCGCCAGCCCGGATGATATAGCCCTCACGAGGGCCTTGGTACAGGCGGGGAAGAACTTGGATATCTCCATCCTTGACCACATCATTATTGCCGGGAATCGCTGGGTGTCTCTCAAGGAAAGACGGCTGGGCTTCGATAATGCCATCCAAGAGCGCCGGGTCAGCTATCGAGTGAGGTGAGAAATGATCTTTACCATCTACCACCGGATAAAGCTATATGCCGGGGGCGAGATCCGCGGCGACCACCCCGTAGATGCTGGTCACATCGGTTGGCCGGGTGAATACCACCTGGTCGCCAGGGTAAAAGCAGAGAACCTCGAAGGGGCCTACGCCAGGACCCAGCATATCGACCACCCATGGCATGAGGATCCCGAGGTCGAGACCCTCCGCTTTTCCCGTTCCACCTCGATTGGCGACGTGATCCAGGACGAAAGCGGGGGGTTCTGGGCCGTGGCGAGCTTTGGCTTCAGCCAACTCACCGGCCATCTGCAGGCACTGGACCAGCATACCAGCGGGGGCATCAGCCTGATGATCTATAGCGCTTGCTCGCGGCTCACCGTCTGGGTGGGTGCGAGAGATCAACCCTTGCTGGGACCAGTCATCCAGGAGATTCCCGGCACAGGCACCCGTGAGTTCGAAGACGCGCTGTCCATAGCCTGCGGCAAGTTGCTGGCTTCTACGATCCGTTGAGAATTTGGATATTACGGATTGTCCGAAATCGTCGAGGAGAGCGCAATTCCCTTGGAAAATAGTAACTGGTATTCCAAACCGGATAGGATCGCGACGCCAGCAAGATCGCTCTAGTAACTGGAATTGCTTGAAAAAGCCTGCAAGATGTGTTTCTGCTATGGGTTTTTCAGACACTCGTCGTGATTGTCCACATTACGGAAGACGCAGATCGCTTCGCCTGTTTCGGGATGCGTCTCGTAATGGAATGTGAACCGGTACTGCTGATCGATGCGACCTTCCCAGATATGCTCATGTCCTTGCATTTTCTTGACACCTAGTGAGGGGCAGGTTGGATCACCCTGAAACAGGACGAATGCTTTGGCTGCTTTTTCCCGAATATGTCCTGGAAGGGCCTGGTAGGCTTTTTTGAAGCGTGCAGTGCGGCGATAGATCATCCGTTATCCGATTCCAATTCTTCGAGCATCGCTTCAATATCATCGAAGTCCTTATAACGGCCAGCTTGCAGATCTTCCTCGGCCTCTCGCTCACCATCTTGCCATCGTTGTGTCCAGAAATAGGCCTGGGATCGTTCTACAAGCACGTGGGGAACCAGATGGAGAACTCCATCCTCGTCTACGATCACTTCCAGAGCATCGCCTTCTTGCAGATTTGCCTGGCGGCGGATCGATGCTGGCAGGGTGATCTGTCCGTTGCTTCGAATTTGAAGTAGGGTAGGCATAGTATTTCTCCTGAATTCTCAGAATTAATAATTCTGAGATATAAGATAATGGATTTCTCCGTTGATGTCAAGAGCAAATATGTACCCTGATAAAGAAAGGAAAAATCATGCACCAACACAAATCCAACCAACGCGCCTGCGGCAAAAGAGTGGCCACCGGCGTGTATGCCGAAACCCGGCTTTCCGACCAGGGACAGCCCATCGAAAGCTTCATCCTGGACCCGCCGGTGCCGGTTGATCCAGCCGCGCTGGGGTTGACCGCGGTCGGCCCGCAACTGATTGAAATCGACGGCGTCTGGCATATCTTCGATATCGTGGGGCGTAAATACTACCCCTACGTGGCCGATTTGGTCGAAGAAGTGCGGCGCAAGGGGGCTTCCCGGCGTTTGCCGCGCACCCTGGATTTCGCCAAGCTGTCCCAAGAGAGTTCTCTGGTGTTGATCCACGCCAAAGCGGTGATCGAGAACTACGAAGGGTATCCCCAACCCCCCGCGATGATGTGCCCCCACCTCAAACATCTCAGCCAACTTGTAGAAGTCTGCGCCGGTCTGTGGTGGCACGATATCCCCGAGGGCGATCTTGACCGCGGGGATATGGGCTTCTACCAGCGCTCGATCCCCGGAAACGTCACCTACCGCGCCCACCCACGCCCGGAGGGTGTACAGCCAGATTACCAACACGGCATCTTCATGCGCCTGCCAGTCACCAACCTGACGGTGATCGCTGGGCGTAACGTCCAGGAAGAAAAACAGGCGGAAACTGCCTTCCAGGCTGCCAGCCAGAGCAGTCTACCGACCTTTATTGAGGAGGAGTGATTTGAGCCGGGGAGTAAAGGAACTGGGGTGCATGGGAGCGTGGGGGTTGGGTTGATTTCCCCGGCCGCAGGTCCTCCTGCCATGGGCGCGCACATCAAAGATGGCCCTTTGGGCAGCGTGGCGTACTCCCCAGCCCCCCTTCTCCCTGGCTCCCTTACCCCCCCGCTCATACGGTATAATTTCATCAAGTAGGAGGTATCCTATGCAAAATCTCTCTGACATTCTCTCTACACTCCGGAGTGATTTCGAGCAAATTCTGGGTGGACGCTTAGAAGCAATATACTTATATGGCTCACAAGCGCGCGGCGACGCACAGCCAGGTTCAGATATCGACATTCTGGCCGTGATACGGGGCAGTTTCAATCACATGGACCTGCTTGAGATGACGGCGGATGTCACCTGCGGTCTGTCGCTCGAGAATGATGTGGTCATATCCAGCGCTTTCGTCTCCCACGAGCGTTTCGAGAACGAAAAAAGCCCCTTCATCTTGAATGTCAAACGAGATGGGATTGCCATATGACCGAGATCAAGGAACTGGTGGAGAAAGCGGAAGACAGCATCAAGGCTGCGGAAACATTGCTCCGGCAATCATTCTCCGGGTTTGCCGCCTCACGCGCATATTATGCTATGTTCTATCTCGCCCAAGCCTTCTTGTTGGACAAAGAGTTGACCTTTTCAAGCCACGCTGCTGTCATTGCGGCATTTGGCAAGGAGTATGCCAAAACCAAGCTGCTTGATCCGAAGTTCCACAGATACCTGATCCTATCCCAGAGCGAACGGCAAGTGGGAGATTACGGTATCGGAGAAAGTGTCAACACAGAGGATACTCGTAAGCTGATCACCTGGGCAAAAGAGTTCCTGGAGGTTGCCAAGGAACATCTGCTTTAGCAGCCATTCACCAAATCGTAAAAAGCATCCCAACAGTAAAGCGGGATGCTTTTTCAATTCTATAGATAACACAGAAAGGAGAAGCGGCGCTCTGCCGAGATTTATCGGGCAGAGCGCCGTTGATATTTAACCATGGTTCACGAAATACCTATTACCCAAATCACTGGATATGAAAACGCCAAACCCAAGAAAGCCTTGGTCAGATCGATGCATGATCAGGGCTTTTTGCCGGCATTCCCCGTCGTCGTCACCCAACAGGATGACGGCAGCTACCGGCTGCTGGATGGCCGCAGGCGCACCGCCGCAGCCCAGGCCGCTGGCCTGGAGAGCGTGCTGGCCGAGGTCTCCGACCTGGGCGCCGCCCTGACCATCCTGGCCCATGCCACCCGCAGCGAGAACCCGGTCGCTGAACTCAAGGCCTACCAGGAACTGCAACGACAAGGCCAGAGCATGGAAGAGATCGCCCGGGTCGGCTACGCCTCGCTGCAGCGGGTGCGCAAGATCGCCAAACTCAACCAGTTAGTGCCTGAGATTGCCGGACGGGTCGAAGTAGGCGAGATCGCACCCACAGTGGCCTTTGACCTCGCCGGGCTCGCCCCCGAAGTGCAGCGCCAACTGGCGCGGGAAGAAACCATCACCGGTCCGCTGGTGCGAACCTACCGGGAGGTGGCTCGCGACGAAGCCAAACTCAGCGTAGCGGGCGTCACAGACCTCTTCGACGAACCTGAAGCAGCCACCATCGAAGACGTTTTAGGTGTGCTCTCCGAAGACACACTCTACGCCGTCCTAGCCGAAATGCCCGACGATAACCGCTTCACCATCTGGCGGGGCAAGGTGCGCCAGGCGCTGCAGATGCACGCGGCGGGAAGCGTGGCGATCCAACTTTCACAGCCGGTCGAGGCTGTTTCCATATAAGTGCAGGGGAGCTAGGGCGCTGGGGTGATCACCCATGCTCCCGTGCACCCTTGCTCCCCTGCTCAAAGGAGTATCCATGATCATCACATTCAGCATCAAAGACATCCACGGGGTGGCGGATTGCATCTGCCCCTATGAACATACCCTCATCTTCGCCCGATTTGCTCTACGTAACCAGGAAGAGCTGCGCGGCCTGCGCTACGCCTTCCAGAAGGAGAAATGGATCACCATCGCCGGTGAGCACTACCAGGCCAGCGGAGGTGCCCAATTGTGGCCGGAACGCCGGGTCGTCAAAGGCAAAGGGGTGACGCTGTGGACGCTGACCGCCTATACACCATCACTGGATGACGACCTGTTCTTCGTCCACGAAACCGGAGATACAGCGGAGAGCGTTGCCGGCAAGTTTTCCGCCTTTCTGCACCAGCACACGCCCTATCCGGTGCCGCCGGTGCAGGAGGTTGGCGATATTTTTAGCCGGCATGGCGAAAAGCTGCCCGTAGAAGGAAATGATACAGTCGCCGTCTACCGCTTCTCAACAGAAAAGATCATCGAAATATTGGAGGCTTTAGCATGAGACCCGAACACTATCTGAACTATGGCTACACACCCACCTGCCAGGCTGCGCTAGAACGCCTGGCAGGTTTGTTTACGCGAAGCGAACCAGAAGACCGCCAGGGCATCCTGCGCCTATTCGATCCTTGCGCCGGGGACGGGACCGCCTTGGCTGCGCTGGCTGAGGCGCTCACCTTAAAAGGCGCCGATGTCGAAACCTATGGCGTAGAAATCGAAGCAGGGCGTGCGGGGGCAGCCGAAGGCCGGCTGCAGCGGGTCATCCACGGGGATACCCGCCGCACGATGGTTTCCCACCGCAGTATGTCGCTGGCATTATGTAACCCTCCGTACGATAACACGGGCGGAGAACAGAGTCCCGAAAAGACCATCATCCGGCGTACGCTGCCCTATCTGGTCCCTGGCGGGGTCATCGTCCTGGTGATTCCCGAACGGTTATTGGCCTGGGCAGAGCGGGTGCTCAGCTTCAAGTGGCTGGCGCTCTTCCCCACGGAAGATCCCAAAAGCCCTAACCAGTACGTCCTGGTAGGGCAGACGGCGGAGGAGAAATACCCCCTGCCGGCAGCCGGCACGATGAACCCGGTCACGCTGCCTCATTCAAGAATCGATGCCAGGAACATGATCTTTCGGGTAAGCTGGCTGACCGAGGACGAGCGCGCCGATGCGCTAGCGAGCACACCCCTTCCGGTGTTTTACCAGGACGAAATCAGGAAACGCCAGAAGGTGATCCACCCCCTGCGTCCTGGCCACCGGGTGGCCTATTTGGCTGGCTATGCGGCTACGTTGAAGATCTCCCAAGGACCTGCCCTGAGCGGTTCGACTAGGCTCACCGTAAACTCCGCCGAAGGGCAGTGTCCTGAGCTTGTCGAAGGGCCTGCCCTGAGCAATGCCGAAGGGTATCTGCGTGTGGCTGTGCGGGAGGAGGAGAGTCGTAAGGCGGTTGGGGATAACCAGACCCGCATCGTGCGCGGGCCGAAGATGACCTCCTACCTGCTCTCGAAAGCGGATGGCCTGGTGGAACTGCCTTTCGAAGATTTGCCAGAATACGCCGAGGAGATTGATAAAGCCATCTCCCTGGAGACTTATGTCGATGAGGACGGGCAGGGCTGGCCGGTGACGCAAGATTGGGAGGAAGCGGTTTTGGATCGAATCAATTCTCGCTTGCCGGAGATGCCTGCCCTGAGCAAAGTCGAAGGGAACGGCCGGCGCGGCTTGTTACCTCCCCAGGCTGTGCGTGCGGTGGGGATGGCCCGGGCTTTATTGGATGGCGAGAAGACTGTTTTCGGAATCATGGAAATGGGGTGGGGCAAATCCCCTCTATCCCTTACCGTCCGTGAACTGCTGAAAACCAAAAAGCACATCGGCTTGACTGTGATCCTCTGCCCACCCCACTTACTGAAGAAGTGGAAGCGGGAAGCTGAAATGTTAGCCCCCGGTGCGACGGTGATCTACCCCGAAGGAAATGGAGAAGAACGCCTGGCCCAGGTACAGCATGTGCTGAAGGCTGTTGGTTCTAACCAGGCGGATAGCAACGTCATCCTGATCCTCTCTCGCTCAATGGTCAAGTTGGGGCCGTATCATAAAGCCCAGTTAGAACGCAAATACTTCCCAGGTCACGGTCGTCTGTGGGCCTGCCCGCACTGCGGTGCGCCGGCCACCACCGAGGCGGAGGAGAATTGGGGTAGCAAAGAGATCCTACGCTACAGCGATGTGTATCGAGCGCCAGCAAAATCCACACATCCCGATGCTGACCCGCCCCGCAGGCTGCGCAGTAAAAGCTGCCCGGTCTGCGGACGGGGCTATGCTGGCCCTGAACCCTCACCGCGCCGTTGGCCGCTGGCCGATGTGATCTACCGCGCCGTCAAGCGGGGTACAGTCAAAGACTTGTACCTGATCGCGGATGAGTGCCACGAGTATCGCAACGACAGCCTGCAAGGGATGGCCTTCAGCCGTCTCTTCCGGGTGGCCAAATACGCGGTACTGTTGACGGGCACAATTTTCGGCGGGAAGGCGAGCGATTTGTATCGTTTACTGCGCTGGACCTCCCCCGAGATGCGCCAGGCCGGGTACAGCGAACGCCAGTTCGTCAGCCGTTTTGGTTATATGGAGGCCATAGAGACACGCGAGGAGACACGCGCCTTTGGTCGCACGAAGGTGAAGCGCACTTCCTTCAAAGAACGCCCGGGGGTATCCCCGACGATCTACCGTTTCCTGCTGCCCCGCACGGCTTTTGGCGCCTTGGAAGATGTAGCCGAGGCCCTACCTGGCTACGAAGAGCAGCGCATCACCGTTCCGGCTCCGGACGTGCCGGTGGGGAATGCCTTCTCTAAAAATCATGGTGGGCAGTTGTATCACGAAAAGGGCATGGGCGCCTTTATGACCTGGATGATCGCCGCCCTGGGCTACTACAACATCGCCGCTGTAGAGCCCCCTGGGCAGAACGGGGACCGCAGTCACAAATACAGCTTCACCAGCTACGACGAAGACGGCGAGGCGGTGGAAGACACCCTGGTACTCGACCTGCCTTATGTAGATATAAGTGCTCCATTACCCAAAGAAGCCAGGTTGATCGAAATCGCCCAGGCGGAAAAGGCTAGACATCGCAAGATCGCACTGCTGATCGAGCAGACCACCACCCGACCGCTGCCCCAACGCCTAGTGCCGCTACTGGGCGAACACGGCATCCGGGCCGTCTACCTGGACACGAAACGCGTCCAGGCCAGCCGGCGCGAGGAATGGATCGAAAAGCACGCCTACGGGATGGACGTACTCATCACCCACCCCAAAGCCGTCGAGACCGGTCTGGATCTGGTCATGCTGCAGACCGTTGTGGTGTATGAGGCCATCTATAAGGTCATCAGCCTGGCGCAAGCCATCGCCCGGGTGTTCCGCTTGGGACAGAACCGGCCTGTCAAGGTGATCTCGCTGGCGTATGAGGACAACCTCGAAGGGGTCGCCTGGCCGGTGATCGCTCGCAAGATCAGTTGGGCCAAGAGCGTGTACGGCAATTTCATCCAATCCAGTCTAGGTGGTGCTGACATGGACGAGAACCTGGATCTGCTCAGCGCCTTGAAGTCCGCCATCACGACTTCGGGAATAACTGCCGAGGATCAGCTGATGCCTGAGCGCATCTTAGCCGGCATCGAGCGGGGGCGGGTGGCATCTTTCGAGCTTGAACAGGTTCTGCCTGACAGGCTCGGACGTGACGGGGTGATGACCCTTCAGGAATGGATGGCTTTACGGGGAGTGAGGGGGGAAGTAAAGAGGAGGATGCGCCGGAAACAACCTGTACCGGATGCGCAGATGGAGTTGTTGTGACTTTCAAGCAAAAAGCCCTTGATTGGTATCAAGGGCTTTTTGCGTTTAAGGCAAAATAAGATCTGGAGAATTTGAAAGGCGACCTGGAAGTGACCAAGATATCCGTGATGGCCGACCGCAAACCCGACAAAGATTTCATCGACTGGTTCAACGTCGTGGCCATTGGCTAGGCTGCCGAAGCTCGCTTGCATCAGCAACTATTCTTAGAGCAAGGGATTTGGTTTCGACGATTTCTATAGATTGATCTTATCAACCATTACTGGAATTGGCGATATTTTTCTTAGGTCACCACCCCAATGGTCAATAGTTTCCCAAAGCTTCTTTTGATCAACTCCTTGTCGAAGCAAGAATACAGCATAGTCTGGAAGTAATTCAGGGAGAAGCATATACTCCATTCCATCACTAGGCGGTTTTCCACGCTGATCAAGGCATCGCGAATAGAAAAATATTTCTTTCTCCTCACCTGCAGTTATCATTTGGATATACTCCCCTGGTTCTGATCCTACCGGGTAACAAAGCCCTATTCTCTGGGACTCTCCGGTCTTTGAAATTAGGCCAGTTCGCGAAACATCAATCCATATTTGGCGCCGTGTTTTATTTTCTAATTTAACCCTTGTTTCATAATAGGAACTCTCTGCCCAGGCCTTAAAGCCCACCCTGCCTCTTTGCACCGCCAAAAGTAGATCAACTAGTTTAGGTTCCATTTGCTTATATTCTCAGAATGAGTTTTCTCAAGGTTGTGTGACGGATGAACGCACTTTTAAATAACAATCTTTTTTCACAAACCAAGAACAACGATTGTGGCAAAAAAGCCTCCTATGGGTAAACACATCGAAATATAAAAAAGAGGTGTTTGCCACCAATGATCCTTACACTCCCGCTTACTTGGTTTCAATACTGCTAAAGCGGATTTCGTCATTACATCTGCATATAGCGGCAAATCAGGATCTTGACTAAATAATAAAACAAACTGTGGACACTTTAATATTTATACCCGCCACCTTCATATATTGAATTTAGGTTATGTAGCGGTATCCCCGAATCTACCAAACCGCTACCTTTGTAACTCAAGCCTTTTTGGGCCTTAACATGCTGTCCAATTGGTTCTACTCTCCACCCATCTGGCACAGCCCCCCCCTTCGTCTCTACAAACGCATCAGTGAAAAGTGCGGCGGTTTCGGCATCCATCCCTTTGGGGTCTTCGCCCATAGCTTTGGCATAGACCGGGTCGAAATCCACAAACCAGGATTTAAAAACGGCGCGAGCAATGGCCTCCAGGGTAACGTTCATCTGGCGGTTGAGTTCGATTTTGTCATCCAAGGTGCCCAGAATATGGGCGATGGCTTTTTGCTCGGGGAGAGGCGGAATTGGAAGTTTTAGATTAGTTATATCTGTTTTTAGAACACGCGGGACCGTCGACCCCCGAGTCGCCCCTAATAACCGTCCAATATTCCCCCAGTACATAAGCGAATATTTCAGGTAATCGTTGTGTAATCTCTTAGGATTCCCCCTCAATGCCATCATTCGACGTGTTATGAGATAAATTTGATCTCCAGGAAGTGAAGCAACTTCACCTACTGGTGCTTCAGTAGTGATTAGCACATCCCCTGGTTTTGGCAAACCTCGGGTTATCCACTTGTCATAAGTATCTTGAGTAACAAAAGAAACTTTCGATAAATCTATGCGACCGTTCCGAACATTGGCGGAAGTCAAAGTAGTAATTCCAGAGGAACTTTTTGGTGGGGTTTTCCCTCGATAATCAATGATGGTTTCGAGCAATTCACCAATGGATATTTGGGGCCAATCAAGAAGAGTTTCGCTCATAGCCAAACGTTTGTTCGAAGGATACATCTGGCAACTGCTTTCCATGATTTCGGTATTGACAAGTCACAGTTTATGGTCAATAATAATAGTGGAGGCTTTGGCACGCTCTGCGTTGCCATTGCCTTTTCTTTAATTAAGAGTTGATTACTGCAATACTCCAAATTTCTGAAGGTGTATCCTGTATGTCAGGAATTATCCTGGTTGCCCGGTAACGCATCGAGCAGATCAGATCCACAAGTCCTGCCAATTCTTCTCTCTTCGGAATTTGCATGCTAGGGATGCGAAATCCCCAGGCAATACAATACGCTACTAAATCGGCAAGATGAATCCCCGTTGTCAGATCACTGTGTACGAAAAGGGGTTCAGGAATAATCAGGGTAGAACGCTCCCTGCCTTTTCGTGTATCAATAAAATATCTTCGCATCTGCTCATGCAAAATGTGGCTTTTGGAACGCTCAAGCTCATCAAAAACAACCGCTCCCATTTCTTTTTTAGGTAAATCCTCAAGATAATAATAAAATCGCTCAAACAAAAATGAATAATCTTTTCGCAAATAATCCAACCCCACAAAATCACTCAATTGGGGTTGAGCGGCAATCGCCTGGTAATCTATCACGCTGGCAAACACGTTGCAATCGTAGCGCGTACATATTCTGAATACTTCTTCACAATAACGGATTTTTGCTTGTGCAAGAGCAGTCAGATGGAGTTTACGCGCATTGGGGCCATCCGTAAGACATGCTTGAGCCAATCGTTGAATAGCACCTTGATCAATAGACGGCAATTGTGCTGCTAATCGAAATGTTTTGGTTTTCAACAAAGTCTTTGCTTTTAACTCACGTTGACGGTCGCGATAATAACTCCCAAAATATTTTTCCTCAACAGTGTGGACGTCTTGAATTAAATCCCAAAGCGCAACATCTTGGACTGCAACCCCAGCTAAAACTTCATATGGCGTTGATTTCCTATCTTGCCCGCTTTCATCAACAAACAAGAAATACGCCAATTCTAGTAACCCAACCTTTCAAGGTTATTTTTGATCTCTTCATTCAGGCGAGCACTTTCATTCATTTGGGTCGCTAGTTGATCTGTCAATCGTTCCATTTTCTCTTCAAATGGCTCATCATCATAGTCCAGATTGCCCAGGCCGACGTATCGTCCTGGGGTAAGTACATAATCATGGGTGCGAATTTCTTCGTGCGTGGCAGATTTACAAAACCCAGGTTCATCTTCATACCCATCATCACCCGTCCGCCAAGCATGGTAGATGTTGGCAATTTTGGCCAATTCATCTTCGCTCAACTCACGGTGGACTCGGTCGATCAGTTCACCCATCTGGCGGGCATCAATAAAGAGTGTTTCGCCGCGGCGATCGCGCTCATCTCCTGAAGCCTTGTTCCGATCCACAAACCACAGGCAAACCGGGATCTGAGTGGTGTAGAACAACTGCCCCGGCAATGCCACCATACAGTCCACCAGGTCTGATTCAATGATTCCTTTGCGAATATCACCTTCCCCACTGAATGTCGTTGACATCGAACCATTGGCCAAGACGAAACCGGCGCGCCCATCGGGGGCCAAGTGATGGATCATATGCTGCACCCAGGCGTAGTTGGCATTGTTCTTGGGAGGCTGTCCGTAAACCCAGCGCACATCCTCGGCAAGCTGCTCACCACCCCAGGCCTTCATATTGAAAGGCGGGTTAGCCAAGATAAAATCAGCCTTCAGGTCGGGGTGCAGGTCGTTGAGAAATGAATCACTGTTGTGAGGACCGATATTGCCCTCGATGCCGCGGATGGCCAGGTTCATCTTGCACAGCCGCCAGGTGGTGGGGTTGGATTCCTGCCCGTAGATCGCCAGGTCGAAGCGTTTCCCGCCGTGAGCTTCCACGAACTTCTCCGACTGCACAAACATGCCGCCCGACCCACAGCAGGGATCGTAGATACGGCCGCGGTAGGGTTCCAGCATACGCACCAGCAACTCGACCACAGAGCGGGGTGTGTAGAACTGTCCGCCGCGCTTGCCCTCAGCTTCTGCAAAACGACCTAAGAAGTATTCATAAACGCGGCCTAAAATATCCTTGGTACGGCTCTCTTTGTCCCCCAGTCCGATGGTTCCAATCAGGTCTATCAATTGGCCCAGGCGCTGCTTGTTGAGTGTCGGACGAGCGTAATCCTTTGACAACACACCCTTCAACACCGGGTTCTCGCGCTCGATGGCCAGCATGGCATTGTCAATAATCTGGCCTATCTCGGGTTGTTTGGCACGCCCTTGCAAATACTTCCAACGAGCTTCTTTGGGTACCCAGAAAATATTCTCGGCGACGTATTCATCACGGTCTTCCATCACTGTGTAGCGCGACTGAGGCTCTTTGATGTAATACTCACTCTCAGGGTCTGAGGTCCACAACTCGAGCTGCTGGTAGTGCTCGCCGAAGGCATCTTAAATGTATTTGAGGAAGATCAGCCCTAGGACAACGTCCTTGTACTCAGCGGCATCCATGTGGCCACGCAGGTTGTCGGCCATTTCCCAGAGTTTTTTTTCGAAGCCCAAATTGGCTCCATTGGAGGTGTTGTCTTTTGTCATAAGTTCTATTGAATCCCCTTGCGTTAGGTGAACCCCTTCGGTAGAATAAAAACGCCGAAGCGTCCCCACAACGCTGAGGCCATCCCTCGCAGGCGGCATCCTGGCGAGGTTTTTTCTTTCATGAGTATATCATAGCAGGATAGTTACATTTGTAGAAATCATTCTATGTTATTGTTGCTTGACTTTTCAACGCAACAGAGGTATAGTTCCCTTGAAACAACAAAGAGGAAAAGGAGCATCCCCATGAACTTCGGAAGCCGTGTCCGGCAACTGAGAGTTGAAAAGGATATATCTCTGCGTGATTTTGCGGAAATGATTGGCATTGATTTTACTTATCTAAGCAAGATTGAAAACGGAAAGGTTGACCCTCCCAGTGAGGAAAAGATCAGAATGATCGCTCGTGAGTTAGGTGAAGACGAAGAAGAAATGTTGAGTTTGGCAGGAAAGTTTTCCTCTGAGCAGATGCGCAAAGCTGTGGAAGAACATCCCGAAGTAGGAAAACTCCTTCGCAGGATACAGTCACGCAAACTAACTCGCAAGCAACTTAAACAGATGCTTGATATTACGTCAGACGAAGAAAGTCCGGGGGAAGAACCCAAATGACATTGTTAAAAGATGTGAAATTCGTTCCAGAACAGGCCATCGAGATAAAAGCCTATCACTTATTAGCTGATTTTGAGGCACAATACGGCACAATTGTTTCCCCACCAGTTCCTATTGACAGGATTATCGAAAAATTTCTCGACCTCCGGTTTGACTGGGATGAAATCGATGACACAGAAGATGATAAAATCCTTGGCTGTCTGCTTCCTGGTAAGAAAAAAATCTTGATGAATTCCAGGCACGTCAAGTTCTTTGACCAATACTGGGGAACGGAAGCATACACCAAGGCACATGAAGTGGGGCATTGGGATCTGCATGTTGTAAAGCCTGGCGATCCACACCAACTCGGTTTACCTGGTTTCGATAAAGGGAAGCAGTACTTATGCAGAAACAGCACCGCGGACTCTCGTGAAATACAGGCTGAAATATACGCTGCCTATTTGCTCATGCCCCATCAGTTGGTAATGCAGGAAATTGATGGTCTTGATCTGACCCGATGGCCGAACCTGTATCGACTAAAGGATATTTTTGGCGTTTCGATAACTGCAATGACGAAACGCCTTTCGAAACTTGGCTTAATCTATGTGCGCGACAAAGTAATCTACCGTTCAGAAGAAGAAAGTCAAGGATACACTACGATGTTTTGAAGTTTTTTTACGAGAATTGTTGAATGAATATTCAACGCAACACTAGAGGTGAACATATGAAATCAGAAGGAAACAGGCCACGCGACAGGCCATACCCTCAACGATAGTGGCATAAGGCGATTATTTGATTGCCCGAAGTTTTACTGTGGGTACAAATCCCACAATCAATTTTGAATATAGGAGTTTAAGATGTCAAACCGAATTTACAACAAACAGTCTGAACACGATGGAGCCGTGCGCGCAGCGGGGCAGATATATCGAAAACATGGCAAACACGCCTGGATAAACCCCAATGGCGAAAAGAATAAAAGCTGGAGTGGGCGCTACATTGATGTCATTGCCGGCGAAAACCAGCAGGCAACCAGTGCCTGGGTTATTGAAATAGAAACTGATGACTCAGTAAACGACACAGAAGCCAGGTCACAATGGAAGGATTACTCAGAAGCATACAGCCAACGCTGGTATCTGGCTGTTCCCTCTAGCTCTAAGACCAAAGCCGAACAGCTGCTACAGAAGCATGGAATCACCAATTGTACTGTCATCACTTGGGCTTCGAACCAGAACGGGACTCACACATTTTGGGGCCTACCTGGGCTTAAATGATGCATACACCATGTATCGAATGGGAGTGGTCAAATTAGTAGTGACTGGAATAAGGTGGAAGCATGCAATGTTTAAAGTACCCTTAGAAACAAGTCAAATTGGTGTCGACTTTTCTTATGGGAACTTCTTTACAACAACATGCCCCTCCTAGAATTCGGATCACTATGGTTTCGGCCACTCCCCTGAAATATACGTAATAAGCTAATCGGAGTATTGTATAATTCTTGAAACAAATGTACTAGATACTATCTGTACTTGATCACATAGATTTCCAGGATTTATCAACCTCCCCCATAGAGGAAATATTATGACCAATCGTGATGCGCCGCCAGCATACCGTGGCTACCGTGTCCAAGCCCTATACACACTGGAAAGAATGCTATCACCTGGACTTGATCCTTCCATCGTCTTTCAACCGGAAGGGAAAGAAGATCTAGACATTTTTAAAGGCGACGAACTTAGAGAAGCTATTCAAGTCAAATCCCACGACAATCTAGTTCTTTCTCACCTTTCGCCCGAGAAACCCAACTCTTTTTTCCATCGCGCATTGGCATTAATGGATGAATGGCCGTCAATATTGGTCAAACTGGTAAATTTTGGGCCCATCGGTATTGAGATGTGCAAAGCTTGGCAGGGTGATGAACAAAGCCAGGCGGATATAACAAAAAAACTAATCGGGCATGGATTTGATAAAGAGAGTATTGATCGTATTTTTTCACGTATCGAGTTAGTGGAGGTAAATGAAAGCGACATAGAAAAGGGCGTATTTATCCAACTTCAGGAACAACTCACCGGTATAGATCCCATCAACTCATTTGATTTACTCCACTTCTGGTTATACCGAAAGTCCGAAACAAGAACGCAAATCACACATCGCGACCTGATCGAAAAGATTCAACGTGTCGGAAGGTATATCAGCGAACGCCATCACAAACATGCCGAATGGTTTACTTCAATACAACCCATTGAAGATATACCTATTGACGAGAATCAATTAGATGATCTTCGAGAAGAATTCTATGCTGGTGTTTCTGCCAGATATGAACATATCTTGGCTGATTTAGACTTCAAGCGCGAGGAGAAAATAACAGAGATATCACAAGCATTTGAAAAAACAAATATAGTCATCGTGCATGCAGCTTCTGGTCAAGGAAAAACAACGCTGGCATATCGTTACATGCATGATTTCTACCCGGGGCAGTGGCGATTCGCCATTCCTTTGATAGAAAACCGCCAACATGCTTTACGAATAGTATCCGCGCTTGCTGGTCACGCCAATGCAATTAGGGTTCCAATGATAGTACACGTAGATGTAACCTCAAGGGATATTGAATGGCCTGAACTTATTCGCCAACTTGCAAACCATCCTTATATCCACGTAATCGTCACAATTCGCGAGGAGGATTTTCGCAGATCGAATATATCAAGCGCAATCAGATATACACCGATTGATTTAGTCTTTCTAGAAAGAGAGGCCAATACCTTGGCCAATTATGGGCTGGCAACAGGATAAAAAGCCGGGTGAATAGCGCCCAGACGGGCAATTTGTTGGAATATATCTGCTAATAAAATAGGATCAGGTTTTTTCGGAAGCATTTTAATTGTCTCGCTGGCA
>JADHTJ010000107.1 GCA_016785015.1 Anaerolineales bacterium
GCGAAGGGAAGTATCCAAACTGCGCGCAAATTACTGGGAAAGCTGTGGAAATCTAAAAATTCTGCGTTAATCAAGATAGAAGGCACCATTCACCTGACGAATTACATCGTCCATCCGTTGATCTTGCTAAATCTAGCCTTAACCCTGCCTTTGGTTACATCTCAAAGCCCGATATTGTGGATTACGCCTCTGTTTACATTTGCCGCAATAGGCCCCGCGCTCATGTATTGGGTTGCGATGGGCAATGAAGGAAAGAGTCGTTGGGAGAGAGCAGTTAATTTGTCTATGTTGGTTGTAATGGGAATGGGCCTCTCATTGAACAATACCCGGGCAGTTGTCGAAGCTCTTGTGGGAAAACAAAGCTCATTTCTTCGAACTCCCAAGTTCAATATCAGGGGACGAAAAAACACGCTGAGAAAGAGCGAATATACCCTCCCCATTGATCCCAACGCCTGGATCGAAACGCTAATTGCTTTGTATGCGCTGGGTTTATTTATCTATGTGCTTACCAATGGGGTATGGAGTTTGGTATTTTGGTTGTTGTTGTACGCAAGTGGGTATAGCTATATTGCAAGTCTAAATTTCCGTCAGAATTTTGCAGCTTGATTGGTTTATTTTTGGGGAATTGTACATTTGAAAAATATTTATAGTGTAATGGCTATGCGCATTATTTGGATTTCAACACTCGATCCCATTTTTTTGATCCACACAAACATCCGGTATAATCATTAAGGAAATATTTTTATTCGGTTTCTCTTCTCTTCATGCTGATACCACAAGTAATTCGCACAAAAATAACCCCCCCCACCCCACTGGGGCGTGTCATGCAACGCCCACGGCTATCGAGAGCATTGCAAGAGGTATCTGACTACCGTCTAACCTTGCTTCAAGCCAGCGCGGGATATGGTAAAAGCACAGCCCTCACTACCCTAGCTCAAGAAATGCCCGTCATCTGGTATCAAGTCACAGAGGACGATAACGACATTTTTGTCTTTTTACTCCACTTGCTCCACGCAACGCAACGAGCATTTCCCCACATCGACAATCTCCCTACCCCACTGCTGGAAAGCTGGGATAACATCCAAAACCCTCTCCCTCTGGTGGAGATTATCCATCAATATTTGAATGCCGTAAGCGGTTCGCTTGATGAGATTACTATCCTGATCTTGGATGACATCCACTTGGTGGCTAATATCCCAGAGATTGCAAATGCACTTGACCGTCTGGTTGGGTTGGCTCCGCCCGAATTGAGGATCTTGTTCTCGACGCGTCTGCCAATAAAATTGCCCAACCTGACTCGCTGGCAATCTCGAGGGGACGTGCTCTCAATTGATCAGAATACACTGAAATTTACCCAAGATGAGATCGCTGACCTTTTTGCCAATCAATATCAACACGAGTTACCTGAAGAAGACGTAAAAAGCCTCACCAGCCTAACCGAAGGTTGGGCAATTGCCTTGCAGCTTACCTGGCAAAGCTTACGCAGTGGTGCGGTTACTTCCCTTGAGGATGTAATGCTCAGAGGCGCGAAATCTCGCAGTAACCTCTTCGAGGTGCTGACCCACGAAGTTATGGGGCATCAAAGCCAAGAGATCCAGGAATTCTTGATGATATCAGCCACCCTACGGGTGATGACCCCTGATGCCTGTGACGCAATGCGCGGCAGCTCCGACAGCGAAGACATTTTAGAGCATCTGCGGCAACACGAACTATTCGTTGTTGATTTAGGAAATGGGGCGCTTCGCTATCATCATATCTTTCATCGATTCTTACACGGCCAAACAGATGTTGATCAACGTAAATCTTGGCACAAAAAAGCGGCTGCTTTTTATGAAGAACAGAACGATACTGATTCGGCAATTTACCATCACTTTCTGGCAGAAGAATTCAACCAGGCAGCTACTTTGCTCAGCGCATATGGGCCCCGTCTGCTAGCCATGGGGCGTCTCGATACCCTGACGGCTCACCTCGACAATCTGTCCCCAGAAACGCTTCACCAACACCCCATACTGCTGACTTATCTTGGGGATTTAGCGCGGCTGCGTAGTCGTTTTCAAGAAGCCTTAGGTTGGTATCAACAGGCTGAAGCACTCTGCAAAGAACGCAACCTCGCCGATGGCCTTAGCCGATCTTTGCGCGGCCAGGCGCGCGTGTATCTCGATACCGTCAGCCCTCGGCGCGCTGAAGAACTCCTCCAGCAGGCACTACGGGTCAGTGACGGTACGGCAGATCGTGAAGCACAGGCTCGTTTGTACCAGCTACTCGCTGAGAACAAGCTCGATACGGGCAGGGTTGAAGAGGCCGAAGAGCTGCGACAACAATCTGATGCGCTGGTGAGGGAAGGGCCAGGCGATTCTCAATTGCTCATCCGAGTGCTGCTGCGCACTGGGCGAATCGCAGAGGCCAGGGAACAACTCGAAGTGCTTGTTGAATCAGAAAGGCAAGAGCCAGTCCATGTTGCGCGCTCACACAGAGAGACGCTGTTACTTCTCTCTTTCATCTATGCCATGCAAGGCAATCGACAGGCCGCACTGTTAACCGCAAAGGAGGGAATAGAACGCGGTGAAGCCCTGAATTCTCCTTTCATCACAGCAGTAGGGCATATGCGTTTAGGACATGCCATGATGCTGAGCGTTGAACCCGATCATTTCTCTCGTTCTAGGGAGCAATTCGAGAAAGCTCTTGAAATCAGTCGCTCGTTGGCCATCCCACGTTTGCGCGTTGAGGCGTGCTGGGGACTATGCCGAAGTTATGGGTATCAGGGCGACTTGGAACAAGCATCCAACATAGCTGAGGAGGGAATTGAACTTGCCACGCAAGCTGGGGACGAATGGATCGCTTCTCTGGTGCGCTTAGCAATGGGGGCAAGTTTGACCCTTGCCGAAAGCTACGAAGAGGCAGCAGATTGGTTGAGACAGGCGGCGCGCGGGTTTCGCGAATGCAGCGATCCCTTTGGAACAAACGCCGCTCGTTTGTGGTCATGCCTGGGACGATATCAACAGGGAGATATTGAGCGGCTTTCCAAGAATTTGGTAGATCTTCTCTCCGCTTGCCGCCAGCAAAAGTACGACTACCTTTTCACGCATTCAACGCTATTTGGTTTACCAGACAAACGGCTTTCAATTCCGCTGCTCATTCTCGCCCGTGAACACGGCTGGGTTGGCACTTACCCCGAAAAATTACTCACTGACATGGGCTTGGCCGGGATCAAGAGTCACCCAGGGTATCAGTTAAAGGTACATACTCTGGGAACATTCCAGGTTTGGCGCGGCGCGCAGGAAATCCCACATAATGGTTGGCGAAGAGAAAAAACTCGTCAGCTCTTCCAAATTCTACTCACATATCGTCACGCTCATCTAAACCGCGAACAATTATGCGAACACCTTTGGCCTGGGGTTGATCCCGAGACATCCCAGCGCAATTTCAAGGTTGCGTTGAGCACGCTTTACAATGTTCTCGAGCCCGACCGCGAAGCGGGCAGCGATTCAGCGTTTATTGTTCGAGAGGGCATAACCTATGCCCTACGACCTGAGGCAGATGCCCGAATTGACGCCGAAGTATTTTCTTCAACGATTCAGCAAGCAGAGAAAATCCTTGCAAGTGATCCTCAGAAAGCAATTAAACTGATGGAAGATGCGTTGGCACTCTATCACGGCGAGTATCTCCCTGACGCACGCTATGAGACCTGGGCTGCGGCAGAACGAGAGCATCTCTCGGTTTTATATTTGCGCACAGCTGATCAGTTCTGCGAGTTGAGCTTGAAAAACAACAATGTTGAGGAAGCGATCGATTTATGCCAGCAAATCTTGAGCTATGATAATTGCTGGGAACGCGCTTATCGTCACTTGATGACTGCCTACGACCAACTAGGGGATCATGGCCAGGTTGCCCGCACATATCAAAGATGCCAGGAAACACTCAAAGAAGAACTTGATGTGAATCCCGCGCCGGAAACAGAAGAGCTTTACCAGCGCCTCACCAACACCGAGTGAGTGATTTGTAACTTCCGCGTTACAGCCCTTTGATATCCTAAAACTGGATTTCAAAGGGCTTTTCATTACCCCAAAAAACAAATCGTTAGGACATACGATGAGCCAAGAAACTCAACCTTCCATTAGTTCGTTCGTCATCCGCTTTGTGAGAGACCCCCTAGAAGAAAAAGAAAAAGTGGGTTCATACCGGGGCGCAATCCGCCATATTCAAACAGATGAAGAAGTCGGATTTACCCGATGGCAAGATGCCGTAAACTTCATTGAACAATATATTCCCATTCATGATCTCAATCAAAAGGAGTAATCAATGCGTCTGAAAGACAAAGTATGTTTGATCACCGGGGGAGCAGCCGGGATTGGTAAAGCAACCGCAAAACGATTTGCTGAAGAGGGCGCTAAAGTTATCATTTGCGACCTGGCTGAGGATGCGGGCGAGAAAACTGCTGCTGAGCTTGGGGTGGATTTCTACATGGTCAATGTCGCTGACCGACAGGATGTGCAGGCCTGGGTTGACGGCGTAGTCGAAAAATATGGTCGAGTGGATGTGCTGGTTAATAATGCCGGTGTGCTGCGTGATGGGTTGTTCGTCAAGGTCAAGGAAGGCGAACTGGCTGGCCAGATGTCCGAGGAGAATTTTGATCTGGTCATCGACGTCAACTTGAAGGGTGTATTCAACTGTGCACAGGCTGTAGCACCCTATTTGATCAAACAAGGCGATGGCGGGGCTATCATCAACACAACCTCCATTGTTGGCCTGGATGGTAATTTTGGGCAAACCAATTATGTCGCCTCGAAGGCTGGCGTGATCGGCATGACCAAAGTTTGGGCGCGTGAGTTGGGGCGTCACCAAATCCGCGTCAATGCCATTGCCCCAGGTTTCACGCTGACCGAAATGGTCAAACAAATGCCAGAGAAGATCCTCGATGGCATGATCGCCAAAACCCCGATGAAACGGATGGGCGAGCCTGTTGACATTGCCAATGCCTTCCTCTTTTTGGCATCGGATGAAGCCACTTACATCTCCGGAGTCACGCTGCGGGTTGACGGTGGCATTGTTGTAGGAACATAAAATAATTTTCGGACACGGATGAACACGGATTTTACGGATTTCTTTATGACTCCACTGAAAAAACTACCAGACGATGGCTTCAGGCGGGAAACTCGCTTGGTGGCTTTTTGCAGTAGAGTCATTTATTCCTTTTTCCGTGTTTATCCGTGAAATCCGTGTCCAAAAAGAAAATGACTAAATACGCACAAATTCTTTCCACAGGGAGTTATGTCCCCGAGCGCATTGTAACGAATGCCGAAGTTGACGAACTCATCGGTATCTCGACCAACCAGTGGCTGATCGATAATGTCGGCATACGCGAGCGGCGCTGGATGGCCGATGATCAAACCACATCAGATCTGATCGTCGAAGCCAGCGAGAAAGCGCTGGAAAAAGCGGGGGTTTTGCCCGAAGAGATTGACCTGATCATTGTATCGACCGACACGCCTGATTATCTTTCTCCCAGCACATCGATCGTGGTGCAGCATAAGCTGGGTGCTGATAACGCTGGCTGCTACGATGTCAACAGCGCCTGCGCGGGCTGGGTCACCGCGCTGGATCAGGGGGCGCGCTATCTGGCAACCGAACCCAATTTCAAATATATTTTGGTCGCCGGCGGGTATGGCATGAGCCGATATCTCAACCATGCTGATAAAACAACGGCCAATCTCTTCGCTGATGGCGCAGGCGCAGCACTGCTGGGCGTTGGGGATAAACCAGGATTTCTGGCAAGTAATTTGTTGGCTAAGGGTGAATTCCACGATGCTTTGGGGATTTATTGCGGTGGAACCTATCTGCCCGCTTCTACAAAAAATCTTGAACAATATGGCGGTAAGCCGGTTGTGCAGTTTGTCAAGAAATTTCCTAAAACCTTCAACACAGAATACTGGCCCAAATTAATCCAGGGCGCGCTGGACAAGGTTGATCTATCCTTCGATGATGTAGATTTTTACTTACTAACTCAGTTGAACTTACGCACCATCGAAGCAATGATGGAACTACTCGGTCAACCCATCGAGAAGACGCATTGGGTGATGGATAAATGGGGCTACACTGGCTCACCATGTGTGATCATGGCGCTGGACGATGCCATCAATCAAGGACGCGGTCCCAAGCCGGGAGACAAAGTGCTCTTCTGCGCCAGCGGCGGTGGGATCAGTATGGCTGCGAGCCTGTGGGAGTGGGCAGTGGAAAGTGATTAGTGGATAGTTATTTTTGAGGTGGGATCCGTGAATAAGAAAGTACAGAGTTATCGGGATTTGTTGATTTGGCAGAACGGAATTGAATTAGTAACTGATTGATGCCTTCAATCGAAACGCAGACCCTTACCATCCAATATCGACAAGCCGGGGATGGAAACATTCCATTAGTTTTCTTGCATGGGAATTATGCATCATCCCGCTGGTGGCTGCCGCAGATGGAACGGCTGCCGCAAGATGTGCAAGCCTATGCACCTGATTTACGAGGATGCGGCACATCCCAAGGGAAGACTCTTCCCCTGAAGAGAACGAATGGCCAACTCACCATCCAGGATTTGGCGAATGATCTAGCAGAGTTTATTACGGTGCTGAACCTTAAAAACCCAATTCTGGTCGGCCACTCCCTTGGAGGTGTGGTCGCCACAGAGTATTCGCTCAGATATCCAGATACTGTACGTGGATTGCTCTTGGAAGATACTGGCCCTCCAAAAGGATTGCCCCTCAGCGCCTTTCACGGGCCATTTTTATTGCCACTCGAGTTTGGCAGCAAGCTACTCATGCGAAATGCGCTGCGCTTGGCGGGGCTGCCAAGGCGAGGGATGCTGGCCAAAGCTCTAGTAGAAGATGCGCTAGCAGCCTCCTCGGGGCAATACATGGATTTCGGGATAGCAGTATCCCGCTGGAACGTAGAATCTGAACTTCCGAGTCTCGATCTGCCCGTCCTCTTAGTTTGGGGAGGCAAAGATCGCATCATGTCGCCAAGAATCGCACAGCACTATTTACAGACCTTACCTCAAGCCGATTTGCTGATTATTCCTGATGCAGGGCATTCTCCGCACTTGGAACGACCGAATGCATTCGCAAGCATTCTGAAGCAATTTGTTGATCAATGTGCTTCAGCCGAATCTACTTCTGAATTCGACGAGATTTCTCCACGAAACCTTCGAAACAGGATTATTCGATGGATGCGCATGACTTTATTCGATTAGGCCGCACTGCCACTTTCACTATGCCCCCGGTACTTTTATCTAGTTTTCACGCAAATGATGGAGGTGTGAAATGACCGAATGGACCAAGCAAGCTGAAGAAATGTTCAAGTCCTGGAGTGAGACGCAAAAAGGTTTCATGGACAAATGGGCCGAAAGTGTCAAATCTTTCAGCGGTTCCCCCGACACTGAGATGTGGAAGAAAACGCTCGAAACCTGGGAGGAGACAGCCAAGAGCACTTTCAGCTCCCAAGCAGAGTGGACTCAAAGCTGGGTCGAAAATCTCAAATCTATCGAGGGAATGCCTGAGCAAGCTGTTGAATCCGTGGACAAATTTCAGGAGATGGCTGGTCGCTGGGGAGCGACCCAGGAAGAACTCTGGGCCAAGTGGTTCGAAATGGTCAAGGGCTTAGATTTTTCCCAGGCCTCAGATACATTTTCAGAGGCGATGCAAAACCCTCTGAAATCCTGGCAGGATGCTACCAAGAAGGTCATGGATGCCCAGGCAGATTGGATGAAGATCTGGACAGGTACAAAAGAGGATTAACAGACACTTTTAAACATGGCTGACGCGGATCAGACGGATATACGCGGATCTTGTTTTATTTTGGAGATACGCAGTTGCCCCCCTTACCCCCCCTGCCTTGGGGGAATCTTTGTGAATCTTCCCCCAGAATTGAGGAGCCGGGGGGACTAATCCAGAAAACGCATATATCAGCGTAAGCCCTATTATTATATTTTTTGCTATCTGTGTTTTATTTGGTTTCAATCGGAGATCTGGCTAATGTGGAAGACAATGTTTGAGACGATGAACAAAACAGTGGCGGCCATAGGCCAGATTCAGCAGGCCAGCACAGTCGCGGCACTGAAGGGTATGGAATTGACAGCCAATACCTATGCCAGTTTATGGGGTGGCTCAACGAGCGAGGTTGTCGAAACAGATGCTCGCTTCAAAGAAGAAGCCTGGCGTGAAAATCTGGGCGCGGATGTGATGAAACAGGCCTATCTGATTACATCTGAATGGATGAAGGACATGGCAGATAGCTATGAAGTTATCGACCCCGAAATTCACCAGCGCACCAAGTTTTGGACGAAACAGATTGCCGACGCACTGAGCCCTTCCAACTTTATAATGACTAATCCCGTTGTGATGCAAGAAATTGTCAAAACGGGAGGGACCAACTTGATGCAGGGATTCCAGAACTTATTGGATGATATGCAGCGAGGCCGCGTTAGTCATACGCGCAAAGATGCCTTCAAAGTTGGCGTTGACCTGGCGAACACCCCTGGCAAAGTGGTTTACCGCAACCCACTCATCGAGCTTATCCAATACACACCAACAACCAAGAAGGTGCATGCTGTTCCCATGCTGATGATCCCACCTTGGATCAACAAATATTACGTCATGGATATGAAACCCGAGAACTCTATGTTCAAGTATCTAGTAGATTCGGGTTTCACTGTATTCGTGATCAGTTGGAAGAATCCCGACGAATCTGTTCTGCATTTGGAATGGGATGACTATCTCGATCTTGGTCCCTTGGATGCGATACGGGTTATCAAGGCAATTACCGGCTCTGAAGTAGTGAATATGGCAGGGTATTGCCTGGGCGGCATTATTGAACAGACTGCCCTGGCTTACATGGCAGCCACAGGGGATGATTCGGTTAATTCGGCCACCTATTTCACCACTCACCAAGATTTCACCATCGCTGGGGATGTGACCGTCTTCATTGATGAACCTCAGGTGCAATTCCTGGAATGGCTGATCGATGTTAGCGGCGGTTACCTTGATGGAAAGAATATCGCTGCCACCTTCAACATGTTGCGCTCCAATGATCTGTTGTGGAATTACATTGTGCATAACTACATGTTAGGTAAAACACCCCCGGACTTCGATCTGCTGTACTGGAACAGCGACAATACCCGCGTCCCGGGCAAAGTGCACAAATTCCTGGTGCGCGAATTTTTCATGGGCAACAAGCTAATCAAGAAGAACGAACTGACCGTGAAGGGTGTTGGTGTTGATTTGGCAAATATCAAAACTCCAACATATACCGTTGCCGCCATGGGAGATCATATTGTTCCCTGGGAAGGCGCCTTTTTGATGCGCGAACTGCTGGGGGGTCCCGTTCGCTTTGTCCTTACCACAGGTGGGCACATTGCCGGGGTCATCAATCACCCAGATAAAAAGCGGCGAGAATTTTGGCTCAATGATGACGACACAACCAACCCCAATACCTGGTTAGCTGGAGCTGATCATCAGGAGGGCAGTTGGTGGGTCGATTGGGTCCCCTGGCTGAGTGAACGTTCGGGAAAACAGGTGACGGCACCATCTATGGGCAATGATGAATTTGAGCCCATCATGGATGCGCCAGGTGCATATGTGGTTGAAGAATAACCAGAAATGAACAGAGATAAATGAGATTAGGCGCTCGAAAAATTCTATAACTAATGTTATGCGGTAGATCAAGGAAGCTATCAATCTCCCTCATCCAAACCTTCTCCCTGGGAGAGAAGGAACTAAGTCCCCTCTCCCCCTGGGAGAGGGCGGAGGGTGAGGTCAGATTTGAATATTTCAAGAGTGCACCTAGGCGTAACATGCATCAAATACTAAAAATCCATGTTCATCTCTGATAGATTGGAGATTATGATGAGTGAAGAAAAGAAAGAAAAACAGATAAAAACTCAAGATGATGAAAAAGCAATTTCGGATCCCTTTGCCCAGATGTTTCAGTTCTATGATTCATTCTCTAAATCCTGGTCGGGTGTGATGAGTGAGGCTGTAGGAAGCAAGAGTTTTGCCGAATCGATGGGGCAACAATTGGAAGGCAGCCTGGACTCAATGACCCTGTTCCGCCGCCAGTTTGGCGACCTTATGGAGCAGTATCTACAAATGATGAGTTTGCCCACACGAAAAGAAGTTATCAATATTGCCCAACGTCTGACGCATTTAGAGATGGCTCTTGATGATCTCAATGCCAAGATGGATGAACTGATCGACTTACAGAAACCAAAGAAAAAATAGTTTTTGGTCGCGATGTTAGGACAATAAGATGGATTCAAAATCCCCCGCTACAATCCCCTGGGATGATCTCTTCTTCCAGCTAGAAGATTCCAATGAAGCCGCTGAGACAGCCCAACGAACTTACAAGCGTTATATCCAAAGCATGAGGGCAATCATTGACTCTTATGACGCGCCAATAAACCAAACACCCCGTGAGGAAATATGGCGTCTCAATAAATCCAAGTTGTATCACTATACCCCTACAAAGCCAGCCGATGAATGCTTTCCAATACCCTTGCTGCTGGTGTATGCACTGATTAACCGGCCTTTCATTTTCGATCTCGTCCCAGGGCGTAGCTTTGTCGAATTTATGCTCGACCAGGGGTTTGAAATATATCTCTTAGATTGGGGAGAGCCCGGACCTGAAGATCAGGATACGACTTTTGATGACTATGTTACCGAATATCTGACTCGTGTTGTTCGTAAAGTTCTACGCCACTCAGGAGCCGATGAGCTTAGCATGTTGGGGTATTGCATTGGTGCCACTCTTTCTGTCGTATATGCCGCGCTTTATCCAGAAGCCCCACTTCGGAATATGATTTTGCTGACAGCGCCGATTGATTTTTCCAGCCAGCTGGATGGCTCTATGGCAATGTGGCTGGACGAGGGACGCATCGACATCGACAAATTGATCGACACTGTTGGCAATGTGCCTGGAGAACTGATTCGACATTGGGCCAAGATGCTCAAACCCGTAGAGAATTTCGTTGGATCATACGTCAATTTGATGAAAATGGTTGACGACGAGGGTGCCGTTAAAGCCTGGCAGGTCATCAACCGCTGGGTCGAAGATGTGATCCCCTTTTCGGGGGAGGCATTCCGTCAATTTGTAAAAACATACTTGCGCGGCAACAAACTCATCAAGGGAGAACATATTATCCATGGGCAGCCTGTTGATTTGGCAAATATCAAAGCCCCACTTTTCAATATTGTTGCCAAATTCGATCATCTAGTTTCCCAATCGCAATCTGAAAGCATTATGTCTTTGATATCCAGTGAAGACAAAGAATTAAAGGTCATCCCCTCCACGCATGTCGGCATCATGATCAGCGGCAGTGCGCGTTATAAACTCTGGCCGGAGATCGTGGAGTGGTTAGGAGAACGATCCATTTAGATGTATTTTGCGATTTGCAAGTTTTTATCTTTTGAGTGTCCTCCTGAGCGAAGCGAAGGATCTTTATCATTGTGAGGTGAGATTCTTCGCTTCGCTCAGAATGACATAAGTGTTCAAAGTGTTATCATCCATTACACAACATTCATATTAACCATCAAATAACACACATCATGGCAACTACTAAAAAATTTACCCCTTCAAAAACTGGTTTCATCAAAGTAGAAAATGACACCCGCCAAATATATTGGGAATACTTCGGCGAGGGCGAAAAAGAAGTCGTTGTCTTCCTCAACGGCCTGGCGATGCTGACTAAATCCTGGTATCGCACCGTTCCCTTCTTGCATCCTGACTATGATATCTTGCTCTATGATTATTTCGGGCAGGGAGAATCATCCCAGGAAGATGAGCCCTACTACATCAATCGCCTGGCCGATTACCTGATCGAGGTTATGGACGAAGTCGGAGTTGAAAAGGTTCACCCCATCGGTGTCTCATATGGAGGGTTTATCGGGGCCGAACTTGGGCGACTGCATCAAGATCGTTTGCACACACTCACTCTCTCCGGCATCTTGCTGACCAGGGAAATCCTTTTTCAGATGTACCACGATATTTCGCTGCGCTTCTACCATTCCACTGACGAAGTATTCGACATTTACACGCAATACCTTTATGAAAAAACCTTTGGCGAGGATATCTCCCGAAAAATTTATGGTGAGGCCATGGAACGCGGTCGTTTCAAGTTTTACGACCGCTACAAGGACAAAAAATACTGCCTGGTGCGTTTGACCGAAGCGCAAGATCCTTTCTTCGAGAATATCGATCAAGACCCTGATGCCTATCGCAATGTGATGACGCCAACCCTTATCCTGACTGGGGAGCAAGACCGCGCTATCCCACCCTGGCAGCAATCCAAAATGGCAGAAATCCTACCCAACAGCCGCCAGATCATGGTACCCGATTGCGGTCATATGACCTATATGGAAAGACCCGATATTTTCTGGCCAACGCTGCGGGCATTCTTGAAAGCAAAATCTGTAGAATTTGAAGTGGAAAGTGCGTAGTGGGAAGTGAATAGTTTGGTGAGCTCTTAATCATCCTGATTTACATCACTAACCACCAAACACAAATCACTATTCACACACCGGAGGTGAAACATGTACATTGGTGATTATCTGGGAAGAAGAGAGATTTACTCTCCTGACAAATTAGCTATTATCGATGTAGGAAAAGATCCCGAACTGCGCCTGACATACAAAGATTGGAACCACCGTGTCAACCGATTGGCCAATTGGCTGCGAGACACTGCTCGGATCGGATTCCAAGATCGTGTGGCAATCCTGGCCAAGGATGGCATCGAACATCTCGATCTATTCTATGCCTGCGGAAAATTGGGTGCTATTCATACGGCGCTAAATTGGCGGCTGCACTGGCGGGAGATCGTCGACCTGATGAAGGACACTACCCCCACAGTGTTGATTTACTCCGATGACTTCAAGGACGTTGTCGAACAAATCTCTGCACACTTTCCACTATCCACTACCCACTACCTACACATTGAGGGTGAAGGCATCTCGGGCAGTAAACATTACGAAAGTGTATTACAGTCTGCACCTGATACACCTGTCACGACTGAACAAGTCCACAAAGAAGACACTGCCTGTCTTCTCTTTACCGGTGGCACAACCGGCCTGCCCAAAGGTGCACAGATCAGCCACCGTCAGGTCTGCTGGAACGTACTCAACACGGTAATTCACGACCTGGGGCATGATGATATTTATTTATGCGTGTTCCCGCTCTTCCACGCTGGAGGGCTTTTTGCCTATATCTCCTCGCAGGTAGTCTTTGGAAACACGACCATCCTGACCCGTGAGTTCAACCCCGAGCAAGTCCTGAATTTGATCGAACGCGAAAAAGTGACCGTATTCGCCGGGGTCCCCACGATGTACCAGATCATGACTCAGGCTCCCAACTGGGAAACTGCGGATATGAGCAGCCTGCGTTTCTGCACCAGCGGCGGAGCACCCTTGCCAGTTCCCCTGGTGGAGAAGTACACTGCCGAAAAAGGCATCCGCTTCAAGCAAGGTTTCGGCATGACTGAGTTCGGTCCTGGATTATTTGCCCTGCCCCCCGAAGACGCTGTCCGTAAAGCAGGCAGCATTGGGCGGCCAAATTATTTCGTGGATGTGCGAGTTGTGGACGAGAACAATCAGCCTCTCGGTCCTAATCAACCGGGCGAACTCATTCTCAAAGGCCCTTCGGGGTTCTCTGGCTATTGGAAAAACCCCGAAGCATCATCGGCTGTCTTGGATGACGACGGCTGGTTCCACACTGGGGATATCGTTGAGTACGATGATGAGTGGTATTTCTATGTGCGAGACCGGGTGAAAGATATGTTCATTTCCGGTGGAGAGAATGTTTACCCGGCTGAAATCGAGAACGCTCTCTACAAACACGATGCCGTGCATATGTGTGCCGTGATTGGCATACCTCACGAAAGATGGGGCGAGGTCGGCAAGGCCTGCGTAGTGCTCAAACCCGGTGAGGAAGCTTTCAAAGAAGATTTGATGGATCACATGCGCGAGCATCTTGCCCGCTATAAAGTCCCCAAGAGCGTTGAGGTCATGGATGCGCTGCCGTTATCGGGAATGGGTAAAATATTGAAGAGAGAATTGAGAGAACAGTTTTTAGAAAAATAATAAAAACTACTTGTACACGGATGACTCTACTACAAAAATTCACCAAGTATGTTTTCCGCCGGAAGTCCTCGTTTAGTAGTTTTTTCAGTGGAGTCACGGATAGACGCGGATTAACACTGAGATATTTATTTATCCGTGCTGATCCGAGCAATCCGTGTCCTAACAATCACAAGGAGACCATCAACATGAGCAAAAAGAAACTCAATCGCGGTGTAGCCGTGGTCGGCGCAGGGATGAGCAAATTTGGCGCTTTTTCAGATAAAAGCAGCCGAGATCTGTTCGTCGAAGCTTTCCAATCGATGCGCAAATCGGTAGATAAAGAATTCAACCCTGCCGACATCGAAACCATCTACATTGGCAATTTCTCCAGCGACTTATTCGAGGCCCAAAGCCATACTGCCCCGATCATGGCCGACGTCGCAGGTTTAGCACCTCGCCCGGCGGTACGCATCGAGGATGCCTGCGCCAGCAGCGGTGTTGCCTTGCGGCAGGGCATCCTGGCCATCGCATCTGGGCTATATGATATCGCCTTAGTTGGCGGCATCGAAAAGATGACTAACCTGCCCACCGCCGAAGTTACCGATACGCTGGCCGCGGCAGCCGACACCCTCTTCGAGGTTCCGGCTGGATTTACATTCCCCGGTTTCTACGCCGCCATCGCCTCAGCCTATATGCACAAATATGGCATGCAGCCTGAGCACCTGATGAATGTGGCCATTAAAAATCACGAAAATGGTGCGCTCAACCCGAACGCTCAGTTTGGTGTCACCATCCCCGATTGGATGCAGGGACGCATCGCTTCAGCTAAGAAAAAGGGCAAACCTGTACCCACCTGGAGCGATCACTGGGATTACTTGCACGATGCCCGCGCCAATCCAATGATCGCCTGGCCGTTGCGCCTTTTCGACTGCTCACCAATCACCGATGGGGCCGTGGCATTATTGTTGGTATCTGAAGAAATAGCCAACCAGTTCACCGATCACCCCATCCACATCATTGGGTCTGGACAGGCTTCGGATGTTGCTCTGCACGATCGTGATGACCTGACCAGCATCGCCGCCGCGCGCTTGGCATCCCAAGAAGCTTACGCCATGGCTGGCGTGACCGCGGACGATATCCGCGTAGCTGAAGTACATGATTGCTTCACAATTGCAGAAATCGTTGCCACAGAAGATTTGGGGTTCTTCGCCCCTGGTGATGGCTACAAAGCTGCTGAAGATCAAGTTACCGCACGCGATGGCGCCAAACCGATCAATACATCCGGTGGGTTGAAATCGAAAGGGCATCCAGTTGGCGCTTCCGGCGCCGGTCAAGCTGTGGAAATTTTTAAACAAATGCGCGGTCTGGCGGACGAACGGCAGGTTGCAGGCGATATCCCCTTAGGATTAAGCCACAACGTCGGCGGCACCGGCGGCACCTGTGTCGTTCATGTTTACGAGAGGAGAAACTAAGATGACTGCAACAAAGTCGACAACAACGAAGCGGGCATTTACCGCCGCATCCTTCGATCAATACCTGAACGAAAAGAAACTCATGGGCTCGCACTGCGCCAACTGCGACGCAAATTTCTTGCCGCCGCGCGCGATTTGTCCTGATTGTTATGATGACCAACTTGAATGGGTAGAGCTGGACGGCAAAGCGAAATTAGCTGCCTTCACGTCAATCTATATTGCGCCTACGGCGATGATCAACGAAGGTTATGGCCGCGATAAACCCTATGTGGCCGGGGTCGTCGAATTGGACGATGGCGTCAAAATCAGCGCCCAAATCTTGGGGCTTGATGCTGCCAACCCTGAGGAAATAAAGATCGGCACGCCGCTGCAGGCTGAATTTATCGAGCGCGGTGAGGGCGACGAGAAAAGAACATTCCTGGCCTTCCGGGCAAAATGAATCCAACCACGAAGGGCACTAAGAAACACAACGGGGGTAAACTAAAAATTAATTTTTTTTTGAATCTTGGTGCCCCTTCGTGTACTTCGTGGTAAATCTTTTTCTCACACCCACGCGAGAAAGGAGCGGATTATGACATTTGAAGACAAGTTTGCTCAACTGAAGGATGGGCGTACTCAGGCGTATACAGAGCACGGGGATCTCTCTGGGAAAGTCGTATTCTTCATCCACGGCAATCCCAGCTCGCGCTTGATGCGTCATCCCGATGAGTCCATCGTCGAAAACTTAGGCGTGCGCGTGATTACTCCAGATCGCCCTGGTTATGGCTTCTCAGATTTTCAGCCCAAACGCAAATTGTTAGATTTCCCCGATGACATTGCACAGCTGGCCGATTCTCTGGGCATCGACAAATTTGGCATTTTTGGGGTGTCCGCTGGCGGACCCTACACCTGCGCGTGTGCCTACAAATTGTCCGAGCGCATTACAAAAGCTGCCCTGGTGAGTGGGTCAGCTCCCTTCGATCGGCCAAACGCATACGAGGGCATCAGCGATACCTGGCGGGCTGCCTTCAAAATGAGTACCTGGCCCGAGTGGCTGCTGCGGCCGCTCCTGGCTTTACAGGCCAATTCCCAGAAAACCGATCCCGAGAAAGCCGTTGACGCCATGGCGGTGATCATGTCTGATGCGGATAAAGAGGTTC
>JADHTJ010000108.1 GCA_016785015.1 Anaerolineales bacterium
TTTGCTGATCACGATAGATTCTGCAAAAAATATTCTAAACCATGACGGTTTGTGGTTGAAAACGTGCCCATAATGCTATCTCCATATCATATGTGGCTTCATTTTTCTACTGGTTCCCCCCTAAACTGAAACGCACCCGATCGAGATCTCCAGATACAAGAAAATCAACTTCTCCAGCGACTGCAACCTCTAAAAATTTATTATCCTGGGGGTCACGGCAAATACGAACTTCCTGGTATGGGATCACAATATCTCCACGCAGCCGGATCAAATTAACCAGTACAGTAATGTCATCTGGCTCGATGCGGTATTTGCTTCGAAACTTTTCCCTTCCTAACACATCGATGATTTCTAGCAGAGTTTCGGTAGAGTAAATTGCTTTGAATTTGCCGTCACGCAAAGCCGGTAACACTGCGCCTGTTGATCCCCTACGACTAATTAATCCACTTTCAAAGATTCCAGTATCAATAACAGCGCGCATCTATTATTCCCCGCGTGCCGCCTCGATATCAGCCTTGATTTCATCTTCATTAAAGTCAGTGTTGAGATCCTCAAGCCGAGCCCACACCTGATCAAATCGAGCTAATACTTCTGTCTCCTTTAGCTGTTGAAATTGTAGGTAATCTTCGGATGGTATAAGTGCGACTTCGGGGCGGGAACCGCGAGTTAATACAATGGGTGTGCCTTTGCGGACAACTTGATCAAAAAAAGATCGAAAGCGGCGCTGTAATTAAGTCACTCGAACAATCTGTTGCATTATGCGTTCCTCTCTATGTATTTGAATACATATTTTAGCGCATATTTGATGTATCAAGAAACCCGGTTATTTCAAAAAACCGGGTTTCTTTGAAGCAAGTGCGCCTCTACCCGCACCCATGGCTTTCTCAATGTCGCGGCTAAGGTTGATTGAGTAGCTCGTGGAGCGTTTCGCTTGTACTGAGCTTGTCGAAGTAAAATTCAGTTAGGCGCCAATTTTGGTTTCGATACACGTTCCTCCGTACCTGCGGAACGTACTCAACCAGCAATATGGCTAGTTTTTCAACGGGCTTTGAGAACACCATCTACCCGCACCCTCCACCTGAAGGAGCGCGCTTCAACTCCATTTTAATCTTCTTCTCGAATTCCATGTCATGGACAAGTTCGTGGTTGGGGTAGGCAGCGGGACAACCAGAGCCTAAAGCTGCGCTGAAATCATAGCGTAGTTCGTCGTCAGCACCCTCTTTTCCACTGGCGCAGTACTCACTTTCGAATTCAGTCGTAAAGGTATCCAACCAATTATTGATGCCGCCCTCCAAGATATACACATTGGGCACTGATTCGGCCACCATGATCTTCCAGGCCTCGGTTGCCGCGGCTTCGTCGTTGCTCATTAACACGAAGAGCGTGTTAGCCGGTTGGGCGATAAATTTATCAATATTGTTCGGAATCTCTGCAATTGTGATGTTTTCTGCATCCAGCAGGTGGAAGAGGTTGTAGTCAGCCTCGCTGCGCACATCCAACATCACCAGGTTGAGTTTGGAATCATGGATCGTATCGAGTAATTCACCAGGGTGAATTTGGAATTCGCCTGCCTCGAGAGCGGCTTGTTTTTCAGGCGCTTGCCGTTCCCAGCGGTCCACAGTGGTGGGTTGTCCGATAAAAGCGATGGTGACGGCTAAGATGACGAATACCGCTGCGCCTGTGTAGCGAGCTTTGGGCGCTTTCTTAGGGTCTTTGCCGCCGAAGATGCGTTCGAGCTGCTCGCCGCCCCACAGCATGAAGATGGCCATCAGCGTGACCAGGATGACAATCATTCCGGTGGGGAGATTAAAGACGTCCATCAAAGTCACTCTGCCGAAATAACCGCTGGTATTGAAGAAGTGGGTGAATGAGTCGACTGTCTCTCCGAACAGGAAAACGCCGAACAAGCCTCCCAGCACAAAGAAAATTCCGTCTATCTTCAGGGTCGCTAGAGCCACCAGCGAAGTCCCCGGACAGAATCCGCCCAGAATAAATCCTACACCCATAATCAACCCGCCAACGATCCCGGACCACAGATAGGTAGGATTGACCCAGATCAGGTTGAAATCCAGCAGACCAATGGCTGAGGAAGCGAAGATCAATAGCATGGCGACGACAATGGCGGTAAAGAATACTTTAAAAACGCGCAGATCTTTGAAATAAAACTGGGCAGCCAGCGTAGGGGAGTGGTTGAAACCAGAGGTCTCCAGGACGAAACCGAAGAGGAAGCCAATGCCCAGGAAGATCAGGTAGACGCCAAATTTTACGAAAATTGCATCAAGATGAAGAGGAAATGGTATCATTTTTTGTCTCCCTTAGTTCCAGAGTTTGCGTACAAAATACGCCAGTGCATAAGCGCCGCCGAAGATAGCGAACATCGTCGCCCAACTGCCAGCCGAGAGGGTTGCTCCACCAGATAAAGCTTGACCAGAAGTGCAACCACGGGCCAGGCGTGCGCCGTAGGTGAAGAAGGTTCCGCCAACGAAAGCGAATATCCAGCGCGTGCGATTGGAGATGTTTGGACCTTTGTTGGTTTCGAACTTGGTACGCCCGTTGATCAGACCGGAGACGAAACCGCCAATGATCACGCCAGTGCTGACCATCACGATCCAGCTATCCAGAGGATTGCGCTGGCCACCGGCCATGGCGATCAAATAAGGTACCCGGTCCATATGCCCGGGAGCGATCAGGTCTTCGATGAAGGCCACATAGCGGCTGAGGCCACCGGAAGCGCCTAGTCCATTACCGGTGATGAGATATGAAATGAAAAGCACCAGGCCTAGGAGTATGCCCCCCAGGTAGGCATTGGCGTAAGGTTGGCTCTCACGCCCGAAGATCTTCTTGAAAAATCCAGTTTTTCCTGTAGTTTGTGTTATTGTAGTCATAATTACCTCTTTGGGAAATGGATCACACGGATGAACACTGCTATTTTTTTTAAACCTGTAATGGGTAGCATGATTTTGAAAACTCTGCCTTGTCATTCTGAGTAGCGAAGCGACGATGAATCCCTGACAGAGCCAGTTTGTTCCTACGTAGGTGCAAACATATCGAACCGATCAGGGATTCTTCGCTCTGCTACTAATGACAACTTTGTGTCATGCTGAGCCGAAGGCGAAGCATCTCGCGCACAGATGCGCCAGACTCTTCGCTCCGCAAAGCTGCGCTCAGAGTGACAGAATTGTCATTTCAGTTTGAGCAGTGCTTAACGCGCTGTAGGTATACTCAGAATGACAACCATGTTCAAAGTGCTATTGCCCAGTACAAAATATTTTTTATAGAAAACAATCCGTGTTTATCCGTGCGATCTGTGTCCAATTTTTTTATCCTTTTTACCGCGGAGACGCAGAGATCGCGGAGAGAAAAGATTATTTGAGAAAACTGAGGCATCGTTCGGAAATAACTTCCCGATTTAGAAGCTAAACTTCTTTAGAAGTTTAGCTTCTTGATTAATATCTGGTTTTGTCTCATCCATATCTCACTCCGCGCACTCCGTGTCTCTGCGGTGATTTATTTACGCTTTACCTGTAACTTGTTCCTCAGCCGATTGAGGAACTTCGAGTTCATCCCAACCCATGATCATGGCCTTGATGCTGGCCATGGGGGTGTGACCAGTGGTTGTGAGGTATACGTGCATCACGATAAATGCAGCGAACAACCAGGCGATCAAGGTGTGGAAGGGAGATAGGAAAGGTAATCCGCCCAGACGGTTTGCTGATTCAGGCCAGCGCTGCACACCCCAAATCAGAATTCCGGTGATACCTTGCAGTGGCAGCAGCACATTGAGAATGGCGAAATACGTGATCTGCTGCAGAGGATTGAGCTTCTTGTGAGCTGACTTCTCGAAGGGGTGTTCTTCTCCCTTGAACATTCCCTGCAGGTAGAACCTGGCCTGTGTAAAAGTCTGGTCGAAGAAGCCGCGCGGGCGGGGGATATATTGCTGGATCTCACCACTGGCCAGGTGATAGAACAGTGATAAGAATGCATTGATGGCTAAGATCGCTGCCAGAACGTTGTGCACCAATACCACGCCGCGGAAGCTGAATATTCCGAACGTATCCGGTTTATGAATAACCAAGCCGGTGAAGAGCAGCATTACGATGGCAAAGGTTTGCAGCCAGTGCCACAGACGCTCGTAGACACTGTACATATATACTTTTTTAGTGCGGTATGCGGAGTGCGGGGTGCGGGGTGCAGAGTGCGGGGTGCGGGGTGCAGAGTGCGGGGTGCGGAGGGCAGTGTAAAAGCGCAATCCACCATGAACGGCAATACCTGCCAGGACTCCAACGAAAATGATGGTTCCAGCAAGGTCGATCCAGGCGACGCTATCATGGCCAAGGATGTACAGTTTCTGAGGATCGGTTTGGGGCTGGTAGTACAATGAGCTATCTTCCATGTTGATGAAATCGCCGCTGACGGCGATATTGCTGTCAGCGACGAACTCGGGTATCACTCCCGCGGGTGCGTAAGCCGATATTTGGATGGGTTGTGTAATGCGTGATTTTTCACTGTGGCAAGCCTGACACTCTTTTGTTGCCCATTCGCCGGTGGCCACGTCGTGGTTGATACTGTAAGGCTGCACTTCCCCGACAATTCGTGGATTGCCCAAGCCCAGGTGGCTGAGACGATCTTTGACGAACTGTTCTTTTTCAGGCGTGTCGATGATTAGCTCCGACGTTTCTAGGTTTCCGTTCCTATTTTCATCAAAGCGTAGAACAATGCCTGGGTGATAAGCACCATTTTCCAGGTACGCGACTTGCAAATCAGTCTGGCGCACAGGGCGGGGGGGGTCTCCATAGACCCAGAACCAACTTGTGATCAGGTTGTGGGGGGTTAGCGTGGTTTCACCAGCTAAATTTTGTCTCGGGAGCAGCACAGGTTCGTAGCCGCTGATCAATGAGCCGACGCTGTCGCTGTCACCCTCAATCCCGCGACACTGTGTGATCGAACTGCCTTCGAGAGATATCACGGTCCAATCCTGGACCATGTTGGCAGAGGAAAACATTTGTGGGATATGACAGCTTTCGCAGCTCAGGGTGTCGATGTGGCGGTCTTTGTAGGGCAGCCAATCGTGACTGTTTTCCACACTATGACAGGAATCGCAGCGACGCATGGTGTCTTTGAGTTCGCCGGCAACAGTGCTTTGGGCGCTATTGCCACGCGCGAACTGGTGTAGGGGTTGTTCTAAGTATTCACCGATCTCCAGGCGCCGCGGATCAAATATCAAGTGTTCGGGACGCGTGCTCGGAGATTCCTGGTAGTAGAGTGGATTGTTGAGCGAGTAGTGGCAATCGGTGCATTTGAGCAAACGTTCGGCATGCACATCCCAACTGCGGTTAAGTTCATCTTTGTTGGTCAGATTCATGCCACTGTCGGATAGTTTCTGCGGAGAGACGATTTGCCCGGTAGTGATGGTGCTCCAGCGTTCAGGTGTGCAGCCAACCATAATAAGCGGGTCTTCAACGTCATCGTGCACCAGGCCATGACACAGGCCGCAGTTTTCGTTGGTGGGATCTTGGATTTGGATGAACTCGGATGCCAGATTTCCTTCGGGGGTGAAAGCGTCGGGATTCCATTGGTATGAATTTTCACTGCCCTCGACAATGCCAGTTCCTAACAAAGTAGCTGTATTGGCCCAACCAAAATAGCCGTTGTGTAAGGCATTGGCGCGGGCCTGGTTATCCGGGTTAGGCGTATGGCATAGGAAACAATTCATTTCCACAACACCAGATTCGGCCCAATCCCAGGGGATCAGCTCGCCGGTGTCTGGATTGACGACGTTAACTTCGAGATTGGCAGGATCAGCACCGAGCTCGATCAGTCGCTGCCCATTCTGGGCATAGACGGCTGGCCCGCCCCCAACATGTCGGACCCCCAGGGTTTGGATCCACGTCGCAAGCGTCAGGTCAACAACATCATCCCCAACTGGAGAAAGATAGCGGTACGCGATGGAATTCCACTTACCAAAAAAACCAGGACTTGTATCCCAGGCACGGCCGCTGGGGGTCTCTCCGGGATTTGTAATCTCGCCAAATCCGAGGTTGACATGGAAGCTGTGTTCTTCAATGAATGTTGTGTTGTGGCAGGCTCCACAAGTATTCATCGTTGAAACGGGTTTACCGGTATGCAGTACGTTTTCGCCAACATCATCTAAGAATGGAAACGTGGGGTGGATCGTTGATAGTTGAGTCTGGCTGATGACGGGTTGTTTGGCCTGCACAATACTGTGGGTTACAAAACCCGCTGAAGCCAGGAAGAGCATTGTCAAACCGCAATATAAAAGGTGACGGAAAATTCGAGAATTAGTTTTCATTTTGTTATGCATGACGAAATCCCCTGTTATGGCTGGTAACTATTGGAACGGAAACGTCCACCCCAATCGATAGGGTCGCCGTAGTAACCCAAGGCTTGCCAATCCATGCGTCCTTCGGGTCCGTGGCAGTGGTCGCAGCTCAGGGCATCTTCGGCGGGGCGTACCATATGCGTTGTCGGCCAAAACATTTGGGTCTCTGCGAAATTATATTCACCGCTATATTCCAGGCCGATGATGTCTGAACCGAGTTGCAGCGCTTGCCCCCAGTCGAATTCGTGCCAAAAACCGCCTTCCCCATAGGTGACAGGCTGCAAAAGGATATGATTGATGGCGTCATAAGGCTGATTTGCAAGATGGACCTTAAAGGGCCAGATTTTTGCGCTGGCATCATGGATATCCCCTTTCGGAGAATTAATGGACGTGATTTGTGAGGGGTCCATGGTATCCCCGATGATATACCTGCTGGCTGTGCCGTTATACCAGCCGTATGTCGGCTTGAAGTTGCCTTCATAGACAAAGCTGCCCTTGATCTTCAGATAAGTGTGCACGCTTTCTTCGATCTCGTCACTGCCGGCTGTAGACCAATCCCAATACATTTTTGTTTCATCTCTTGTAGCCGCGGCAGGGATGTGGCAAGTCTGACAGGCAACTGAGGCGATGTGCGTGTTGATGCGCTCATCTTGGTGCAGGTTCTCATTATGACAATCGGTGCAATAGACCTGATTTTCGTTGTCCAGGCTAACGGAGATCGAACGCCCTTTGATGTTGTGGTCTTCGGCTTGATGGCAATCGGTGCACAGAAAGTCGTGTTCACCCATGTGGATATCGACATTGGATGGGGGGAAGTAAAGGGTTTCGTCGAGGTCGCCGTGTTTGACGGCGTTGCCGCCCCCGCCGTTGAAGTGACAACCGCCACAGTTTTCACGCGTAGGCATTGCCACACTTTGCGCTGCGGTCAAGAGATCGACACCCTCGACAGGATAGCCAGCTTTTCCTTTGACATAGATGCCCGAGTTATCATGACAAACCAGGCAGTCAATGTTCTCCTGATTGGAGAAATCGAAGTTGGCATCATCCCAACCGTACCCGGCATGACAGGATGTACAGCCTTCCCAATTGCCTTGAATTCCAATGCAGAAATTGTTGATCGTGTTTTTCTTGCCGACAGTGATGGGCCCATCGCGGCCTTCCAGGTTGTAAGGCTGACTTTCCCAGGTCCAATGTGCAGTTGCCATAACCTGAGATCCAGCCTCTTCATGACATTCCAGACAGGCTTTGGTGACATCAGAGCCAGTCTCAAAGGGCCCCTGAATAATATCGCTGTGGTCAGTGTGAGGCACATGCAGGGGAACGCCTGCCCAGGGATCGTCAACAATTTTGTTTTCCCCAGGAGATGTGAAAATGACGATGGGCACGATGATCAACACCAGGGTAACGATCAACCCAAGTGCCCAGATGTATTTGAAATTCTTCATAGCATTTACCATTCTGTGTAATTGGCTGCTTCTTCAACGAGATTGGCGCGTTGCGTTAAGCGATCGTAAAGCACCGCGCGCAACAAATCGAGGGCTTGAATGAGACGTTCGTCGATGAGGGCGTATTCAACGCTGGCGCCTTTGCGAGTCGCGCTGACCAGACCGCGCTGTTTAAGAATTTTGAGATGGCGCGAAGTGGCAGGTTGACTAATACCGATTTCCACCGCCAAATCACCGACATTGCGAGAGCATTCATGTAGTGTGTAGAGCATCAAAATTCTGCGGGGATCAGCTAACGCAGAGCATATCTCTGCATGCAGTTGAGTTACTTCTCGCGCTAGGGTAGATTTATCCATAAGTTGTTGCCTTTATGACAGAAAACCGCTCAACCTGACTGATCAAGAATGAGCATATGTTGGTGTATAACTTTATTCGCATAACCGAATATATTGATATTTTGATATCTTAGCATCCCCCAAAAGAGTGAGTTAGTGATCCTTGTCACATGGAACAAGGCTAAATGTCATATAAAATGAGCATATATTTAATAATGTAAAATTAGTGTGTCAATAGATATTTGGGATAGTAAATGTCGTTCTTCACCTTGAAATTAGTAGGTACTTGGCTTCTCCCCTAAATATGGAAATTGGAAGCTATTGAATGACTTCAGGTAAGAGGGAATGGATATGGCAACCCCTGAATGAACTCCCAAAATGAATTTTGGGCGACCGTGGCAGGTTGGTTGGTATTATGGCCAATATAGATTTCTCGGTATATATATAGACCGTTTACTCTGATAGGAGCAACACGTCCTTCTCCAAGTTTGGTAACCACAATCTCTGAGATAAAGCCAACACCTAAACCTTCCTGGACAGATAAAGCGATGGCTTCTGAGTTTCCAAGGGTCATCAGCGTGGTTAGATCACTGGTGTCGACGCCAATTTGGGCCAAAGCTGCATTCACGGAAAAATATGTACCTGAATCTTGTTCCCGCATTAAAAATTCTTCCCCAAATAGATCGTCAGAATCGATACTCTCGCGTTGTGTCCATGGGTGATTTAGGGGTGCGATGAGAATAATTTCATCACGCATGAATTCGCGGAATTCGACATCTTTACACGACTCTCTAATTTGGCTGGTAAGTGCGAAATTAACCAAACCCCCTGATAGTTTATCAATGGCCTCGTTTTGAGGCGATACCTGACAAGTGATGCGTACTTTGGCAAACTCATTATGGAATTGCGTTAGCAATGGGGGCAATAGATATTTTCCTGGGGTCGTGCTACATCCCACCATAAGATGTCCAAAAACTTCACCTTGGAGTGAAGCCATGGTTTCCTCGATGAGTATGGATTGAGAAACCATTTTACGAGATAAAGGAAGTAGGGCAATCCCTGCATCAGTCAATTGTAGATTGCGGGTGGAGCGTACGAAAAGGGGAGTGCAGAAGAATCGCTCTAAGTTTTGGATGTGCTGGCTGACGCTGGGCTGACTCATGCCCAACTTTTGGGCAGCCCGAGTAAAATTCAGCGTTTCTGCAGCAACCAGAAAAACATTAAGTTGATGTGCGTCTAACATGATTAGCTCCAAGAATATCATAACAAGTGATTTATAAACAATTCAAGTGATATGTATCACTAACGTATAGTAATTACTTATGATTACCTATAATTATGACGTATAAGCCAGCGTTATTTTTGTCACTATGATTTATGACATTTACTTATTTATAATCATATGTGAAATCAATAACAAATTAGTCTGATTCAAAAAGGTGTATGAGATGAGAAAGCATCAATTTATAATGTATTTGATCGTTGTTTTAGTGCTTTTGGGAATTTCTGCATCGACAACTCCAATACAAGAAAATACTATCGAATCGCCAACGGTTGCTGAGTCTGAAAATGAAGTTGATCAATGTTTAGCCTGCCATACAGACAAAGATTCTTTAGTCAGCACGGCCAAGGTCGAGGAAGCAGTCGAGAGCGAAAACGAAGGCGAGGGCTGAGGGGGTTCAGTGGCTCCGTTGGAGCCTTGGGAAAAAGTTCTCGTTGATGAAACATTTGCGGAAACAGTACACGGCGCGATTGCCTGCACTGAATGCCATGGCGGCCAGCAAGAGGCGAGCAAGGATGCTGCTCATTCAGATTTAGTTGCTAAGCCCAGTGCTGACCCTGGCGCGGTGTGTGGAACTTGCCATGCTGAAGTTGTGGAAACATATCCCAACAGTTTGCACTCCTCTCAAGAGGGGTATTGGACTGTGATCAATGCGCGCAGCACCCCTGAAGATCATCCTGCTCTTGAAGAGATGTTTGGCAACCACTGCGCAAGCTGCCACACTGATTGTGGTGACTGCCACGTCAGCCAACCTTCCCCTGTGGGGGGAGGGTTAATCGATGGCCATCTCTTCAATGCTACTCCATCTTTGACGCGCAATTGTACAGCTTGTCATGGCAGTCGCGTTGGCAATGAGTACTTGGGTAAGCATGAAGATCTCAAGGCTGATGTACACTTCCGCAAAGGGCGCATGAAATGCACTGATTGCCACTCCGCCGCAGAAATGCATGGTGATTATGCTGCCTTGGGTATGGAAGAAACGCCAGACCATCGCTACGCCGGTGGTATGGTGCCTGCTTGCACTGACTGTCATCAAGTAGAAAATATGAGCACCCAGAAGAATGTGGTCAATCACAAAGTGCATGGACAGGTTTCCTGCCAGGTGTGTCACTCGGTGGCCTATACCAGTTGTGATGGCTGCCATGTCCAGGTAAGTGAGGAAAGCGGCAAGCCTTACTTCTCTACTGAAGGCGCATACCTAACTTTCTTTATTGGGCAAAATCCACTTAAGAGCGCTGACCGTGCGTATGATTACATAACCGTGCGCCATATACCAGTTGCTCCCACCAGCTACTCATATTATGGGGCCAATCAGCCTAATTTTGATACGCTCCCCACTTGGGCTTATGCAACCCCTCACAACATTCAATTGCAAACACCTCAAACCGAGTCCTGTGACTCCTGCCACGGAAACGCAGAAATCTTCCTCACGGCAGATAAAGTTTCTGCACAGGAACGAAATGCCAATCAATCTGTGATCATTAAGGATATTCCCGAGCTGATCATGGATAGTTTTGGAGACGAATAAGTCAGATTGTAGCCATATTTCTTAACTGAAAAGGAGAAAAAGAATGAAAAAGAAGCTACATGTTGTACTCTCGCTGCTCATACTAACGAGCATGCTGGTAGCCGCGATGCCTGTGTTTGCGGATTCGCACATGGGCGAGATGAAGGCTGCCTATTCCACGATGCTGGGAAGCATGGTGGGTTATAACACCGTCAAGGCCGACGGCCTGATGGTGGAAATGGCTGAAGATGCGCCTCCCTTCTTGCTCGATGTTCGCACGACCCCCGAGCTGGAAGAGAATGGCCACATCGAAGGCGCCGCGCACATCCAGTTGGCTGACCTGGCCAAGAACCTGGATCTGCTGCCCTCTTTCGACACCCCCATCGTTGCTTACTGCGGCAGCGGCTGGCGAGCAACCATCGCCATGACTGCTCTGCATGCTATGGGGTGGACCGATGTGCGTGCTCTCAAGACAACCTTCGCAGACTGGGTCGCCGCTGGCAACCCTGTTGCTGAGGGTGTTCCCGAAGCTGTGGCATTGAACGCCGCTGAACCCAATGCAGCCATCGTTGCTGAAATTGATGCTGTTCTCTCAGCTTATGGTGTCAAGCCCTATGGTGTCGCCACTGCGGATGGTCTCAATACCGCCCTGGTTGATAACCCTGAGATGATCGTCATGGATGTGCGCCGCACCAGTGAATGGACTGGCAAGGGCGTCATCGATAGCGGTGATGTCGAATTGGTCAGCATTCCTCTGGAGCGCTTCATTGCTCAAATGGCTCTCTGGCCGGCCGACAAAGATGCCCAGATTGTGATCTACTGTGGCAGCGGTCACCGCTCCACCATGGCCATGGAAATTATGTGGTCCATGGGTTACACTAACGTTTCCAGCCTGAAAGGCGGATTCGGTGGTTGGGCAGATGCTGGCTATGCAACAGCAGAGTATGCTGCTCCCGAGTTAGACGCGGCTTACGCTGCTATGCTCGAGAATATGGCTGGTTATAACACCGTCAAGGCCGATGGCTTAATGGTCGAGATGGCAGAGGATACACCTCCCTTCTTGCTTGACGTTCGCACTACTCCCGAACTGGTAGAGAACGGTCATATAGAAGGTGCCGTGCATATCCCTCTGGCCGATCTGGCTGCTAACCTCGATCAACTGCCCGCTTTCGATACCCCCATCGTGGCTTACTGCGGCAGCGGCTGGCGTGCCACCATTGCTATGACCGCGCTGCACTCCCTGGGTTGGACTGACGTGCGCGCCCTCAAGACCACTTTTGCTGACTGGGTTGCCGCTGGCAATCCTGTGGCCGAGGGTGTTCCCGAAGCCGTTGCGCTGGATGCTGCCGAATTTGATCCCATGGCGGCTATCTTCAAAGATGCCACCCTGGGTAAATATGGCGTCAAGCCTTACGGTGTGATCACTGCGGATGCGCTCAACACTGCACTGGTTGAAACCCCGGATATGTTCGTCCTCGACGTTCGCCGCGCAGAAGAACTGGAAGAAAAGGGTGTTGTTGATGTCGGCGAAGCGGCATTTGCCCACATCCCCTTGGAAGAGTTGATTGCTCAAATAGCCAACTGGCCTGCTGAGAAAGAAGCCAAAGTTGTCATTTACTGCGGCAGCGGACATCGTTCCACTATGGCTCTGGAAATTCTGTGGAGCTACGGCTACACGGATGTTTCCAGCCTGAAGGGTGGCTTCGGCGGCTGGGTTGAAGCTGAATACCCCCTTGCTGAGTACGTTGCCCCCTAATCAGTTTTTCTTTGATCACTGATTACTTCGATCCTGGTTCCTCCCCTAACGGAGGAACCAGGATTTTTTATTTAGATAGGTTTAAGGTAAATTTTCCCCTTTCTTGATTGAAGTTCTCCAAATATTCCAAGCTTGGCAGGCTATTTGGCTAGTTCCCTCCTACATGTACTAAATGATAGGTTGTAACTACTAATTTGAGTATTTACAATGGAAGATTGAATCAGATATGATGAAAGTGTGTATGTGAAAAAATTTTCAAATACACACAATCCGCTTTAGGTTGCCTCTCCCAATAAACGGAGTAGATACGAGCAGCCGGCAGATCCAACAAAAATCGTACTTGTCTCATTGGACATTACTCCTCACTGAAATTGGCACGAGTATTTCGCGGTAAAGAACATTTCCTTATTTACCAATCAAACGAGATTACTCACCCGCTAGCCCCTCTCTGACATCCATTCCATTGCCCTACAATAGCGACGCATCCTAAATTCATCCTGAAAATCGATCTACTTCCCTCAATTAGAAAGTAAAGGAGGCTGAAATGATTTCTGTTGAACAACTTCGCCGCTACCCATTTTTTGCTGGATTTTCTGCTGATCAAATAGAACGCTTAGCGAATATTAGCGAAGAACATTCTGTAGATGCTGAACACTATTTCTTTTACGAGGGGGATGAGATTGATTGTTTCTACTTGGTGGTGGAAGGCAGCATTAGCATCACCGTGGATATCCCTGATAGGGAGCATGTGCAAAGCCTGGCTCAACAACTTACAAACGACCTTACAACAAGGGATATCACTGTCAGCAATGTAGGTTCTGGGTATACTTTTGGTTGGTCAGCTCTAATTCCACCCAATATCTCGACTGCGAATGCTAAGGCTAATATTGGCAGTCGTGTTTTGCAGTTTGACCGCGTCAAATTACAGAAAGCAATCGATGATGATTGTTGCTTTGGTCATCTATTGACGCTCAAAGCTGCCCAGGTTGTTCGCCAGCGATTGCGTGATGTGCGCATGGAAACATTGGTAGAACATGTGTAGAAATTTTACAAATCAGAAATTAGTGTTTTCATGATTTGATCCTAGACTCATCCGAGTTAAAAAGTTTGTTTGCGCGCTGCAGAACAATCCTGATCCACCGCATACATGTGGGTCAGGATTGTTTTTAATTTGCATTTGAATGTATTGCTACGGCATGCTCGCAGAAACCTTCTTGCTTGTGGGGTACATAACCTTGGGGAATTCAAAAGAGCCTACATAATTGATAGACTAGAATGCTCTGAGTATGGCATAATTAGAACAATAACTATTCAAAAGAATAGGTCTAGTGCCCTTCTCGATGAGCATTTTCAGAAACCATTCCCAACTAAAACCACGCTTCTCAATATTTCGATCCAGCCTCCATGCGCGGGTAGCATTTGGTGTGGCCTTACCGGTATTTATTTCGCTGATGGGTTTATCGGTCGTGCATTATTGGCAAGATCTGAGCGTGCTCAGAGAACAGGCTAGTTCTTATGCCGCGCAATTGGGTGATGTTCTAAATAATAGTATTTCCCATGCCATGGTGATCAAAGATAGCGAACATTTGATGACAGCCTTGTCGGATGTAAACCGCCTGGACATTGTGCAGCAAGTTCAAATTGTTGGCGTGAGCGGGAAATTGCTTGCTGCTAGCGGAACGCAATCCGATGCCAATTCAGTGAATCAACTCAATATTGGGTGCTGGGAGTGCCATCAATATCCCGCTGGAAATCGGCCGCGCTCTGTCGAACTGCAAGAGCCGCTGGATACATTGCGCATCTCTACCACAATTTCCAATCATTCAGAATGCTCTACCTGTCATCAGGAAACCAGCGACCATCTAGGCGTATTGCTGATCGACATCTCATTAGAGGATGTCAAAGCCCACACGAATCAAACGCTAATCCGCAACCTTGCGATTTCCATTTCAAGCACACTCTTGATCACGATGGGAATTTATTGGCTGATGCACCGTATTGTCGTCAAAAGGATCGAAGATTTAAGGATACCGATTGCGACATATGCGGCTGGAAACCATACTGCCCGCATCTTGGAGCGTGAAGGGATCGATGATGAAATTAGTCAACTGGGGGACACGTTCAACCAGATGGCAGATGAAATTGATCGAAATGCGCGTGAAATTGAGGTCCGCACCGAGGTTCGTCAGAAGGCGATCATTGATGAGCGCGAGCGTATCGCCCGGGAATTACATGATGGCCTGGCCCAAGTCTTGGGGTATGTTGGGACCAAGGTGATGGCCATACGCTTGAACCTGCAGAAAGAGAACATCCAGGAGGCGGATCGGCAATTATCCCAGCTCGAAGATGCAGCGCGAAGCGTATCTTTAGATGTGCGGGAGGGGATCCTGGGTTTGAAGATGGCAAGCCAGGTGGATACAAATTTGGTGGCAGGGTTAGATGAGTATATCCGGCAATTTAACAATTTGAGCAATGTTCATGCGCAATTTAACAAACCACCTGATCTATTGGTAAATTTGCTTCCTGAAGAAGTGTTACACTTGTTGCGTATTGTTCAGGAGGCACTGACCAATGCCCGTAAGCATGCGAATGCCTCGAAGATCAGCGTTTCTTTGGATCAAGAACAGAATGTAATAAAATTAGCAATTATGGATGATGGGCGTGGATTTGACTTGATGAATGTGCTTGAACTCAAAAATGGGCACTTCGGTTTGACAACCATGCAAGAAAGGGCCGAGGAGATCGGAGCCGATTTGGAGTTTCGTTCCAAGCCCAGTGGTGGTACTCGTGTATTGGTTGAATTTGACCTTCTGCGTGAGAGGAGCTAGGAGATGCGGGTAGTTGTTGCCGATGATCACTCTCTTTTTCGAGATGGCATCATTAGTTTGTTAGAGGCAGCCGAGTACGAAGTTGTTGCCCAAGTTGGGGATGGTGTAGCAGCCCTGGAAGCTGTGCGGCGACATAAACCGGATTTGGCTTTGCTTGATATCTCGATGCCTGAAATGAATGGCTTAGAAGCGCTTGAAAAAATCAAGGCCGAATCACCTGGAACAAAAGTCGTCATGCTGACTGTTTCAGATGCTGATGAGGACTTATTCAAGTCAATTGAAATTGGCGCTGATGGTTATTTATTGAAAGATCTCGATGCGGGAGAATTTTTATCAATTCTCGATGGTATCAATAATGGTGAAGCGGCGGTCACACGTAAGATCGCTGCCCGAATCATGGGACGCGTTAAAGATTTAGCGCAACAAAATGAAGACGAAAAAGGAGGCCTCTCGCCTCGTGAAGTAGAGGTGCTCGCTTTGCTGGGAGATGGTCTGCCCAATCGGGCGATTGCTGAGCGCCTTTTTGTTAGCGAAAATACGGTTAAGTACCATGTGCGCAATATTTTGCAGAAACTGGGTGCGCAAAATCGCACCGAGGCAGTGGCTCATGCAATGAGAATGGGGTTAATTGATCAGGACTTAGACTGAAGCAAGTGCTTGGGGGGGCAAGAAAGTTGGGACGCACTTAGGGGATAGTATTTCTTTATATTTCCAGGATCACGATAAATGTCATAGTATCGGCCATTTTTAGGTAGGCTAAATACCTACCTAAATTGATGGTAACTCGCTATTTGCGGCCTACCCGATCGTTTGTGAAATATTACCCAGGGGGGTGTGGGGATTCTTCTCATGTTCTGTTAATATCAACCCTATAAAATCCACAATTTTGGAGATCATGTTGAAGAATCTAGACATGCGCCAGCAAGTGGTGATCTTATCGGATCATTCGCTTTTTTCAGAAGGGGTTGCCAGCCGTTTTGGCCAATTCCCTGAGCGTGTGTCTTTGGAATTTGTCAACCGCCAGGATGAAGATGGGCGTATTTCAGTTTGGGGGTGAGTTATAAGCACGGCTCCACATTTTGTCGAATCGATTACTCAAGATAGCCGAGCGAATGGGCAAAAGACGTTCAGCTCCCTTGCGGCTCCATCGCATTCCTGAGCCACAGAAACGT
>JADHTJ010000109.1 GCA_016785015.1 Anaerolineales bacterium
AATATGCCTTTATGGTGCGCGGACTGATTGCGTCGGTGATGGTTGGCATCGTCTGTGCCGTCGTTGGTACTTATGTAGTGTTGCGCAGCATGGCTTTCTTTGGAGATGCTCTGGCACATGCGATTCTGCCAGGAATTGCGGTGGGATATCTGGTGGGTGATGGAGCGCGTGAGCCGCTTTTTTGGTGGGCGTTGATTGCCGCGATCCTTAGCTCGCTGGGGATCGGTGCCATCAGCCGCAATACCAAAATCAAGGAAGATACAGCCATTGGAATCATTTTCGCAGGGACATTTGCCCTGGGCGTTGCGCTGATCTCCACAGTGCGGAGTTACAGCGTCGACCTGGCGCATTTCCTCTTTGGGGATGTCTTGGGGGTGCGCAGTGGAGACCTGTGGTTGATTGCCGCTTTTGGGGGATTCGTGCTCTTAGCGATTTTAGCCTTCTACAAAGAGTTTATGGTGCTCTCGTTTGACCCCATTCTGGCGACAACACTGCGGCTACCTGTGCGCCTGTTGGAGTTTTTGCTGCTCATCTTGATCGCCGTGACAATTGTTGTTTCCCTGCAAACCGTTGGGGTAGCCTTGATGGTTGCCATGCTGGTTACACCCGCAGCAACGGCCTATTTGCTCACCAAACGCCTGCCCATCATGATGGCCATAGCGGCCACCATTGCCTCTGTCTCCGGTGTGGTCGGCTTGTATCTCTCCTACTATTTGAGCATTGCTTCGGGAGCCGCGATTGTGTTGACCTGTACAGCCATTTTTGGAATTGTGTGGGGAATCCAAGCCCTACGAAGAGCGATTTAAAACCCTGCTGTAAATCTATAGATCAATTAGCCACTGAGCTCACATTGAGCACGGTGCTATTGACTTAATTATCCCAACCCTCTTCAAGCTCGTAATCCCAGGCACAGAATTTATCCCCTTTGAGAATCGAGTGGGTAATCCTACAACTCTTGAATTGCGTTCCTAGAATTGGCTCCCAAAACTGACGCGCCCAGCCGGCCGCGCGATAACAAAAGATGGGATCAACAGTGGGGTCGGCAGCTTCACGAATAAGCGAGCAGAAGCAGTATGCTTTGCGGGTTTCATCAGGCGTGGTTGCCTGATCATAAGCCGCCCGGTTGTAGGCAACTTTGCTCAAATGGAGTACCTTTCCATCAAACATTGGTGGATTGATAAAGCCACCTGTGGCGGTTTTGGATAGCTCCTGATGCTGAAGTTCGAGAACGGCGTTCACATCCCCTGTTTCCTGATAGACCTGCTTAAACTTGTTGGTATCTTCCACAGGTCGTACTAAGGCCACTCGTGAGAGGATGTCAAATTGTTGATCTAGAGTTGTGCGTTCTTTCAATCTTTCTAGGGCCCCAGCGACCCATGCGGCTCGCTCATCAACTAAAGTGAAGGGCGTGATTTCCTGGCCGCCTGTCCAAATCTCTTTGGTCAAATTGGGGCCAAGCACTCGAAGCAACTGTTCTCGATAGACCTCGGGCCAGGCTAAAAATGATGCCTGGGTTTCGATTTTGTTTGATTCTTCGTCATCAGGATCGTAGTGATGGTAGATCTCTACTAATTCCAGTTCAGGAGCCAGGCCAACTTGGTTCATGTGCGCATAGTTTTGGAGCGAAGTTTCCCGTAGTGTTGCAACTGCCCCCTTATGGGTTGATGAGAAGAAATGAAGCTCTCGCAGCGAGTGGGTTTTGATTTCACCATCATTCACTTCTTCTGAAACCGGAAATCCAATCTCCGAATCGAAGCCATCTACAGGAGTATCAAAGCGGAAGATGTGTGTTACTGGACCGCAAATGTTATCTCCGCAAGCATCTTTCACCTGCTGGATCCTTGGAATGAGTTCTTCACGGCTTTTAATAGGTTTTCTTAGGCCAGCGAATAGCGTTTCCCCCCGGATAACGTGTTTCACTTCATTCTCCATCTTGCCTCTCCGCAGATCATTTTTGTATCTTGAATATGATACTGACATCATCAAGCCGAAGTTCAGATGCGTATTTCAGTTTGGAGGTGAGATTTCATCAGATCTTGTGTCATTCCGAGTAACCCCACAGTATCCGCTGGTTCGCCCTGGGCAGCCTGGCTGGCTTCGATACGCTTCGCACTCAACCGACGCCGTGCGTAACGCTTGTTCTGAGGTCGTCGAAGTGAAACCAACGATGCTGCTCAGATCAAAATGACAAGAAATTAAATAACTTTCCGGAGTCCATTTAATCACACACTATTGATGTTCACATATATTATTTAAGCTTGTCACTCCTTCGACACTTCCTTCGGTCGCAGGACAGGTCTGAGAGAGCGGTGTTTGCGACCGAAGAGTCTCTGCAGAGATGCTTCGCTGCGCTCAGCATGACAATCAAAAGTTTATCAACATATGTAAAGGTCAATAAGGTGCCAAAATGCAAAGATATCCTCGCGTTTTTGCGACAGTTAAAGAGCCAGCTTTGGCGTGCTTGAGAGTGTCAAGGGATCTGGTCGCTAATGGTTTCGAAACGACTTAGAATTGAAGCGGCTTCTTCAGCTTCAGGAATAAAAACATAGCCATTCTTTTCGATATGCACAGGAATAACTTCATAACTCTGGAATTGTATTCCCTCGAAAACTACTCGAACAACGATGCCTTGCTGCGTTTCTAACGACCAGCTTTGGTCGAAGACGAAGCTGCCTAATCCAAAGAAAACTGGCACACCATTGAATTCTTTCATTCCCTGAATAACATGGGCGTGATTGCCTATCACGAGGTCAGCACCAGACTCGGTGGCGACATCGGCGAATTCAAGTTGACGATAGTTTGGTGTTGGGCTGTAATCTGAGCCCCAATGGGGTAAGACGATGACGACATCAGCCAGATTTCGGGTGTTTTCGATAGCTCTTCGTAAGTTGGCATTGGAAAGTTCGGCGATGCCTGGCGAGGCAATGTCGGCAAAAGCACTGGGTTCGATCTCTCCAAGAGAAATGAAGCCGAAACGAATCCCATTTATGGTGACGATCACTGGATTTAGTGCCGCGGCGATATTCTCCCCCGCGCCCACTGGCTCAATACCCACCCTATATAAATTAGCCAGCGTGTCGAAAAAGGCGCGATCTCCACAACCAAGCAGTCCGCAGTTCTTGATATGGTTGGTGGCTACGCTCATGACATCAAAACCGGCATTGGCCAGGGCGTCGGCGTTTTCTGATCTGCCAACAAGCACAAAGGTTTGGACGCAGCCCTTGAGGGGGGGGTAGTCGCTCAATGCTGCATTGAGCGTGCCGATGGCAATATCGGCTTTTTCGATAACCCCTTTCATGCTGGCGTAGATATAGTCGGCATTGCCACGCTCATCGATGGCTTCTTGGACACAGCGCGCGGGGACTATGGCTCCTGTGAACAATAACTCTGTAACTGGCACTTCTGTAGGTGTTGGCGAGGAGGTAGGTTCGACCGTTGGCGAAATTGGCGATGGAGTTAGCGTCGCTGTCTGCGTGGGGGGGATTGCTGTTGCTGTAAATGTGGTAGTTGGAGCTATTGTTGCAGGAATTTCTACGTGCTCTGTTGCTACAACAGTGCGTTGACAGGCGTTTAAAAAGAAAACCAAAAAGGATAGCAGACCGAGGATAAATTCTCTTCTGATCATAAAATCTGTTAGGTACCCTTTGTTATCGATAATGCATTTTGAATTTCATTGATTACTACATGGTTTTCTTCTACGACTGCAGCAAATTGCAACGCATTAGTCGCTTCTGCTCCGCCTATCTGACCCAAAGCCCAGGCAGCGTGCCCTCGAATTAGGGGCTCAAAATCTTTTAAGGCTTCGGAAAGGATTGGTACGGCTGCAGGGTTCCCCATATTTCCAAGGGCTATGGCGATGTTGCGCAGGTATCCACGCCGTTTGGTACGTTTGACAGGATTTCCTTTGAACTTGCGGTTGAATTCTTCTGGGCTTAGGAGCAATTCATCCTTCAGGGTGAGCTGAACCAGCCCCGAGCGAGGTTCAAATGCCGGGTCACCATTTGCAGGAGAAAATCTTATATTCCAAGGGCAAACTTGCTGACAGATATCGCATCCAAATATCCAATCCCCAATTTGTGGGCGCAAATCTTGCGGAATCGGCTCCTTGAGTTCAATGGTCAAATAGGATATACAGCGGTTGGAGTCTATGGTGCGATTGGGTAGGATGCAATCGGTGGGGCAGGCTTCGATACAGCGGGTGCAAGATCCACAATGATCAGATATGAGGGGTTCGTCGGGGGAGAGTTCAATTCCGAGGAGAATCTCAGCTAGAAGAAAATATGAGCCACCTTTTGGGTTGATCAGGTTCGTATTCTTTCCAATCCAACCCAAGCCCGCTCGTTGAGCTAACTCGCGTTCCAAGATAGGACCGGTATCGGTATACCAACGATTGGGAATCGTCTGACCGGTTTTGTACTCGATGAATGATACTAATGAACGTAAGCGGTCTGGGAGCACATCGTGATAATCATCCCCCCAAGCATAGGATGCGATTTTTCCCTCACCCCCAACCCCTCTCCCATTGGGAGAGGGGCGAAGGGGTGAGGGTTGGTATAGAATCCCCAGCATCAATATCGACTCGCATTCTGGCAAGATCAGGCGCGGGTTGGCGCGTCGCTGGCGAGCGCGTTCAGTGGCCATCCATGCCATATCCCCATGATGGTCTTTAGTCAGCCATTGCTCGTAGGTATCCAAATGTGAGGGCGGGTCTGGGGTTGTGACACCTACATGATGAAATCCAAGCCGGCGTGCTTCTTCTTTGACTGCTTGAGTGAGTTCACTTGATGAATTCATTGAAAATTTACCATTTTCCAGCCCAGGGTGGCTGGCATTATAGCATATTGGCGGGTTCCATTTTTTTGTAAATATGTATCAATTAATTTGACACTGCTTGATAGTAGCGTATAATTCAGGGTACGAAATTTAGTTAATTGAGTTTCAAAGAAAGGAGGAAATAGCATTCCATATACTTTTTCCGTTTAACCCCCGTTTTATTTAAGAAGAACAATGTTTTGGAGGAAGATTTTATGAAGAACCGATCCCTATTTATTTTCGTATCCTTGCTGGTTCTCGCCAGCATGGTTTTGGCTGCATGTCAACCCGCGGCTGATGAAGCCGCAGTAGTTGAGCGAGCCTACGAAGAAATCGCTTATAGCGAACCGATGTCCGTTGCTGCGGACAGTTGTGACTATGGTGGAAAGATCAAATCGGTTGCTGCTGTTGATGAACTCACCGTTGAGTTCACCATGTGCAAGCCCGATCCTGCTTTCCCCACCAAGGCTGCCTTTACCCCCTTTGGTATTTATCCACTCGAGTGGCTGAATACATACGCCAATGCTGAGGGTCAGGAAACTTTGCTCTCCGCGCCAGTCGGCACAGGCCCCTTCTATCTGGACACCTGGGCACGAGGCGACAGTATCACCATGAAGAAATTTGATGGGTACTGGGGCGACAAGCCCGCTTACGACACCCTGGTTTTCCGCTGGGCAACTGAGGGCGCAGCCCGTTTGCTCGAGCTTCAATCAGGTACCGTAGACCAGATCACGAACCCGAGCCCTGATGATTACGCGACGATACAAGATGATGCAACTTTGACCTTCTTGCCGGTTGCTAATCCCAACGTGCTTTACCTGGCTATGACCAACACCTTCACTCCCTTTGATGATATAAGAGTCCGCCAGGCGATTGCTATGGGTGTTGACCGCCAACGTGTTGTCGATAACTTCTATGCTGAAGGCTCAACAGTTCCCTCGCACTTCACCCCCTGCAGCCTGCCTAATGGTTGTGTCGGTGATGCCTGGTACGAGTTCGATGTTGATGCCGCCAAGGCGCTGTTAGCTGAAGCTGGCTATCCAGATGGCTTCGAGACCGCGATCTACTATCGCGATGTCTTCCGTGGTTATCTGCCCGAGCCCGCCCTGGTTGCAGTTGAATTCCAGACCCAGTTGCGCGACAACCTGGGCATTGAAGCTGAAGTTATCGTAATGGAATCTGGTGAGTTCATTGACGAATCCACCAATGGCCGTCTCGATGGTCTCTACCTGCTCGGTTGGGGTGCTGACTATCCTCACGTGACCAACTTCCTGGATTTCCACTTTGCTGCTTCGAATCCGCAGTACGGTGATCCGCATCCTGAGATCTACGAAGTGCTTGAAGCAGCTTCACAGATTGGTAACCCTGCTGATGCAGAGTCCCTCTATGTTGAGGCCAATAACGCAATTCGCGAACTGGTTCCCATGGTTCCGATTGCTAACGGTGCTTCTGCCTCTGCAGCTCTGGCTACTGTTGATAACGCTCACTTCCGCCCCTTCGGCGCCCCGCTGTTGGGAAGAGTTGATCCTGGTAAAGACACCTTCGTCTACATGCAGAATGCTGAGCCTATCAGCTTGTTCTGCCAGGACGAGACCGACGGCGAATCATTGGCTCCTTGCCAGCAGGTTGTAGAAACTCTGTTGGGTTACGCCATCGACTCCGGCGATGTTGTGCCTGAGTTGGCCACCGGTTGTACATCCAACGAGGACACGACTGTCTGGACCTGCACCCTGCGTGAGGGCGTTACATTCCACGATGGCACCAAGATGGATGCCAACGACGTGGTCGCCTCCTGGGCTGCTGGTATCGACGCTGCCAATGCAAACCACATTGGCAACACAGGTGCGTTTGAATATTATTCGTACCTGTTCGACGGCTTGATGAACCTTGAGGAGTAAGATCCTCACTGCCATCTAGACCGTCTAGATGCTAGTTGACGCGGGATGGCACTGTCCTCTACGGACATGGTGCTATCCCGCGTTTCTCTACTCTTTTCTAATGGGAACTTATACAATTCGATAGAAGAATAGCTAAAAATAAGGGTGGATGGGGTGCGGAGTACCCCATCCACCCCTATTTTTAGGGAAGCTCTGTTAAGATTGTGTAAGCCACCAAGTTCAAGTTAGATAACATCTTATGACACAATACGCCATCCGCCGCCTCTTATTATCTATTCCGGTTGTTTTTGGAATTTTATTAATTACTTTTGTGCTGGCACGTGCGATTCCTGGTGATCCTTGTAAGGCAATGTTGGGTGAAAAGGCATCTGCAGAAGTATGTGAGCGTTTCACACGTGACCATGGCCTTGATAAACCTATCCCTGTGCAATTTATGATTTATATGAAGGATATTGTGCGAGGAGATTTTGGCAGGTCTATCCGCTTCAGCCGACCAGTAACCCAAATTCTCATTGAGCGATTGCCGACCACCATCGAATTGGGAGCGATAGCCCTGGTCCTGGCCGCATTGGTTGGTATTCCCTTAGGGGTGATCTCAGCTGTGAAGCGCAATTCTGCTGTTGATGTGATCACAATGATTGGAGCCAATACGGGTGTCTCAATGCCGGTATATTGGTTGGGACTAATGCTTGCTTACGCTTTCGCATTGCTGCTAAAGGATACGCCGTTTTGGCTGCCTCCGTCAGGGCGCCTCTCTGCGGGTCTTGCAGCTGTCCCATTTTTTGAAGTCTTCAACTGGAACCTGGTACCCGGTACATTTATATACCAGTTCATGGATTTCTTTTCCAATATGTATATATTCAACTCTCTCATCACGGCCGATTGGGTAGTGTTGGGGGATGTGATTAAGCACCTCATTCTGCCATCAGTTGCACTTAGTACCATCCCGCTCTCGATCATCGCCCGCATGACCCGCTCCAGCATGTTGGAAGTTTTGCGCCAAGATTATATTCGTACGGCGCGTGCAAAAGGATTATTCGAGCGCTTTGTGATTTTGAAGCATGGTTTTCGAAATGCCTTGCTTCCCATTGCAACGATTATTGGTTTGCAGGTCGGTACACTCTTCGCAGGCGCAGTGCTCACAGAATCGATTTTCAGCTTCGCAGGCGTAGGACGTATGCTCTTTGAAGCAATAACAGCGCGAGATTTCCCGATCGTTCAAGCTTTTACGGTGGTTATCTCAGTGGGATATGTGGCCGTAAACTTGATTGTTGATCTTTCCTACGTATTCATTGATCCACGCATTAAATTGGATTGAGGCTTTCATGGCAGCTATAACTGATACAACTAATTCTGAAGATAAGAAAGATTATCGATCTAACAGTCTGGCCAGGCTGACTTTGCGGCGTATTATTCGTCAACGATCAGCCGTTATTGGGGGCACAATTTTAGGCTTGCTAATTTTGGTGGCCATTTTTGCGCCGGTGCTCGCGCCTTACGATCCCGAAGAAGTATTGATTGGCAAAGAAGATATCAAAAAACGCTCCAGTCCCTGCATTCATTTGCTGGGCTGTCCGGAAGATCAACCCCAGCATATTTTGGGGGTAGATGGCAATGTTCGGGATGTATTTAGCAGAGTAATCTTTGGGACGCGCGTTTCGCTCTTTATTGGCTTTAGCACTGTTGGGTTTGCCATTGTTATTGGGACATTCCTTGGCGCCGTGGGAGGCTATGCAGGTGGCTGGTTAGATAACCTGATCATGCGCTTCATGGATGTACTGCTGGCATTTCCTTCCTTTTTATTGGCTATTGCGATTGTGTCCGTATTGGGGAGAGGATTGCAGAATGCACTCCTGGCAATTGGAATTGTAACAATTCCTGTATATGCCCGCGTGGTGCGGGCTAGTGTGCTATCGGTCAAAGAGCAGGAATATGTTTCTGCTTCTCTAGCCCTGGGAGGCAGCCATTTTCACATCTTGTTCACCCGCATTCTGCCCAACGCCATCCCGCCGTTGATTGTTCAGGGAACTTTAGGGATCGCTACCGCCATCCTGGATGCCGCGGCGCTATCCTTCTTGGGGCTTGGTGCGCAGCCGCCTACCCCTGAGTGGGGAACGATGCTGGGCTCAGAACGCAACCAGGTGTTCACCGCACCGCATTTGGTTTTCTTCCCTGGCCTGGCGATCATGATCACGGTATTGTCTTTCAATTTATTGGGTGATGGCCTACGTGATGCCATTGACCCGCGCCTGAAACAATAATGGAGCTGCATCGTGGCAAATAACAATAACCAACCTTTGTTAGAAGTAAAGAATTTGAAAACATATTTCTTTACAGATGATGGCGTTGTCAAAGCAGTCGATGGCGTTGATTTTGAAGTGCAGCCTGGAGAAATATTGGGTTTAGTAGGTGAGTCTGGTTGTGGAAAGAGTGTTACATCTTTCTCTATTTTGCAATTGGTAGACGATCCGGGCGAGATTGTGGAGGGCGACGTCTATTTTGAAGGTCGCAATCTGATAGAACTTTCTGTGGCCGAAATGGTTGATATGCGTGGCAACTTGATGTCGATGATCTTCCAACAGCCACAGAGCAGTTTGAACCCCGTTTTTAAAGTAGGGGCGCAGATTGCCGAGGTTTTCCAAATTCACAAGAAGATGCCTAAAGAAGAAGCTTGGGATCAGGCCGTGGATTTGCTCAAACTTGTGGGTATCGCCGATGCCGAAAGCAAGGCACACGCTTATCCTCACGAAATGTCTGGTGGGCAAGCCCAAAGGGTGATGATCGCTATGGCCCTGGCACTCAAGCCAAAGTTGCTGATCGCCGATGAGCCAACCACTGCTTTGGATGTAACCATCCAGGCTCAAATTCTGGATTTGATGCTGGATCTTCGGAACAAGATGGGAACCTCGGTCATTTTGATCACCCACGACCTCGGTTTGATCGCTGAAATGGCTGACCGAGTTGCTGTTATGTACGCCGGTCGTATCGTCGAGGAAACGGATGTTAAATCCTTATTCAAAAATCCCACACATCCTTACACCAAAGGATTGATCGCCTCTGTGCCCGTGCTTGGACAAGTCAAAGACAGGCTGGCCGATATACCTGGCAACGTGCCGAATTTGATCGGATTGCCGCCAGGCTGTCGTTTTGCATCCCGCTGCGAGGCTCGCAAAGAGTATGGTCTGGAATTATGCACTGAGGTCGAGCCCGATTTGATCCCTGTCGCATCTGGGCACACGGTGCGTTGTTGGCTTTTCCAAGATCATGAAGATCATAAAGCGCCCATGAAGAGCGTTGAGATGATATGAAATATATCTCCTTGGGTAGCAGCCCAACCTCGGTGGGCGAAATAATAGTTGATCATATTGCAGCCAACGCGGTTGGCTGGTGTTACCCAATAAGTAGTTATATGTAGAGAAAATTATGACAGAACAATCAGCAAGGAAAAACGAAAATAGCGATCTTATTCAGGTAAAGAATCTGGTTAAATATTACCCTGTGCGAGGCGGCGTCCTCCGGCGCGTGATTGCCTGGGTCAAAGCAGTAGATAATATCACTTTCAATATAAAAGAAGGCGAAACTCTCAGCCTGGTTGGCGAATCGGGTTGTGGAAAAACCACTGCTGGCCACACCATGCTGCAGTTGATTCCCCCAACAGGCGGTTCAGTTATATTTGATGATATTGATGTTTTTCAATTAGAACGAAAAGAGCTCAAGGATATGCGCCGCCGTATGCAAATTGTCTTTCAGGACCCCTATGCTTCGCTCGATCCCCGCCTGCCAATTGGCGAATCAGTAGCCGAGGGATTAAAAATTCATGGTGTTGGCAATGGCAGCGAGCGTGTTGATAAGGTCATGGCGATGCTCAAACGGGTTGGTTTAGAGGATTACCATGCTAACCGCTATCCTCATGAGTTCTCTGGCGGTCAACGTCAACGTATCGGCATCGCTCGCGCCCTGACCATGGAGCCGAAATTCATCGTCTTGGACGAACCCGTCTCTGCTTTGGATGTCTCCATTCAGGCACAGGTGCTCAATCTTTTGAAGGATTTGCAGGCTGAATTTGGATTAACTTATTTGTTTGTGGCGCATAACTTAGCCGTGGTTGAGCATATTTCTGACCGCGTGGCAGTTATGTACCTGGGCAAGATCGCTGAGATGGCCCCCAGAGATGATCTTTTTGCCAAACCCATCCACCCTTATACACAGGCTTTGATGTCAGCTATCCCCATCCCCGACCCAACGATTAAACGCGAGCGCATCATTTTGAAGGGCGATGTGCCCAGCCCGCTCAACCCACCCTCGGGATGCCGTTTCCACCCGCGCTGTCCCTTCGCGCAAGAAGATTGCGCTGTGGATGAGCCCGTGTTGCGCGAACTGAGCCCCGAGCATACTGTTGCTTGTCATTACGCCGAAGATTTTCTGGATTAGTTTATTGAAAGTTCATTCAGAAAAAGGGTATGCTTGGGTGCGCATGCACGGAAGCATACCCTTTTTTCGTAGCCTTCCTTTGACATTCTGAAGCGCCCCGGCTAAAATGGAGAAACTGTCGAGAGATTTAGGAATTCCTTGAGATTTTACCTTCTCTAGCGCACAATTGAGGAGATTATATGAGTGCATGGCCAGATAAACATGTGATTGGGCTTACCGGAAATATCGCCACCGGAAAGAGCGTGGTCCGCAAGATGACCGAACATCTTGGTGCCTATGGTGTCGATGCAGATACATTGAGTCATCGCACAATTATGAAAGGGGCGCCCGGTTACCAAGCAGTTGTAGATACGTTTGGAAAATGGATTCTGTCTGAGAACGGGCAAATTGATCGCGAAAAACTAGGCAATCTAGTATTTTCCAACCCTGAAGCGATGGCTTCTTTAGAGGCGATCATCCATCCCCTGGTGAGGCAAGCGATTGATATTTTGGTACGCCGAACCAAACATCAGATTGTGGTGATCGAAGCCATCAAACTTCTCGAGGGCGATTTACATACGTTGTGTGACGCCATCTGGGTTACCGATGCCGATCAAGATACTCAGATCGCACGTCTGGTTCAAAGACGTGAAATGGACGAAGGCACTGCCCGGGGACGTGTCTTGGCTCAAGAACCTCAGGCAACGAAACTAGAAGCTGCTGATGTTGTTATTCATAATGGCGAATCTTTCGAACAAACCTGGGATGAAGTCTTAGCAGCCTGGCAGGAGTCTGTCCCTGCCAAGGTCGAGCCGACTCCCGTAAAGCATGTTGAACACGCCGAAGAAAAAGAACTAACCGTACGAAGGGCTGGGCCAGCAGAAGCAGCGGAAATCGCCGAATTCATTACCAAGATGAGCAAAGGCGAAAGACGCATGACTCGCACAGATGTGATGGCATCTTTTGGTGAAAAGGCATTTATGCTTTTGAATACTGGTGAAGAGATTTCTGGTGTGATGGGATGGCAGGTTGAAAACCTGGTGGTGCGCGTGGATGACGTACTCATAGATGATGCTGCGCCCTTAGGTGATGCGGTAAAGGCGCTGGTTGAGGAGGTCGAAGCCGCTTCAAAGGAGTTGCTTGTTGAGGCCGCGTTGCTGTTCTTGCCTCCAGATTTGGCTCAACATAACGAAGTTTGGCAGGTATTAGGATTTGATGCTCGTGCTGTAAAAGATTTGAGCGTGCGAGCATGGCAAGAGGCTGCCATGGAGTCTATGCCTCCTGGCACTGTGCTGTATTTCAAGCAGTTACGCAAAGATCGCGTATTGCGACCAATCTAATCCCAAAAATGCGCTCTAATTGGTTTGAGTAAATTTGGGATGGATATCAAATCTTGCCGAAAAGTGAGCCCGAGGTCAGTACTACCTAAATGGATTACCTGATTTTTATTTTTGAACGCCTGGATTGGTTTGGCGTTGTCGATATATTATTGGTAACTGCGATCTTCTTCGCTATTTTGTTGGTGTTGCGCGATACGCAGGCCGCTGTTCTCTTGAGGGGTGGACTGCTCCTCATTGCTCTATTGGGTATTCTAACCAGCCTGGAAGTGTTGCCAGCATTCTCATGGCTGGTTAGTAATGCACTTCCTGCACTCTTCCTGGCAATTCCAGTTATTTTTGCACCTGAAATTCGGCGAGCATTAGAACGAATCGGTCGTACCAGCACGATGGTCACGCGGAGATCAGGTCAAAATGGGGATGTGATCGATGATTTAGTCAGCGCGGTGACCCGCCTCGCTGATCGCAACCATGGGGCGCTGATTGTCTTGCAACGAACTGACAGCATGCAAGAATATGTTGAATCCGGTGTGGCCCTGAATGCCCAGGTCACTCCAGAATTGCTTTTACAAATTTTCTATCCTAATACCCCTTTGCACGACGGCGCAGTAATCATCAAAGGAGATTACGCCCTGGCGGCTTCTTGCGTGATGCCTCTTTCAACCAGCGGCAGCCTGACATCAACACCCGACCGCATGATGGGCTTGCGCCATCGCGCCGCCTTGGGAACATCAGAAGTTGGCGATGCAGTAGCCGTCGTTGTCTCAGAGGAGACGGGGGCGATCACGATCACCCACCGGGGACGCATGATCAGCAACCTGACTGGTGAACGGTTGAAGACAATCCTGCGTACTTTCTTCCAACCAGCCCAACAGAAGAACATCCTCACATCAATCTTTAGAAGTCTTGTTCCCGAATCAGATTCCAGCCGCTGGGAGGGAAATCCATGAAAGCGCGCTTCCCTCGCTGGTTGGCTCGTAATATCAGTACTTTCTTGTTAGCTTTGGTTTTGGCGGTCATCGCCTGGGTCGCCGCGGTCACTGCGGCAGACCCAAACCAGGAGCAGGAATACTCGGTTCCAGTGGACATCATTGGGTTGGCCTCAAATCTGGAAATCATCAGCGAGTTCCCTGACCGGATGAAAATAAAGTTATTGGCACCTCGCAGCATTTTGGATCAGATCACAAAAGAGAGCGGCACTATTCAGGCTTGGATCGATTTGTCCAGCCTGGAGGCAGGTACGTATACAATCCCCTTTCAATACCAAATTGAAACCAGGTTTCGTCCTGTAAGAACTGTCGATGCTGATCCAGCATCGACTGAAATCAGTTTAGAAGAGTTAGTCTCCAAAACATTGCCCATTCAAACAGAAATCAGAGGTGAGCCAACGCTTGGCTATCAAGCCGGCGAACCAGAATGGAGTCATGGCGAAGTCACTATCTCGGGACGCGCTTCGCAAGTAGAGCAGGTGACACTTGTCAAGACAATCCTGAGTATTGCGAGCGCAGAAGAAACCATCCAACGAAATCTCAACCTGTTGGCATATGATGAAACTGGCAGCCTTGTTTCTGATGTAATCTTAAACCCCAGTGAGATTAGCATCGTTCAACCGATTACCTTGCGCGGTGGATACCGCAATATGGTGGTCAAAGTGGTTACTACAGGCCAGGTGGCTGAAGGATATCGCCAGACGAGCATCTCTGTCTCGCCGCCAAATGTGATGGTCTTCTCAGCCAATCCCGCGGTTGTCGATCAATTACCGGGCTATGTCGAAACATTACCTCTGGATCTGACAGCGTCTTTCGATGATATTGAAACTATCCTTGGGCTGAATTTACCCGCCGATATCTCAGTGATTGGCGACCCCAATGTTTTGGTTCAGGCGGGAATCGCTGCTATGGAAGGCAATACCAAGATCATCCGTCTGGTCGAAACCATTGGGGTTCTGCCAGAGTTTCAGGTCAGTGTAGCTCCAGATTCTGTGGATGTGATTCTGTTTGGACCGTTGCCAGAGTTGGACACCTTGACCGAAACAGACGTGCGCGTCGTTTTAGATGTAACTGGCCTTGAGGTGGGCATTCACCAGCTTACCCCTGAGGTGATCATTTTGCCCGAGCGGATTCGCGCCGAGGCGATCATTCCAGAGAATATCGAAGTGGAGATCAGCGAAGTCGTAGAACCCACGCCCACCTCTGATAGATAAGAATCAATTATGGCAAAACCCGTAGTAGCTTTAGTAGGACGCCCCAACGTAGGGAAGAGTACGTTATTTAACCGCCTGGCACAAGAACGTCTGGCAGTGGTTGATGATATTCCCGGCACAACCCGCGACCGCTTGATGACTGAAGCCGATTGGGGCGGATATATATTCGATATCATTGATACCGGCGGCATAGATCCTACGCAAGTCAGCCCGGGGAAACAGCGCGAACCGCTTTCGATTGGCTCCTCGGAGTTCATCAACGAGATCCGCACGCAGGCCCAGATCGCCATCAATGAAGCAGATGCGATCCTATTTATCACCGACGTGCAAAACGGCGTCACCCCAGCCGACCAAGAGATCGCCCAAATATTGCGCAAACAGCAGCGCGAGCAAGATGGTCAGCCCTGGCCGCCGATCATCCTGGTCGTAAATAAAGTCGAGAATAGGGCCAGCGGAGATCAAGTGTATGAGTTCTACGAGTTGGGCATGGGAGAGCCTTACCCGGTTTCTGCCCTTCATGGAAAGGGTACCGGGGATTTGTTAGACGCCTTGATCGACACCTTCAAAAGCTGGGTGGAAGAACAAGAAGAAGACGATTCGATCAAGATCTCAATTGTCGGAAAGCCCAATGTGGGCAAATCAACTTTACTGAATGCGCTGACGGGAGAAGAGCGCGCCATAGTCAGCCCAATTGCCGGAACGACTCGTGATGCTATTGACACCCGCCTGACTTATCACGAGACACCCATCACACTCATCGATACCGCGGGGATCCGTCGACGCGGTAAAGTTGATCCTGGGGTAGAGAAATATAGCGTACTGCGTTCCATGCAAGCTATTCGGCGTTCGTATGTGGCCTTGCTTCTGATCGATGCCGTGCAGGGTATCACTTCGCAAGATACGCATATCGCCGGGCATGTTCTTAAGGCCTGGAAAAGCGCCGTCGTCCTGGTCAATAAGTGGGACGCGATTGAGAAAGACACCTATACCATCGAAGATTACACCTGGCATGTTCGCCAAGAATTGAACTTCATGGATTATGTTCCGGTGCTATTCATCTCGGCCAAAACCGGTCGCCGTGTTCACAAAATCTTGCCTATGGCGCTTCAAGTTCACGAAGAACGCCTGGTGCGATTGACGACGGGCAAACTGAACCGACTTTTGCGCGAAGCTGTAGATAAACACCCGTCGCCTTCCAAAGGGGGACGCCATTTGAAGATTTACTACGGAGCGCAGGTGAGCAACAGCCCGCCGACATTCGTGCTGCACGTCAACGATACTGATTTAGCGCATTTTACCTACGTGCGTTATCTGGAAAATCAAATCCGGGATATGTACCCCTTTTTAGGCACGCCCCTGCGCATTGTTTTAAGGGGGCGTAAGGAAGAAGTCTGAAGATAGAGTTATCTTCGATAAAAAATAACTCTATCTAACCCCTTTGTTATTACATAAATACATTCCAAAGTCGTGTAAAGTGGCCTGGTTCTGGTTTGAAGTTTGTTGATTCACCAAACATACTCACCAAATAATTGCATGACAATGGTCTGGAGCCCCGCAATCATAGTAATGTGAGTTAATAGGGGATTCTTAATCTTCCTAAATGCTAAAAATATATAAGGATAGATAAAGAGACATGCTCTGGCTGTCTCCCCAGTTCGAAATGCGCCTGAGATGAATAACAATAGAAGCACAAAGATTCCAATTATAGAAACGGCATTCCAGTCATCATTAATATCAAGAAATCGCACTTCTAATTGTTCTGGATGAAAAAGTACGGCAAGACACCCCAACGATAGGAATAATGCAATTTCGGCAATATTTTCAATTCTCGTAAAAAGGTAGTTTATTGGTTCAGAAATAGCCCGAAATCCATCGGGGTTTTCAAAACTACAAGCCTGGATGAACCCTAGAAAGTGACTATAGCCAAAATAGAGACCTAATAATTCGTTGATTACAATCCCTAAAACTAAAGTGCCTCCGAGCAGGCATATAACATCAAGG
>JADHTJ010000110.1 GCA_016785015.1 Anaerolineales bacterium
GTGCGGCCGTCATCTGTGCTCTCGAAGTTACCCACGAAGAGACCGTTGCGTGCAGCAGGATCCCAACCCAGGGTCTGAACCTCGGTGCCGTGGGCAGCATTGTATGCTTCCACGCCCAGCACGAAGCCATCCATGAAGACTTCCACAGGGGGGATCTGGATGCCACCGTAGGTGGCGACCACGCCAGTCTGGGTCATACCAGCGGCCAGGTAGCCAGCCAAGAAGGTGGCCTCATTGATGGCGAAGCCGGAGCCGTACAGATTGTCGGCAGCCAGCCAGTTGACATCCACAATTGCGAACATCTGATCGGGGTTGGCCGCAGCGGCAGCCGCAGTGGCGTCACCGAGCAAGAAGCCTACGGAGACAATCAGGTCACAACCTTCTTCGACAAAGGCGTTGATGTTGACTTCGTAGTCAGTCTGCTGCTGGGACTCGAGGTACTTGGCCTCGATACCATGCTCAGCAACTGCATCTTCCATGCCTTTCCAGGCGGTGGCGTTGAACGACTTGTCGTCGATACCGCCAACATCCGTCACCTGGCAGGCTTTGAAAGCCATTTCTTCCATGGCTTCTTCTTCCATGGCTTCTTCTTCAACGGGTGCTGCTTCCTCTTCGGCTGGTGCCTCGGGCGCTGCCGGTTGGCAGGCTGCCAAAAACATGGAAGATACGATCAAGAGAGTTGCCAAGATCCAAGCTAATTTTTTGAGTTTCATCAATTCCTCCTTAGGAAATGATTATTAATTGATAGGACAAACGAACGGTTATTTTTGAAAATTTTTGTTAGACATCCTCCTTTCACAGTCAATATTTGAATCTTATTGGGAACTTGCGTTCCAGATTCCATTTATTCAAGACAAGATTGCCCTCCTGAAAGACCTCAGACATTGTACTTAATCACCAAAAGCTTGTCAAACAGCCCCGATTGATTTTATAGGATATTTATCCACTCAAATTCGGCTATCAGGCAAATGAACTTTGTTACAAAGCTTCATTCAACTTATCTAAACCCTGTTTGATCATGCTTTTACTGACGGTATCAAATAAACGCTGTCCAACACTGGCCACGCGACCGCCAATCTGGACCTCGCCGCTGTACTTCATCAGGGTGGCATCTTCTCCTTGATCGCTAAGCACAATATCGCCCGAGCCTTTCAAAAAGCCAACTTTGCCTTTGCCTTCTACGGTCAGAGTCAAGCTTTCAGGTGCTACTTCGTTTGAGACAATTAGCTTGCCTCCAAAGGTACCTGCAACCGGACCGATGCGAACTTGCATTTCGCCTTCGTATTCATTTTCCCCAACTAAATCCAACTTTTTCGTTCCTGGAAGGGCTGTCGCCAAAATATCAGGATCACGAATAATATCCCACACCCTCTCTCGAGGGCCACTAAAGGTAAATTCGCCTTCTAATTTCATTCTTCGTGCTCCTCTCTTTGTAGCAGTTCAAACAGTCGATTGGGGCTGAGCGGTGTCTCTAGAATTTCAAGGTCGAAATCCTGAAAAGCATTCTCCAGAGCCTGTGTAAAGCATGCTGGTACAGGGATAGCCCCTGCTTCACCAACACCCTTTGTACCTAATTCATTAAAAGGAGAGCGTGTTTCCATGTGGCCGATCTCAATGCGATTTGGCATCTCATGTGCGGTGACGATCAGATAGTCAGCCAGCGAAGCATTGAGCAATTGGCCACTCTCATCAAAGTGCATTTTCTCATAATACGCGTTGCCGATACCCATGGAAACACCACCATGGATTTGGCCTTCTAAGATCAATGGGTTGAGTACTGTACCGCAATCTTCCACCGTGATATAGCGTTTGAATTCGATCATCATGGTTTCAGGATCAATTTCGATGATCATGGCATGCACACCGAAAGCTGTCGCTCCATACGCTGGGCCGAAATAATCGGTGGCCTCTAAACCGGGTTCTGAGCCTGGTTCCACAGCACCACGCAGGGGGTTAGCCAGTGCAGCCAATTCGCCCAGGCTGATCGATTGGCGAGGAATATCAGCCACGCGGACAGTACCATTCTCGAATTCGAGTTCTTCTTCTGGAGCTTCTAACACCTTGCTGGCTAACTTCAACACCTTTGATCGAACAGCTGTAGCTGCGGCAAGCACCGCGCTCCCAGCAACAACCGCTCCACGGCTAGCAAATGTCCCGGTGCCCCAGTGAAACTGGGCAGTATCCCCCGAAACTAAGTTCACGTCGCTGACTGCCACACCAAGTTGCTCCGATACGATTTGGGCAAAAGATGTGAAGTGGCCTTGGCCTTGGGTGCCAATGCCGGTAGCTACATTAACTTTGCCTGTCGGCTCAATTTGAACTCGAGCGCCCTCATATGGACCCACACCCGTGGTTTCAATAAAGGGCGTGATCCCAATGCCAACATATTTGCCTTCTGCGCGTAAACGTGGTTGTTCCTCTTTGATGAATTGATCATAGCCGATCATCTCCCTGGCTTTCTCAACCACGGGCAGATAATTGCCACTATCCATTACAAACTTAGCGAAGGCTTGATCGATTATTTCCTTATCGTATGGGAATGCGTCCGGTGGAATTAGATTCTTTTTGCGTAATTCCAGTAGATCCATGCCCAATTCTTTGGCAGCAAAATCTAACATGCGTTCAATCACGAAAACACCCTGGGGGCGTCCAGCGCCACGCACCGGAGTAACGATAGGCTTATTCGTGAACACAGCAGTACAGTTTGAGGCAATGTTTTGAATATCGTAAGGACCAGTCACATGGCATTGCGTATTGAGAGGAATGGTCAATCCATAAGGATCAAACGCACCAGTATCATGCAAGAAATCATCCGACAAGCCCAGGACACGTCCATCTTTTGTGAGGGCGATCTCAACTTCATGCACCTGCTGCCGCTCAGATGTTGTGGCATAGAAGTTTTCTCTACGATCTTCAATCCACTTCATGGGTCGGCAATGTTTCATTGACAGCCACGGAAGCAGCATTTCCTCAGGGTAGAACATCATCGCTTTTGGACCGAACCCTCCTCCGAGGAAGGGAGCGATCACACGCACCTGCTTTTCAGAGAGTCCCAGTCTTGCAGCGGTTCCATTGCGAATAGGGATTGGCGCTTGCGTGGTATCCCATATCGTCATATGCTGACTCTTCTCATCCCAATGAGCAACAATGCCGCGATTCTCCATAGCAACTGCCGCACCGCGATCTAAGTAAAATTTCTTCTGGATGATCAAATCGGCTTGCTCTCGAGCAGATTCATAATCACCTTTTTTCTGAAACATGTGCGCAGCCAGATTCGTGTCCAAGTCATCATGAACAAGTGGGCTATCAGACTCCATCGCCTTTTCTAAATCGACTACAACGGGCAGGGATTCATAATCTACCCAAATATCTTCGACGGCATCTTCGGCAATATAGCGGGATTCAGCAACTACGGCGACCACTGCCTCACCAGCATGAAAAACCTTGCCCTTTGCCAGAGGGGCCTGTCTTCGAGAATTAAAGATGACTCCCTCGAGCGTAGGAGGCGGAGATACGAGAGGTGGACCTGGTTCCCAGTCATCGCCCATATCTTCGGCAGTATATATGGCAACAACGCCGGGGCGCTGCCGGGCTTCTTCTATATCAATACTTAAGATACGCGCATGGGCGTAATCACTGCGCAAAAAAGCTACATGCAGCATACCGGGAATATCAACATCATCGACAAATAAGGCCTGCCCGGTTAAGAGACGTGGGTCTTCGTTACGTTTGATCCTTTTTCCAATAAATTTGTAGGTCATGGCTCTGCTCCTGTTACGCTCGCATCTTTTCGGCCGCAAGCTGAACAGCCTCGACAATATGTTGGTACCCCGTGCAGCGACAGAGATTGCCAGATATCGCAACACGAATCTCTTCCTCACTGGGATCAGGATTCTCTTCCAAGAAAGGCACCAAGGTGGTTAGAAAACCTGGGGTACAGAAACCACACTGCAAACCGTGGGCTTCCCAAAATGCTTGCTGGATTGGATGAAGGTCATCAATTGTGCCCAGCCCCTCCACGGTGAGGACTTCATGCCCATGCGCCTGAACAGCAAACATCAAACACGACCGAACAGGATCACCATTGAGTAAGACTGTACACGCGCCACAGACACCATGCTCACAACCAACATGTGTTCCAGTCATGCCGAGCTCGTGTCGCAAGAAATCGCTTAATAGTAAGCGAGGTTCTATTTGGCGTTCGTATGGATTGCCATTAACCGTCAAGGAAAGTTTGAATAATTTCGTCATGTTGATCTCCTTAGTTTCCCTTTGCGCGGTCTAAGGCTTCTTTCAATGCCCGACGAGTTAATACATTGGCCAGGTGGCGGCGAAATTCGGCTGTGGCATGAATATCACTGCTTGGGTCAATTTCTTCCGCAGAGGCCTTTTCAGCTGCGGCTCGAATAGCTTCATCAGTCATATCTTGCCCTTTGAGTAATTCAGCGGCCTGAGTCGCTTCGACAGGTCCATCACCAGCACTCAAATAAACTAGTTTAGCACCCTGGCATTTGTTGTTTTCATCCAAGGTTAGCACAGCAGCAACCCCAATCAGGCAGAAGTCATGGGGACGACGCGCGATCTCTTTGAGTGACCACCCTGTTCTCTCTGGGAAGGGCGGCAATTTTATCTCAACGAGCAGCTCTTCCGGTTCCAAGACTGATGTAAACAATCCCAGAAAGAAATCCTTCGCTGGAACCCAACGTTCGCCACTCTGATTGGCAATCTTGAATTCACCATCCAGAGCCACGCTTACACAAACCAATTCAGCTGAAGGATCAGCATGGGCCAGGCTGCCGCCAAAGGTGCCGCGGCTGCGAATTTGGCTGGTCGCGATCTGGGGCATGGTCTCATGGACTAGAGGTGCCTTTTCGACAATCAGTTCAGACTTCTCAACCATCTGATGGCGAGTCATGGCACCAACGGCCAAACTACCGTCATCTTCGGGGCGAATGAATGAAAGGCCCTCGATATTATTCAAATCAACAATCACAGCCGGTTGAGCAAGACGAAAATTCATCATCGGGATCAGGCTTTGTCCACCGGCCAGCGGTTTGGCATCATAGCCGTGTTCGGCCAGATGTACTAACGCCTCTTCCACTGTGGTGGGTGCATAATATTCAAAGGGAGGTGGTTTCATAAAATAAACACTCCTGTCTCTACTGCAATAAGCCACCAAGCGAGTTTACCGCCGGAATATATTGGGGTGGTTGCGCAACCACCCAATATATTCCGGCGGAAGTCCTCGTCAGGTAGTTTTTTCAGTGGAGTCATCAATTATCAAATATTGTCTTCCATATCATACTCGAAAATGATCTATTCAGACAGCATTTATAGGATTTTCGCGATCGACAAAGCTTTCAAACGTGGTTGGCTCCCTGTCAAGCAGCCAGCGCAATACATTCGAGTTTCCAACGAAGCTATGTTGACCATAAAATTCAAACATCTTGATTAACGTCTCGACCTGATAATCGCCTAATCCCGATGCGCGGGCGCCACGCTCCCAATCTGCATGTGGGATCTCTTGAGCTTTAACAGTACGACCGAGTTTAGAACTGAGCGTATCAGCGATCTCAGTTTGGCTGATGGATTCCACTCCGACCAGTTCGTATGTGGCGCCAATATGCCCGCCTGCAGTCAATACGGCAGCAGCAACCTGAGCGACATCTTGAAGATCGACCAGGCTAGATCGAGCCTCGACTGAATATGGGACGGGGAAAATGCCCGCGTTGTAGATTGAATTCCAATGAGACAAGATATTTTGCATATACGCTGTTGGCTGCAGAATGGTAAAGGGGACTCCCGACTCAACCAGCAGTTCTTCCAGACGCAGTTTGAACCAGTGATGGGGCATGGACTCCGTTTGGGGATGCAGCACGGAATGATATACCAGGTGCTCGATCCCCAATGCACCTGCAGCATCGATGACAAACCTACCGATCATGATCTCATCGGGGCTCATGTTAGGGCATATGTGATAGACCGCCCGCACACCCATTGATGCATTATCAACGGTAGTGCGGTCAATCAGATCGCCGATGATGATCTCTTCAACCCCTAACGCCTTCAGGGTTGGGATGTGTTCTTCACGGTAAACCAACGCCCGAACAGATTCACCCTTAGCGACCAAAGCCTGAATGACAGCTTTGCCTGTCTTTCCAGCCGCACCGGTTATCAAGATCATTGGGGGTTATTCCACGATCCCAGCTTCTAACATGGCCAGGTAAACTTTCTCAGCGCTAAATGGTGGGGACATCATGCGAATACCCACAGCATCATAGATGGCATTGGCGATGGCTGCTACAGTGGGCACCATCGGGTGTTCACCAATACCACGCGCACCCCAAGGGCCATCATCTTGAGGCACTTCGACGATGATGGATTGCAAATCTGAGGGCGCATCTGTTGTAGTTGCAATGCGATAATCGACAAAACTGGGATTTTGCATGAAACCATCTACCATTATCATTTCTTCAAATAATGCTGAGCTCATACCTTGAACAAAGCCGCCTTCTATTTGCGCCTCGACCAGAGCAGGGTTGATGGCCCTACCAACATCAAAAGCGGATACGCCGCGCAGGACTTCAACACAGCCTGTATCCAGGTCAACTTCTACCTCTACAGATTGGGAGCCTGTCGTATAGTGAACCACGGAACGCGTCCCTTGGCCGGTCTCTGCATCAAGTCCTGTCACATAGCTGGGCATGAATTTACCGCGGCCGATGATAGGTCCGCCCAGCCAGCCCTGATCGTCCGGTTTGGGTAAACCATAGACGACAATATCTTTGATGGGCTGTTCCTGTTCACTCTTGTACGATACAACTATGCCATCACGAATATCCAGGTCCTCTGGGTCTTCATCCCAGGCTTCTGAAACCAGATCTAGAACTTGGCGGCGAGCATCTGTAGCAGCAGCTACTACGGCATTGCCCATACTCCAGGTAAGGCGGCTGGCAACGGTCTGCCATTCATACGGACTGTAGCGTGTATCTACTGGGGATGAAATACGCACGGATTCATAAGGCACGCCCAAGGCAGCGGCAGCCATTTGGGCCATTACCGTAAATGCGCCCTGACCCAGGTCTTGTCCGCCAAGACCCACGTTAACGGTTCCATCTTCGGCTAACTCAACCCAGGCGCTGGAACCAGCATTAGGGGGCATGGCGGGAGCCTTCCACATAATGGCTGTACCTTTGCCGCGCCGTTTATTGGGAGCACTGGCTGGGGACTTCTGTCCCCACTGGATAGCTTTGGCCGTTTCTTCAATGCACTGGCTAAGTCCGGTGGGGTGCATCTTGAACCCGGTCACGGTTTCGCAACCTTCTTTGACGCAGTTAATGCTGCGGATATCAACGGGATCAATGCCAGCTTTGTAAGCCAACTCATCAACACACTGCTCTAAGCCTGTGTGCATTTCAGGCATACCAAAACCACGATATGCCCCGCCAACGGGGTGGTTGGTATAGACGCAAAGGCTGTCCGCTTTCACATTGGGCACTTCGTAAGGTCCGGTGCAGCTGTATCCTGCCGCACGAGTGACGTTGACACCATATTCGGTAGAAGCTCCACCGCCCCAATAATAGGTGTTTTCCATGGCCAGGATCTTGCCATTCTCATCACAGCCCATCTTGTAATAGGCGATCAACTCTTGTCTTACAAATGCTGTGTGAAATTCTTCTTCCCTAGTTAGTAGCAGTTTGACCGGACGGCCATTCGTTTTTGACGCAATGGCAACCACCAATGCCTCCATACTGATGCCGGCTTTACAGCCAAACCCACCGCCAATTTTAGGCGCGATGACGCGTACAGAGCTCTGTGAAACACCCAAAGCTTGGGCAAGCAGGTTTCGCTGTGCGAAGGGAGACTGCGAACTGGCCCAAAGTGTAATTTCGCCAGTCTCATCCCATTGGGCTATCGCCGTATGAGGTTCGATAGGCACATGCTGGATATGAGGTACCCAGAATTTTCGCTCAACAATCGTAGAGCATTTCTCCCAGGCGCCATCCACATCCCCTTTGCGAAGTTTGAAGTGGTTTGATATATTCGTCCCCGGTTGAGGGAAAATAAAATTTGCCACTTTATAATTTCCCAGATCGGGATGGATCAAGGGAGCATCGGGCTTTGCCCCTTCTTCGGCGTTCAGCACCGGTTCCAAAACTTCGTATTCTACATCAATCAGATCCAGAGCTTTTACAGCGATTTCTTCGCTAGTAGCAGCGACACCAAGTACCGGGTCGCCCACATAGCGGACGCGATCGCGACAAAAGATATGCCGATCCTGGAGATAAAGTCCCAGGTATCCTGGGAAATCAGCACCAGTCACCACGGCTTTTACACCGGGCAGCGCTTCGGCTTTGCTGGTATCTATGGACTTAATCAAAGCGTGGGGGTGCGGGCTGTGCATAATACGGGCATACAGCAAACTATTGCCAAACTGAATATCATCTGCAAATATGGCAGCACCGGTAACTTTCTGGTCATTTTCGAGACGAGGTTTGCTCTCGCCAATGGGTGACGGAATTCTCTCTTTTATCTCAGTTGTCATGTTCAGTCTCCTATACCATTTTCGCAGCAGCTTGCACAGCTTCGATGATGCGGACATAGCCCGTGCAGCGGCACAAATTGCCAACTAGTGCTTCTTGGATTTCTGCCTGGCTGGGGTTGGGATTTCGGTCGAGCAGAGCCTGGGAGGCAATCAAAATGCCCGGGGTACAGAATCCACACTGAACGCCGCCGGAATCGATGATCGCTTCTTGAATAGGCGCCAGATGTCCATTATCGGCCAATCCTTCCACGGTCACGATTTCTTTCCCATCACATTCAATGGCCAGCATCATGCAGCTATTGACAGGTTCGCCATCGACCATAACCGTGCAGGCGCCACATTCTCCCGCCGCACAGCCATTTTTGGTACCCGTCTTTCCCATTTTCTCCCGCAGCATGCGCAACAGGGTCATGTTGGAAGACACGTCAACCTGCTCAGCTTCACCATTCACTGTAAGTGTAATTTTGTGATATGCCATTTTTTACCTTCCGAGTTTTTCCCAAACTACCGTTAAAGCTTTCTTGGATAAATTGCGGGACATCAATTTACGATACTTGGCCCCGCCGCGCACGTCATCAATCGGCGATGCAGTTTCGAAGGCTGCTTCCGCCGCTTCGGCGATAACATCTTCTGTGATCGGTTTAGCAGCCATGATCTCTTCCACTTTATCAACCACTAAGGGGGTCGGCGCAACCGAGGCCAGGGCTACCTTTACGCGATATCCCGAAACAGTATCGGCGTCGGGGTAGCCGATTGCGGTCACCCCAACAATCGAAAGATCGCTGGATTTATTGCGGCCCAGTTTCAGATAAGTTCCTTGTAATCCCTTGGGTGGCAGGGGTAACTCTATGGAAACGACCACATCACCAGCTTTTAGAACTGTGGACCCAGGTCCCTTAAAAAATGTGGACAGCGGCTCTTGGCGTTTGCCATCAAGACCGTGAACATTGAGAACGCCCCCCAACAGGATGCAAGCACCAATGGTGTCACCTGCAGGTGAAGCATTGCAAATATTCCCAACAATCGTTGCCCGGCTGCGCAGCTGGTAGCTGGCGACAGAATCAACAGCTTCAGCCAACACGGCGTAATGCACTTTGACATCGGGGTGAGCGCTAACCCGGTTCATGGAGACACCCGCTCCGATGGTCAAACCTTTGGCAGGATCAAAGCTGATCTCATTGGTGCCGTCGAGACCTTTGACATCAACAAGATATTGATCCTTCCAGAAGCCATCACGCATGCGCACGAAGATATCCGTGCCGCCTAATAGTGGACGGGCTTCACCAGCGTGATCGGCCAAAAACTGACTGGCCTCGGCCAGAGTTTTGGGTTTGATATAGTCAAATTCTGGCAAACTGGGATGTGGATCTAGCATAAGTCTGTCCTTTCTTCATCTTTGAACACGGATTACGCGGATTTAATGGATATTTTATTCGGGAGTTACGCAGTTGCCCCACAGAATTGGGGGTTGGGGGGCGCATGTCAAAAAATTTCGTCCCATCTGCGTAACTCCTGATCAATTGAATAATCCGTGTTTTTCCGTGAAATCCGTGTACAAATTGGAAACTGTCTGGTAGTTAGTAATCACTCACTCTCTTTAAACGCCACGAAGCGCGCCCAGCAAGAGGCCAGCTCCATGCCTTTTTGCACGAAGCAGCCGATGAAGTAGCGGCCGCTGTCCATGCCCATAAGATCTTTGCCGAGGTTCTCGGCGTGGATAATTCCCTTAGGGAATAAATTCAGGTGCATATCCTGGTAGTACTTGTCTAAGGGGTAGATGGTATCCCAATCGGCACCATATTGCTCGATCAATTTCTGGTTGGCTTCTTCAAAGGTTTTAGGATGCCACAATCTTTGAATGGTGTTCATAGGATGTTCCATGGCCACGCAATCTACAGCCAGCCATGATATTTTCTTCTCGATGCACCAATCGCCAAAATCTGGCGAAGGGCCTGGGTGGCGGATCATATAACGGAACTCGTCCGAATCGGGGCTGTTCCAACCATATTTGCCGTATCCGGTCTTGATGACCAGGATATCACCCTCGCGTACATCGACGACCTTTTCAACCATCTCAGGGGTGTAAACACTGGTATCGCTGACAAACTCAGAAATATCCGCTACAGCTCCGGGGCCGAACCACTTCTCAAAGGGTGTCTCCCCTATGGTCAGGCCGCCGCCATGGAAATGCTTCTCGCCATCCATGTGAGTCGCCAGGTGGAAGCTGGCCTTACAGTGCGCATTGTTACGCCCTAGGCCAAAGTACTGGCCGCCGACGCGCTTGGTGTAGTTGACACTCAGGGGCACGTAGTTCGCCCATTGCGGAGTCTGCACGCTGAAAGGCAATGTCATGTCCAACATATTTGCGGACGCCATGAATTTGAAGAAGTCTGTTTCACTCGATCCATCGGGCGCTTGCAAGGCAACAATCCGGCTCCATGATGATTCGACTTCCATGAAGGGGATTGCCCCCACCATGATCCAGGCACGCTGGTTGCTCAGTTCTTTGATCTGCCCACCCAGGGATTCGGCCAACAGCAAACCTGCCTTGGGCATGGTGATATGCGTAAGCTTGTGATACTCATCGGGCGGGAAAAGTTCGTCCCAAGATTTTTCATGTGTCTCTTTGAGTTTGGCTTCGGCCTTCTCAAACTCCCGGGCATGCATGTAGCGCAGGTTGGTGTTCATGGGGTGTTCAGCGCAGCCGCAATCCACAGCGATCAACTTCAGTTCCATCTCCAGCGCCCAGGGGAAGAACTCTGGTGAGGGTCCGGGGTGGCGCAAATAATAATTGAATTCCTTGTTCTCGATGCCGCCCTGTGCTTCGGGATTGACTACATCGGGTTGGTCCCAACCGAATTTGTGATAGCCAGTGTTAATAATTAGAATATCACCCTTTTTGACATCCACGCGCTCGGTGATCATCTCGGGAGTGTACAGGCCATAATCTTCAACAATATCTGAGATATCGGCGACGACTCCCTCACCACACAGATCAGTTAAGGGAATATCAGAAATGGCTCGTTCGCCAGAATGAAAGGCTCTCTGCCCCACCAAATGCGTGCCCGTATTATTGCTCCACTCGATCAACTGACCGTTGGCACCCTGCCCCCCGATGAACGATCCCGTCAGGCGCTTGAAGAATTGAATTTGCAACGGCATCTCGCCTGGGAATGGGGGTGTAAATATACCCATGGCCTGGGTGAGGTCGTACCATTTGGCGCTATCTAGTACTTTGATGAATTGCTCTCGATTCATACGTTTACTCCTCCATATTTGGTATTGGGTATTAGGTATTCGGGATGGATTGCATCCATTCGATTTCTTCAACGGTAAATAAGGGCATTGGCGATTCATCAATCCAATCAGCAATGTATTCTGGAGTATCTTCACGAATTGTTCTCGAACGCCCTTGTCTTTTCCTGCGTTGGGCCTTCAGCTCGCTGGCAAATGCATTCAATTGGCGCGCCAGATCAGTCATTTGAGTTGCATAATTACTCACTTCTTCTGAGGTCAATAAATTTCGTTCGAGAGAACGGTTTAGCCAATATTTTGCTTCAAAGAGACTACCACGAGCATAATAAAGGAACTGGAGCTTCTCACCGAAATGAAATCGACCATAGGCTTCTGCGATATTTGCACCAACAGAGTCTGCTGCGCGAGCTAATTGCTTCCCAACAACATTTCGAGCGAATTGATCCCAACGTACGACCTTCCGCCAAATCTCATCTGCAACCAATTCAGCAGCCTGCAATACCTTCAGATCCTCAAACTTCAATACCACCGCGCCTCCCAATACCCAATATCAAATATCTAATATCCAATCTCTAAATCTTATACTCCTCGGCAAAAGCCTGCAACGCTTCCTCGAACATGCTCAACTCAGGACGCACGAGCCCTGCACCGACCTGTCCGACGCCGGGGTCTTTGTGGGCAACGCCGGTGTTGACGCGCGGGGTTATACCCAACTCGACGACCTTTCGCAGATCTATGCCGGTGGGGGTGCCGCGGAAATCGAGCGGTGGAATGGTGAAAAATTTATGTTCAGTAAAGCAAATTTCGTACATCTCCAAAGTGGCGTTGATCGCGTCTTTGGGCGTACCGCTGACGAAGGTGACAATCGCTGGGGCGGATGCCATGGCGAAACCACCGATCCCAGCCGACTCGGTAATGGTGCTGTCGCCAATATCGCCGCTGGAGTCTGCTTCAGTGAAACCAGGGAAGTAGAGGCCCTTGGGGATGCCCACAGGCGAGATAAACCAGCGATCGCCCAAGCCGCTGACACGGATACCAAAATCGGTGCCATTGCGAGCCATGACATGCACAATCGTGCTGCCTTCGATGCCATGGGCCACATCCACCATGGCTTTGCAAGCTGCCATGACCGGGTTGAGGATCGTGAGAGCGTTGTCGCCCAGGAATTTGATGATCTCTGAAGCAATATCGGCATCGCCAGTCGCTTTGACAAGATAAGGTGCCAAAGCTTTGGTGAATAACACCGAGCCAGCCTTATTGCGGTTATGGCCTTCATCGCCCATGTGCAAGGATTCAGCTAACATGGCGCGGATGTCGATACCGCCACTCAATTCGATGGCTTTACCCAGTACCGGGGCCATGACGTTCTCCATCCAGGCGAAACGTTCGATGACCTCTTCACTATAGGCGCCATAGCGCAGCACCTTGCCATAGCCCTCATTGAGGTTGGAGTACGACATATTGCCATGTGTCTTATTCTCAAGGATATAGACCGACATATTGGCTGAAGTCACGCCAGCCATAGGCCCAACAGATTGGTGATGGTGACAAGGCTCAAGGTCAATTTTTCCGGATTCGACCAGCTTCTGGGCCTCTGCCATATCTTTGGCTTTGCCTTCATAAATCAACGCGCCGGTGATGGCTCCCTTCATAGGGCCAGAGGCACGCTCCCAGGTGATTGGGGGGCCAGCGTGCATGAGCAAGTTATCACGCATTCCTGGAACAACATCGATCGCCTTGCCCATGCCCACAACAACGGGCCTGGCTTCCATCATCCGATCAGTAGCGGTTGCATTAGCTTTTTCAATATCCATATGTCTCTCCAAGGTTAATTTAGATCGAAATAACTTACGATGATTAACGATAAAACAAGATTCACCGCAGAGACACAGAGAACGCTGAGATTACTAAATTTTTTTGAGTTTTTGATCTCATTTTATCTATCTCTATCAGATTTGTTGCTCTGCGTACTCAGCGACTCCGCGGTAGTTTTTTGGTTGAAACACCCAGCGGGTTCTATTTACCCTTCATCCGTTCCAGGATACCCGCCAGCTTTTCGTTCCCGCCAGCTACAGGTTTCCAATCCATGTGTACCACTTGTGATGCCTGTTCGACTAATGCTTCGGTGAAAGAATCCAACCCAACGTTGATCCCAGCTAAGGGTTTCTTAAGCGGCTCTAAGTCAACTTGGGTCATCTCAACCGTTCTTATAGGATGGATAGATCGCTCAATAGCCTGCAACAAACGGCCAACATAGCGCGCCGCGGCGTCGTTGCTGGTCTCGACACGCGCGCCGGCATCCAGGAGCAGTTGAATTTGATCGTCCATGCCCTGAGGGTCTTCGTCTGTCCCAGAAACAACGGCAACAACTTCCAAGTGGCGACCAGCATCTCTGGCAGTTTTTATCCCCGCGGCAATCGCCGGGGCCAGCTCGCTGGCCGGGTCGCTATGAGCACCGTACCCCAAGACAACGTCCAACAGAATGACAGCCACTTCGCGGTCGGCGGCTTCCCTTTCGAGGCGGCGGATGCGTAGATCGTTGTCCATCATGGGGTGCAAGCGGCCGACGGTGAATTCATCTTCGCCCAGATCGATGACCGTGTGTTCCAGGCTGACAAGGGAATCTGCTAGCATATATCTCTTGTCTAGTGGAGCGTTGGAATAAACCTCGGGGAAATAATGCGCCAAAACCAGCAGGGCTTCATACTGCAGCGTGCCACCGGAGAACAGGCCGCGCAAATAACGCTGCCCCTCCGCGAACATGGAGATGTCCGGTTCAGCGGCGAAATCTTCATCAGAGTCCACAAGACTGACGGCCAGTTCAGCGGCTTCGTCAAAGGTAGTGGCGAAGAAAATATTATCCATGCGGCGCGAGGCAGTGGCATAGCCAATAAAATTGACTACCACTGGCTTACCCGCCGAGCGCGCCGCTTTGACCAATTCATCGGCTACTTTCGGGGATGGTGGTTTGGAGACCAGCACAATCACTTTGGTTTCTGGATCACGCGCCATTAAGTCGAGGCCTTGGCGAGCGGTGATAGCGTTAACCGCCTCAGAGAGGTCGCGCCCTCCTGTTCCCAGGGCGTGGGTCATGCCGCCGCCCATTTGGTGAATGCGCACGGAAACTTGCTGTAATCCGGTCCCCGAGGCAGCGACCATACCGATAGGGCCTTTGCGAACTTTATTAGCAAATCCCAGGCCGATGCCATTGACGATGGCTGTTCCGCAGTCCGGGCCCATAACGAGTAAGCCTTTGGAAGCGGCTTCCTTCTTTAAGGCGATCTCGTCTTCAAGGGAGACATTGTCGCTGTAAAGAAATACGTGTTTGCCCAACTCTAAAGCCTGCCGGGCTACCCCATCAGCGTAGCGGCCAGGGACTGAGACCAACACCCAATGTGCGTCGGGCAGCATCTGGACGGCTGTCTCCATGCTGTGGGGGCGATAATCTTCGTCGCCGGCACTGCTGCGGCGCGCGGAAACAAGCTCATCAACTTTGTCGATAGCAGCTTGTGCTGCGGCTTCGTCATCGCCATTGACCACAATAACTAGGTCATCGGGATTGGCTGCAACCGCTTCCGGCACCAGTAGATTGCTTTGTTCCAAGACATCTTTATTGGCTTCAGTACCCATGACCACGCCAGCATCGATAACGCCGGGCTGCTCTGCCAAAGAGCGCTGCAACTGCATTAAGATCACGGAGTCATAATAAGCTCCGGTACGAATTTCTACTTTTACGATTGCCATAAAAACTCCTTCCACCCAAACTCAAAAAACGAAAGTGTTCGGGCATAGTAGGTTGTCGTTGGTCACTAATACACTCTGACCCCGTCCAATTCGTGCTGCACATCGGGCCAAGGGAAAAGCCAATCCGTCAACCGTTGTAACTTTCATAGGTGGACCAGAATCCCTTTTGTCCTAGCACTTCGATCGCGGCGGTCGCCTGGGCGCAGCTTGATGGTTGCGGCAGGCCATGGTTCTTTGACTCGATATCACGCACGTTGAGGGCATACTCTTCACGAGATACAGGGACTGGGGGTTCCAAACGAATGTTAAAAAAATCTCCTTAGCTATTTAAAATTGTTAGAATTCGGAATAACCCAAACGATTTGGGGATACCAAGTATAAACGCTCCACCTGAATAAATCAAATCTGAGGCATATAAAAAAACTGGCTAGTCTGCGCTATAATCGGTACACCAAAAAGGTAGCCCACATTGTCTGACAACCCAAGTAGCAAAGGTCACTTTCCCAATTTACATTTATCCTTTGTCCTTTTTATATGACTTGGTAGTATTGATTTTCAGGCCTTATCAAGAGTAATCAACGATTTGAGAAATACCTTTTCTATTGAGAATTTCCTAAATGATGTAATGGTCAAGGGTAGATTGAACACAATTCTGATGCAACTTTCACCGCTGAGACGCGGAGTTCGCAGAGTTTTTCTCCTGTAAAATGCGAGAATCTCCGCGTTCTCTGCGACTCTGCGGTGTTCAGCCTTCTATTG
>JADHTJ010000111.1 GCA_016785015.1 Anaerolineales bacterium
TTTTCATAGCCTGAACATAGATACACCTCTGCAAGTTAAGGGGTTGACAACTTCTCTACAACGCATCGCGCGTGACCTCGACTTGCCCCTGTTTGTGATCGCTACAGATCAAGAAGGCGGACAGTTGACCGCTATCGGCACAGAAACAACGCCTCTGCCCGGAAATATGGCGCTTGGAGCCACAGGCTCAACAACTCTCGCCCATCAAGCTGGAGAAGTGCTGGGACGTGAGCTGGCTGCAATGGGCGTCAACGTCAACTATGCACCAGTTTGTGATGTGAATATCAACCCGCAAAACCCCGTTATCGGAATCCGATCTTTTGGTGAAAACCCGGAAGATGTCGCTCTTCTAGCAGATGCGATGATTAAAGGGATGCAAGCCCAGGGCGTAGCCGCGACAGCGAAGCATTTCCCCGGACACGGTGATACAGATGGGGATTCGCATCATGAGCTGACATCGGTTTCTCATCCATTGGAACGTCTAAGAGATGTAGAATTTGTGCCTTTTAAGGCTGCAATTAAATCAGGTGCCAAACTGATCATGACTGCACATCTTGCCATCCCGGCAATTGATGGTGATGATGCGCCACCAGCAACCCTTTCTCCTGCTATTTTGCAAGGTCTGCTGCGTGATGAGTTGGGATACGATGGCGTTATTATCACCGATGCGATGAATATGCAGGCTATCAAACAAGGTGATGCGCTAGGTGGAGAAACTGTGCGAGCCGTAAACGCAGGTGCGGATTTGTTACTTTTTGCCGCAACGTCTACAGATCAAGAAAATGCTTATGCAGCGTTATTAGATGCCGCAGAAAAAGGTCAACTCAACACTGATAAAGTAAAAGCTTCTCAGGAACGGATCGATTCGCTTAAGAGTACCTTTTTTAAGGAAGATGACCAGCCCGACTTGAGCGTGGTCGGTTGCGCAGCACATCTTGCGTTGGCAACAGAAATAGCTGAGCGAGCAATCACGCTGGTACGTGATGATGCCAATTTACTCCCCCTAAAGTTACAGGAAAATCAGCGTGTAGCTGTTGTGTTACCAAAACCTGTGGACTTAACCCCAGCAGATACATCATCCTATATCACTCTGAAGTTGGCAGATTCTTTGAGAGAAAGCCACGCTAATTTGGATGAGATTAGTATTTCCCATGATCCTGCTGAGAAAGATGCCCTTGCTTTGGTAGAGAAGCTTCGTGAGTACGATTTGATCATGCTTGGCACTTTGAATGCTTCAGCCACTCCCAAACAGGCTGAATTTGTCCGAGCAGTATTGAAGACCGAAATCCCAACGGTGGTGGTTGCCTTACGCCTGCCTTACGATTTGATGGCTTTCCCCGAAGCACCAACATATCTTTGTACCTACGATATTCAAGAACCTTCGATGGGAGCCCTTGCTAAAGTTTTATTCGGAAAAATCCCTGCACGAGGGCAGCTTCCTGTTTCTATCCCCGGGTTATATTCTGCAGGATATTCACTAAATAAATAGAGTAACTATGAGTCTACATTCTGAAATTTTTGAACAACCGGATCGTTTTCAAAATTTGCTTTCATCGCAGAGAGAAGCTGTTGAGAAAATAGCAAAAGAAATTCACTCACGAGATATTCAATTCGTTTTTCTGGCAGCACGTGGCACCTCTGATAATGCTGGACGATACGCGAATTATCTTTTGGGGGCAAAAAACGCTCTTCCTTTAGCTTTAGCAACGCCATCGCTTTTTACCTATTACCAACAACCACCTACGATCAAAAATGCACTGGTAATTGGCATCTCACAATCTGGGCAGTCTCCTGATATTGTATCAGTTCTTAGAGAAGGTAAAAAACAAGGCAATCTGACTTTGGCAATCACGAACGAGTCTGCATCACCTTTGGCCAAAAACGCTGATTTTGTCCTTGATGTTCTCGCAGAAGAAGAGAAGGCTGTTGCTGCGACGAAAACTTATACATCTCAGCTAATGGCAATTTCCATGCTTTCTGCTGCGTTATCTGGGGATGCATCACGTTGGGGAGAATTGGAGCAAGTTTCGGGATGGGCGAGAGAAGCACTTCGTCAGGATCAGGAAATTGCTCAAGCTGCAGAACGTTATCGTTATATGCAGCAATCTGTTGTCTTGGGGCGTGGATATAACTATGCAACTGCCTTTGAGTGGGCACTGAAGCTCAAAGAATTGACCTATGTTGCAGCCGAACCTTATTCCTCTGCAGATTTCAAGCATGGCCCTGTAGCAATGGTAGAAAGCGGCTTCCCTGTTTTCTCCATCACTCCCAATGGAAAAGTCTTTGATTCGATGTTGAATATGCTCAGGCATTTGAAAAATGATCTTTTGGCAGAATTAATTATCATTTCAAATAATCAAAAAGCTTTAGATATGGCACAAGTCGCTTTGCCTATTTCCGAAAACATACCTGAATGGCTTACGCCCCTGATCAGCATTATCCCTGCGCAATTATTTGCAAATCATTTGACTGTGGCAAAAGGATATGATCCAGAAAAGCCGCGCACGATCAAGAAGGTGACGGAGACGCATTAATTTTTTTTCTGTGGTTATAAGACCAGATAGATCAAAGCATCCTACTGGACTGTCTTTCCAGAGAATATTTGATAGAAGGATAGAAGTGATGATATATCTCCTTGAATATATTGAAGATAATCACTTTTTTAACAAGATAGTTGACTTATCGTAAAAATCATCGTATTATGACCTTAGGTATTGAGAGCGCTCCCAAAAGAATGCCTAGCGCTGCCTCTTCAAGATGGAGTTGTTTTTGGCTGACCTGACATTGGAAGATATCGCCAAACAAACTGGAGTATCGCGTTCTACTGTCTCGCGCGTGGTTAATAATCACCCTAATGTGCGCGATGATGTCCGTAAACGCGTGCTTGAAGTGATTCAGATCACTGGTTACCAACCTAATGCTGCCGCACGCACACTTGCCTCGCAACGTTCCTGGACTCTTGGTTTTGTTCTCCCACTTAGTGTTTCTTTCTTTTTCACCGATCCATTCTTCTCACATCTGACCAAGGGGATTATACAGGCGTGCAATCAACATAATTACACTTTAGCATTATTTCTAGCTGATACCAAAGAAGATGAAAAACAAATTATTGCTCGTATATCCCGAAAAGGACTGTTGGATGGGGTGCTTGTACAGGCTGGTCATCATGGCGATCAACAGATAGTCGGCGCTTTGATTGACGCAGACATGCCGCAAGTTATTATCGGTCGCCCCTTCCGCTCCGATAATGTGAATTACGTGGACACAGATAATTTCAGCGGGTCCCATAATGCTGTTACTCATTTGATCCAACTCGGACATAAACGTATTGGAACCGTCACTGGCCCACTGGAAAGCACTGTTGGGTTGGATCGAAAAGCAGGTTATATCAAAGCCCTTAGCGAGTGCGGATACAAAGTGGAAGATGCCTTGATAGTGGAAGGGGATTTTACGGAGACTGGTGGCTATTCCGCCATGAAAAACATGCTCCCCGCCAAACCAGACGCAGTCTTTGTGGCTTCAGATACGATGACAATCGGCGCTATACGTGCGGCGCGAGAAGCAGAGCTGAATGTCCCGGACGATATTGCCTTTGTTAGCTTTGACGATGAGGCCATTGCCAAAATATCTGATGTTCAGCTGACTACTATACGGCAACCGGTTGAGCAGTTAGGAATCACAGCTCTAGAGCTACTGATCGACGTGATCAAAAATGGAACAAACCCGCCGCGTCACATAATTATGGACACGGAACTTGTAATTAGGGATTCGTGCGGCGCAAAACAATTCTCGCCGCAGCTCACTTTTTCCGAAAATAAGTTAACCTAAAAGGAGGTGGTTTATATAGAAGCAATAGTGTCTTATAACGTTGTTACACATAGAAGTTCAACCCAAATTTTTTAATTAGGAGAAAAATCACATGAAGAAAACCTTGTACGTTCTATCACTTCTGATCATCGCCTCGATGGTCCTTACCGCTTGTGGCGGAGCAGCACCTGCCGATGATGCACCTGCAGAAATAGTCCAGATCCGCTGGTTCGTTGGTCTTGGTACTGGCGATAGCCCTGAACAGGTTGCTACCCAGGAAGAAGTTGTTGCTGATTTCAATGCTTCACAGGATCGCATCGAGCTCGTACTCGAAATCGTTCCTTTCGACAGCGCACGCGACACACTCTCCACACAGATCGCCTCCGGCGCTGGCCCCGACATTGTTGGCCCAGTAGGTTGGGGTGGCTCCAATGACTTCTTCGGTCAGTGGCTTGATATCACACCCTACATGGAAGAATCCGGTTTTGATCTTTCTGTCTTCGATCCTGCTTTGGTCAAGTTCTACCAGACTGAACAAGAAGGACAGGTTGGTCTGCCTTTTGCTGTGTTCCCCGGCGCTATGTACTTCCAGCCTGCCATGTTTGACGAATCTGGCCTGAATTACCCGCCCCAGGTTTACGGCGAAAAATATGTCTTCCCCGATGGTCGCGAAGCTGACTGGAACTGGGAAACCATCACCGAAGTTGCCAAACTTCTAACAGTTGACGTAAATGGTTTGAACTCCACTGAAGAAGGCTTTGACCGAAATAATATGCTTCAGGTCGGTTATGCTCCTCAGTGGCAGTCTGTTCAATCTGTAGGCACCTTCTACGGTGGCGCAGCCCTGATGTACTCCGGTGATGCCAAAGGCTCCTACGAATCTACAATTCCTGACAGCTGGAAAGAAGGCTGGCAGTGGTACTACGATGGCATGTATGGCGCAGAGCCCTTCATCGCCACCGGCCCGCTCGCTGGTGCTCCTGAATTCGGCAACGGCAATATCTTTGATGCCGGCAAGGCCGCTATGGGTTTGACCCAAACTTGGTACACTTGCTGTCTCGGTGGTTTCCGAGATGCCGGCAATGAATTCCAGCTCGGTATTCAACCCATCGGCACAAATGGTGAAGTAGCTGGCCGCGTGGATGCTGATACTTTCCGCATTCTCAAGGGCTCAGCGCACCCCGCAGAAGCCTTCGAAGTTATGGCATATCTGATCACCACAGGCGGCGACAAACTTCTGCCTATTTATGGTGCTATGCCTGCTATTGCATCCAAGACTGATGCATTCTTTGAACTGAAATCTGCTGACTATCCCTTCGTGACAGAAGAAAGCTGGGACGTATTCATTCAGGGTCTCGCTTATCCCGATAACCCGACCTCTGAACAGTATCAGCCGAACTCCATCAAAGCAAACTCCCGTTTTGCGACTTTCTTTGATCTGATGAACAACACTGAAGATCTAGACTTTGACGGTGAGTACCAGAAATTGATTGATGACATCAACGTGATCTATAACGAGTAAGAAAAATCTAGTATTATTGGGTGGACTGGCAATTGCCAGTCCACCCAATATAATATATAGTTGATCAAAAGGAGTTCCCCATGCTTGAACAATTTGAGCAATTTGCTAAAAGGAAACGAACAAAAGTTTCATTGCGCACAATGACGCCCAACGCTCGGCGGGAAATGAAAATTGGCTACCTCCTTCTTTCCCCCTGGCTGATTGGATTTGTTGCTTTTACATTTTTGCCGATGCTGGCAACCTTGTTTTTTAGTTTTCTTGACCTAAGCATTACAGACGGCATATTCAGCGCTCCGAAATTTGTCGGATTCGACAATTATGCTCATTTATGGGATGACCCCCAAGCTGGCATTAATCCAACCACTTGGTTTTCAAGCCAAACTCCCAGTTCATTAATGGTCACAATAAAATTTGCGCTTATCGCCCTTCCCGTCGGTATTTTTTTCCCTTTAATACTGGCTTTGCTCATGAATAACAAGCATCTTAAAGGGCAATTCATTTTTCGATCTTTATTCTATATGCCCTATATCGTTCCCTTTGTGGCAAGTGTTTTTTTGTGGGGAGGCATGTTGAACCCGGAAACTGGTTGGATCAATCGTCTTCTGGTCTTCATGGGAGTGGCGAAAGATGTTGTTCCGCAATGGGCGAATGATGTCAACTGGGTATACCCCACCTATGTGATCATGGGGATTTGGGGTGTCGGTAACGCGATGTTGATCATGTTAGCCGGGATACAAGGGGTTCCCACTGAATTATATGATGCAGCTGATGTCGATGGTGCAAATGGATGGAAGAAATTTTGGAATATTACCTTTCCAATGATCTCACCCGTCATTTTCTATAACCTTGTTTTAAATATCATTGGGTTATTCCAATATTTTCTCGTACCACTTGTTGTCAATAATGGTACAGGACGCCCGGGTGGTGCAACCATGTTTTTCAACCTGTATTTGTATAGAACATTCTTTACCTTCCAAGATATGGCCTATGGTTCAACTTTGGCATGGTTCCTGTTTATGGTTATCCTAGCTATCACCATCGTATTATTCGCCACCGCAAAATATTGGGTTTATTATGCGGGTGAGTCGCGGTCATAAAAGGAGACAAACATGAACAAAAAATTTCTCGATGGTTTGAAGACCACTCTTATTACTGTGGCCGTTTCCGTTATTTTGATTATCTTTTTGTCCCCTTTCATTTTTATGGCATCCACTTCCCTAAAAACTCAAGGGCAAATTTCAATTATGGGTGGGCCGATTTGGCCTGCTGCTCAACCAAAAATCACCTATAACGACAAAGAGGTAGATGTTTTCAGTGTCCCGGTGGCGCAATGTGAGGGTTTTGATCCGAACTCTGAAGAAGTCCTAAGCCTTGCCATTGTTGAAAAAGGACGTCAGGAAAGCACCTTTGTAAATCCCGACGATCTGGGTAGAGGCGAATTTCTTTGCCAGGTATCGTGGCGCGCACTTGACCGACCCTGGAAATTTTCTCCTACTTGGCAAAACTATACGGATGTATGGGAATTAATTCCCAACGGCTACCCGCGTCTACTTTGGAACACTACTTTTTATGCACTTATCACAATGCTTGGCACAGTAGTTTCCTGTATTTTGGTAGCCTATGGCTTTGCACGTTTTCGCTTTCCGGGACGTGATTTACTCTTTGTTATTCTGATCTCAACTCTGTTTTTGCCCTTTGCGGTGACGATCATTCCCACCTATGCGTTCTGGCAGAGGTTAGGGCTTGTAGGTACATGGTGGCCACTTATAGTGCCTCATTTCTTCGCAAATGCTTATAACGTGTTCCTTTTCCGCCAATATTTTATGACCCTGCCGCAAGCGATCGATGAGTCTGCCATGATTGATGGCGCTGGGCCTTTACGAATCCTGTGGTCGGTTATCGTTCCGCAATCCTATCCAGTGATTATCGCGGTGGTTGTGTTCCACATCGTATTTGCCTGGAACGATTATTTCGGACCGCTCATTTATCTGTCTACGTCAATAGAAAAATGGCCGATCTCCGTAGCATTATCCTCCTTCAACGGGATCTACGGGCAACAACCGCAATTGATTCAAGCAGGCGCAATGCTTGCGCTGATTTTGCCGGTCATCCTTTTCTTCGTGGCTCAACGATTCTTTATTCAAGGTATTGTTGTGACAGGCGTCGAAAAATAAGATGCTAAAAGTTACAGTTATTGGAGGAGGCTCCACTTACACCCCTGAGCTTGTCAATGGATTCCTCGCGCGGATAGAGCAATTCCCGCTTGATGAACTATGGCTAATGGACATTGATGAGGAGCGGCTCAAGATCGTGGGCGGATTTGCCCAACGCATGGTGGAGGCAAAAGGATCCTCCTTCAAAGTCGTCCTGTCAACGAATCAGCGTGATGCTGTCAAAGACGCTTCATACGTGACCACGCAACTGCGTGTTGGACATATGGAAGCACGCCGCCGCGACGAGTATCTTGGTCTGCGCCACGGGCTGATCGGGCAAGAGACGACCGGTGTAGGCGGTATGGCAAAAGCGCTTCGTACAATCCCAGTCATTCTCAAGATTGCACAGGACATCAAAGAAGTAGCGCAGCCTGGCACAATGTTGGTTAACTTTACCAACCCTGCAGGGGTGGTCACGCAAGCGCTAAGCAAATATGCGACAGATGTCCCCGCAGTAGGTGTGTGTAATGTGCCCATCACGACAAAGATGGGCATCATCGAAAACCTGGAAAAAGCAACTGGAAACAAGATCGATCCCGATCACACAGAATTGATAACTCTTGGTTTGAACCATTTGTCGTGGCATCGTGGCTTCACAATTGATGGCGAGGATGTTTGGCCTCAGGTTATCCAAGGTTTCATCGAAGAGCTTAAAGCGGAAGAACATCCCGAATGGGATCCACGCACGATTGAAGTATTGCGCATGATACCAAACTATTATTTGCAATATTTCTATCACACAGACAAAAAACTAAAATCACAGGAAAGTTGGCCTCCATCACGAGCAGAAGAAGTGATCGATATTGAGAAGGGTCTTTTACAGGAATATGCCGACCTGAGTCTAAACGAACCTCCCGAAGACTTGATGAAGCGCGGCGGTGCATACTACTCGACGGTTGCCACACAATTGTTGAATGCCCATTACAACGATTTGGATGAGACGCACGTTGTCAATATTGCCAATAACGGTGCTGTGAAAGAATGGCCTGCAGAATGGGTGCTTGAAATTCCATCTAAAGTAAAAAAGAGCGGCATCACCCCCATATCCACCGAACCCCTACCACAATCACAGTTTGGCTTGATATCAGCCGTGAAGGCTTATGAAATGCTCACTGTCGAAGCCGCCATACATGGAGACCGCAATGCGGCCTATGAAGCATTGCTTGTGAACCCAATTGGGCCCAAAGCAGATAAAGTGCAAGCGGTGCTCGACGATATGCTGGAAACACACAAAGAGCATTTGCCCCAATTTTGGAACTAACCCGATAGCAAGGGGCGACCCAAGCGGTCGCCCCTTTTTTTGAACCTAAAACCTATGAAATATTTTCTTGGCGCCGATCTCGGTGGAACAAAAACACACACACTCGTTATAGACGAAACTGGCACCGTGCTTGGCTTTGGCGAAAGTGGACCTGGCAATCATGAAGTTGTCGGCTTTGATGGCATGTTCGATGCTATGCAAATGAGTATGGAGCAGGCTTTGAATGCCGCAGGCTTGACCAAGGCTGATATAGCTGGAGCAGGTTATGGTGTAGCAGGATTCGACTGGCCCTCCGAATACGACGACATGGCAAAGACCATTGATCGGCTGGCGTTAAGCGCACCCTATAAATTCGTCAACGATGCTGTGCCTGGTCTGGTTGCGGGGTCAGAGGATGGCTGGGGCATTGTGGTTGTCTCGGGAACAGGCTCGAACTGTCGTGGCTGGGACAAGGAACATAAACGCGAAGGGGGCGTTTCAGGGCATGGACAGTTGATGGGCGAGAACGCAGGTGCTTCGGAGCTTATGTTTCGATGTATGCAACTCGTAGGGTATGCCTGGAGCAAGCGCGGACCGATGACAAAGCTTGCTGATGTTTTCATTGAAAAAGTTGGCGCAAAAGATCTCGAAGATTTGATTGAGGGGTACACAATGTATGAATATAAGATCGACGCAAGTTTCGCGCCGCTTGTCTTTCAAGTGGCAGAAGAAGGCGATCAGGTTGCGCGTGATTTGATCCATTGGGCGGGCACTGAACTTGGCGAAATGATCAATGGCGTTATCCGTCAATTGGATTTCAAGGACCTTGCATTTGATGTTGTCATGGCAGGCAGCATGTTCGAAGGCGGCCCGATGCTGATCGACCCCATGCGCGAGACCACACTCAAATTTGCACCAAAAGCGAGATTTGTGCGCTTGGATGCACCACCAGTCCTTGGTGCGACAATACTGGGCATCGAATCAGCCGGGATGCAGGTAACAAAAGATATTCGTAACAGGATGAAGGAATCGATTAAGGCGATACGATGACCAACACTCGCCTCCTTCTTGGCCTTGGCTTGCTCGCCGTACTATTGGCATCTTGCGCCCCCTCAGCAACTTCTGCCAACCAATCCAACAAGAATGCCCCCGAGCCTTTTCGCATTATCGCTTATGCCACCGAAGCGGTCATTGAAAGCCTTATCCCATATGATAAGCTGACTCATATTAATTACTCATTTCTCACCCCCAAGGCAGATGGAACATTTAACCAGATCAGCAACGGGTGGAAGTTGAAACTTATCGTTCAGAACGCACATGCGAAAGATGTGAAGGTGCTGATCTCAGTAGGCGGTTGGGGCTGGGATAAGGAATTTGAAACCCTAGCAGCTGACCCTTCGTTGCGAAGCGCATTTGTCCAGAATCTCAAATCCTTTGTAGATGAATATCAACTCGATGGTGCAGATGTAGATTGGGAATATCCCGATGCGGGGCAATCTGCTCAAAATTTTTTAGTCTTGATGCAAGAGTTACGCGCTGCCATGCCTGACAAACTGTTTACTACAGCGGTAGTTGCCCATGGCGAGAATGGAATGGGCATTCTCGCCGAGACATTCGAGTTGTTTGATTTTGTCAATATCATGACCTATGACGGCCCCGACCACGGTTCCATGGAACAGTTTGAGCGCGGACTTTCATTTTGGAGTGATCGTGGTTTGCCAAAGGATAAGATCGTAATGGGTCTGCCTTTTTACGGGGATCCAAACTTTGCCTACTTCAAAATAGTAAAGGAAGACCCTGCTGCCGCACAAAAGGATATCTTTGATTTTTACGGCACCATATATCACTACAACGGAATTCCAACCGTCAAAACTAAAACGAAGATGGCCATGGAAGAAGCTGGCGGTATCATGTTTTGGACATTGGATTTTGACGCACAGGGCGAGTATTCGCTTGTGAATGCAATATATCAAACAGTATATCCATAAATAACTAGAGAATAGAAATGACAGATTTTACTCTCGGCGTAAATTACTGGCCTCGTAAAAAGGCCATGTATTGGTGGAGAAATTTTGATGCTGGTGAAGTGCGTGAGGAGTTTGCCATCATCAAAGATATCGGAATGAACGTAGGCCGCTTATTTTTGTTATGGGACGATTTTCAGCCTGAGCCAAACACAGTTGCCAAAGATAAATTGGATAATCTGGTAAAGGTCGCGGACATCGCCGCGGAAAACGGACTCGGCCTCGACATCACTTTCTTCACAGGTCACATGAGCGGCCCGAACTGGAGTCCGCGCTGGTTGTTGGGCGGCCCTCTTCCACCTTCTGCTCATCAAAACTGGCTACGTGATGTTGTCAGCAATGGCAAGATCATGGATCAAGGCTACCGGAATATGTTTCATGATGAGATGGCTTTGAATGCAACCCGTTTATTATTGAAGACGGTTGTTAGTGCGCTCAAAAATCATCCTGCCATTTGGATGTGGAATCTGGGTAACGAACCTGATCTCTTTGCATGGCCGAATACTTCAGATGAAGGTGCAGCATGGGTTAAAGAAATGGTGGGGCTTATCAAGGAGATTGACCCGAATCATCCCGTAACGATCGGGCTACACGGTGACAGTTTACATCGTGACAATGGATTGCGTGTTGACAGAGTCTACGCTCATATGGATGTTGCCGTGATGCATTCGTACCCGATGTACACTCCTTGGGCGCGCAAACCACTTGACCCTGATTTTGTTCCATTCACCTGCGCGGTGACTGCCGCTTTGTCCGGTAAGCCTGTTCTGATGGAAGAGTTTGGAGGATGCACAGCACAACCAGGTGACCCATCTCATATCATGAAGTGGACAGAGACAAGTGGCTATGAACGTGAACAATTCATGGCCAGTGAAGAAGACTTTGCTGAATTTCTCAGCCTGACGATTCCAAAATTACAGGACAGCGGTGCGACCGGTGCGATGTTGTGGTGCTACGCCGATTATGTCCATGAATTGTGGAATCTGCCCCCCTGTCAAAACTCACAACACGAACGATTCTTTGGCTTGGTCAGACCCGATGGTTCATTGAAACCACATGCTAAGGTTATACAGGAATTTGCGAAGACCCAACCACAAGTCAAACCAATTCCTGATTATGCAAAACTAACGGTTAATCCTGATGAGTTCTACAAGGAACCATTAGGTTATCTCGTTGATCTCTATGAACAATATTTAAAGGAAGTTGAAAATGCCTAAACGGCTTATCATCAATTCAGACGATTACGGGCGCACGCCAGACATCTCACGCGGCATCCGTGAAGCACATTTGCAAGGAGTAGTCACATCCACAACTTGTATGATGAATATATCAACCACAGCGGATGATGTTGTTGTTGCGTTGAAAGAAACACCAAAGCTTGGGATGGGAGTCCATCTTGTTTTGACAATGGGCAAGCCCCTCTCCACGCGCGAAGCGGTTTCATCCGTAGTAGATCAGGATGGTAATTTTTTCAAATATGATGCGTTTATAGCAAATCTCCCGAATCTCAATATCAATCAGGTCAAAGCGGAATGGCGTCTGCAAATCGAGCGCTTTATCAAATCAGCAGGTCGTAGACCCACGCATCTTGATTCGCATCACCATTCTTCGTTCTTTTCACGCGAACTCTTTCGTGCGATGTTGGAATTCGCAAAGGAATATGATTGCGCGATTCGATACCCATTCACAGATGTGTATAGCGAAATCGAAGAAGCAAGCATGAATGCACCGAGTCTGATGGAAGAGTTTGGCCGCCCCAAACCGGATGTGTTTATTTCTGACTTTTATGATGAGGGCGCAACATATGAACAACTGCTCGATATCATTAGTAATATCAAAGATGGTGTCAGCGAATTTATGTGTCATCCAGGTCATGTAGACGACTCTTTTGCAAAAGAATCAGTCTATAACGTTCAACGCGAACGTGAGTTGAAAATTCTCATGGACTCTGCTATCAAACAAGCAATTAAGACAACTGGTATTAAATTAATAACTTTTGCAGAGATATAAAACCCGATCCGTCAAATACTATGAAAAAAATATTTCCTGTCTTGTTTATCTTGATATCGATCCTTGCCACAGCCTGCGGCAGTGCTGCACCGGCTCCTCTATCTGCTCCTACTGCCATTCCAACCCCAGTAGCTAATGTTTTATACGTTGATCCAGACATGGAACTGGGTGAAATCAGCCCCTACCTGCTCGGTTCCAATTTAGGGCCTTGGGCGGCTGTGCCATTCAACATGTTGGACGCCGCGTATAACTCCAACGTGAAAGCCATTCGTTTTCCGGGTGGCGCATGGGGAGATCGTAATATTCTGAAACCCTATCATATTGATCCCTTCATCGACTTCTGCAAAAAGATTGGAGCTATTCCAACCATTTCGGTCAACCTGCGTGACGGCACCCCCGAACAAGCCGCTGAGTTGGTGCGATATATCACTATAGAGAAGGAATATGATGTAGTCTATTGGGCAATTGGCAATGAACCAACCCTGTTCGACAAGGAAATAGGTGCGGATTATGATACAGCGCACTTCAATACCAATTGGCGAAAATTTGCTCAAGCGATGAAAGCTGTTGATTCAAATATCAAATTGATCGGCCCTGATATCCACCAATATGCTGTTAGGGCCGATGCGCGCCCTAAAGACTCGAAAGGGTTGGACTGGATGGATGAGTTCCTAAAAGCCAATGGCGACATGATCGATATAGCCACTTTTCATCGGTACCCATTCGGCACCAATCCAACCAAGGATGATCTGCGCCAGAACGCCAAAGAATGGGACGATCTCGTCATAGCTTTGCGCGGGCGCATCCACGAGCTAACTGGACGCGACATCCCAATAGCGCTCACTGAAGTCAATACAAACTACAATCCCGCTGTGGGCGGTGATGCCACCCCCGATTCGCATTTCAATGCTATATGGCTGGCAGATGTGGTTGGGCAGATGGCGCAGCAGGGTGTTTTTATGTTCAATCACTGGATGCTGGCTTCATCTGGTGGTGCGCAAGGTGGCTGGGGCATGATCGTTCGTAGTGGATTACGTCCCAGTTATTACACCTATCAGATGTATTCTATGTTCGGCTCAAAACTGGTTTATTCCGCATCCGGTGTAGACAATGTCAGTATTTACGCCGCCAAGCGTGAAGATGGTGCACTCACGCTTATGGTCGTCAACTTAAATGATGATGCCGAATCTGTGCCGCTGCAATTCAAAGGAGAAATGCCATCGTCAGCCCAACTCTTCCTGTTTGATACAGAACACCAAGCACAGGATATGGGCAATATCACATTTCCTAATGATGGCAACTTATCCGTGCCTGGGCAATCTGTTTCCCTATATACAATAATTCCTTCGCAATTACTTCCCTGAATATTTCATAATTTCCGATAACATCCAGAAAATAAGGAGTTCACCATGTCTCGTATCAATGATCTTCTCAAAGAAATGACTCTCGACGAAAAAATTTCCATGCTCGCAGGTGCAGACTTATGGCACAGTGTCGCGGTGCCGCGGCTCAACATTCCACAATTCAAAGTCACCGATGGCCCTAATGGCGCACGCGGCGCGTTTGGAAGCCTTGGGACACCCTCTGTTGCAACGCCTGTTGGCATTGCATTAGGCGCTACGTGGAACCCAGAGCTTGTTGAAAAAGTGGGCAATGTGTTAGCAGATGAACTTGATGCCAAGGGGGCTCATATTTTGCTGGCTCCCACAGTTAACATTCATCGGACGCCCATCGCTGGAAGAAACTTTGAATGTTATTCGGAGGATCCATTTCTGAGCGGTATGATGGCATCTGCCTACATCAAAGGCATTCAAGATAAAGGCAAAGGCGCTTGTATCAAACACTATGTAGCCAACGATCAGGAATACGAGCGCTTCTCCATAAGCTCTGAGGTAGACGAACGCACCTTGCGCGAAATTTATCTTGAGCCCTTCCGCATTGCTATTCGCAATTCAAATCCGTGGGCGGTCATGTCTGCATATAATCGTATAAACGGTGATTATGCTTGTGAGAACGACCACATCTTGCTTGAAATTCTCAAAGATGAATGGGGTTACGATGGCTTTGTAATGTCTGATTGGTTTGGCACATACGATGAAGCTGTTCCTACAAGTGGGCTTGATCTCGAAATGCCGGGTCCAGCACGCTGGATGGCGGAAGACGTCGTCAAGAAGGCTCTCGACAGTGGAACGCTCACCGAGGACGCTTTGGATGACAAGGTTAGGCGCTTGCTTCGTGTGATCGAAAAAGCAGGCCTTTTTGATGATCTCAAACTTAAACCTGAAAAAGGCGAAGATAAACCTGAACATCGTGCCATTATTCGTGAAGCTGCCCAAGAGGCAATAGTACTTCTCAAAAATGACGGGGTCCTTCCGCTGACTAAGGTGAAATCTGTTGCTGTAATCGGGCCATATGCCCGCAATTCTCAAATTCTGGGTGGCGGCAGTTCGAGCGTTACTCCACATTACACAGTCTCTCCATTTGATGGGTTGCATGACCCTCAGGGTAAGGACATTCTTGTGGAGACAACTCCCGGTGCCTTTATTTACAAGAGTTTGCCCGCCCCTGCCCCTGAAACATTGACCACTGCAGATGGACAGGCCGGACTTAGCTTGAATATATTCAATGGAACCGAGTTTTCGGGTGACCCCGTTTATTCTGAAGTGACCCCGAGGGTTCAACATGGCTGGTTTGACAGATCTGTTCCCAATGCAGATCAGGAATCCTTCTCAATGCGCATAGAAGGTTTTTTCACTCCAAAGGAATCAGGTTCGCATACTATTGGGCTCAACAGTGTTGGATGGTGCAAGCTCTATCTCAATGATGAAGTTGTCGTTGACCATATGTCCGATTCGGATATGGGCAAAGAAGTCCTTGCCGAACTTGAACTCGAAGGTGGTAAAGCTTACGCTATAAAAATGGAATACTATTGGGTGGGCAGTCCGCGTTGGCGTGCCGTAGGCATTGGGCATCAACCTCCCATTTCCGCTGATTTAATCGCTGAGGCCGTTGAAATGGCTAAGCGTTCAGACGTGGCAATTGTCGTTGCTGGACTGAATGGCGAGTGGGAGTCTGAAGGCTTCGACCGTGTTGACATGAAATTGCCAGGTGAACAGGACGAATTGATCCGGCAAGTTGTAGAAGCGAATCCAAATACTGTTGTCGTCTTAAATGTTGGTTCACCCGTTGAGATGCCGTGGGTGGATGATGTCCCAGCTGTTCTTCAACTTTGGTACAACAGCCAGGAACAAGGAAATGCGCTGTCTGATGTTTTGTTCGGCGATGTCAATCCTTCAGGTAAATTGCCAACCACGTTCCCTGTTCGCTTAGAAGATAACCCGGCTTATATTAACTATCCTGGCGAGAATGGTAAGGTCAATTATGGTGAAGGCATCTTTGTTGGTTATCGCTATTACGACAAGAAGAACATTGCGCCTCTC
>JADHTJ010000112.1 GCA_016785015.1 Anaerolineales bacterium
AAAGGTTCCCCCAAATGTCACTAAAAGCAACAGCAAGGGGAACATGGAAAAGAAGCCATAAAAAGCCATCCCCGCAGCAGCTTCACCCGCGCGCTGTTCACCAAATCGCTCCAAACTCCTGCGAAGAATTTGAAAACCTTTCATGAAAAATTGGAAGAATTTCTGGAGTTGAATTTTCGATTCCACCATGACGAAAAGGATTGTTTGAAATTTTGCAAGAATAAAGGCGGTTCAGCAAAATTATATAAAATCACTGCCCGCCTATGTTCTCGAAGATCTAGAATATTATTATTGGTTCTCTAAGATCCGCCGTGGTTAGGGGCTACTCTCACGGCAATTCCTATAGAACCTTTTTATTTCTTTTTATCTGGGCTGATTCTTGGTGCCATCCGGGTTAACTGCTTTTTAGAAACACGATTTGTCGTGCGACACTTGGGGCAGCGCACATCATATCGGGTCAAATTTTCTTTCTTTACCATTTCAAGGGCTTCTGCAACAACATCGCGCCCCAAAGCTATTGGCATTTGACATTTAAAACATCGAATTTGCATGATTTATTCCTCTCTAACGATAAATTAATTCAGTACAAGTATACAATATCTAATGCGTTAGGGGTAGATTGGAGCAGTGGTCAGTGGATGGTGAGAAGTTGCCGGTGGGCAGTGAACAGTGATCAGCAAAAATAATAATTCCAATCCCTACTCTAAATTTGCTTATTATTTTCACAATCCTCCCCCACTCACATCGTTTTCCTTTTCTCCAGCGCTAACGCGTGTATAATTTCTCTATGAACAAATATTATACAGGAACAGGGGACGAGGGCACAACTGGGGTTCTCGGTGGAGAGCGGCTCCCCAAGCATCATCCACGCATCGAGGCCGTAGGAAATATCGATGAAGTTTCCGCCGCTATGGGGTTTGCAAGGGCGAATTGCCAAAGCGAGTCTACTGCCAAGATCATCCTGCAAGTGCAACAAGATCTGTACGGGCTGATGTCTGAAGTGGCCGCACTCCCCGAAAACGCCGAAAAATTCAGGGTGATCGACGAAGCCAGGGTGAGTTGGCTCGAGGAGCAAATCGAGAATATTCAGAAAAATGTCGAACCGCCCAAGGAATTCATCATCCCAGGCGATACGCCCAATGGTGCAGCCCTAGACCTCGCGCGCACTATCGTGCGGCGCGCTGAACGACGCGTAGCTGAACTCTTTCATGCAGGTGAGGTAGAGAATTTGCAGATCCTACGTTATCTCAACCGGCTATCATCACTTTGCTTCGCTTTGGAATTGCTAGAAACTCAGGCTGGCGGAAAAGACAGACCCACATTGGTGACGGACTAAATGACAGGCACATTTCTCAACGTAGCAACCGTCCTCATCGGTGGGGCGCTAGGGCTGATCTTCAGCTCACGGCTTCCTGAGCGTGTGCGTAAAACTGTCGTCGCAGGCTTGGGATTATTCACCGCGGCCATCGGTGTTCAGATGTTCTTGGAGACCCAAAACCCAATCATTGTGCTGGGCAGCATCTTGGTAGGCGGCATCCTTGGGGAGTGGTGGCGCATCGAGGACGGCCTAAGCAACCTGGGGGGATTTCTCGAACGGCGCTTCACTGGAAGCAAAACAGACCATCTCGAGGCATCAGCAGCTCAATCGGATTCAGATTCACGCGAGCGCTTTATCCGCGGTTTTTTGACCGCGTCGCTTGTTTTTTGCGTTGGACCCATGACTATTCTGGGATCGATCCAAGACGGCCTGACGGGGGACTTCAGATTACTGGCGATTAAATCTGTATTAGACGGTTTCGCCTCACTGGCATTCGCATCTAGTTTAGGGGTTGGCGTGCTCTTTTCATCACTGACAGTTCTGATCTTTCAGGGGGGAATCAGTTTATTAGCAGCCCAAGCACAAGCCTTAATCACCCCCGATATGATGAGTGAGATGACCGCTGCTGGAGGATTATTACTCTTAGGGCTTTCGATCAGCAGCCTGTTAGAACTCAAACCAATCCGGGTGGGGAATTTTTTACCCGCGTTAGTGCTGGCTCCGTTGATTGTGGGGTTTCTTAGCACCCTGGGAATCTACTGATTTTTAGGAGGATAAATGCTAGATGAGGGTCTGATCTAGGCCGTGTTGACATTTGGAGATTTCTCTCTGGAAACGTTGCTTCATAAAATTGTCATTTACGCCTGACAAAGCCTGAAACGTCGACACGATCTAGTAATAGTATTCCTATTAAAAATAACCGGGATAAGCAAGTAGGCTCATCCCGGCTGATTCTTGTAGAAAAACGGAGGGGGGTTATTCCGATAAAGCAGCATCAATAGCTGCCTGGAAATCTTCTACTGGACGATTTCCAATAAGCAATTGGCCGTTTATCGAAAAACTGGGGGTGGAATTAATCCCTGCTTGGACAGCATCAAGCTGATCCTGAGCAACTTGATCGGTGAATTTGCCGCCATCTAAACAAGCACTGAAGGCATCCAGGTCAATCTCCACAGCTGTAGCAAATAATTCAATATATCGATCTACAGGCGCGTTATTACTGGAATAAAGTGCAATCTGATTGGCGTAGATCAAATCATGATATTCCCAATACTTATTCTGGTCACCTGCGCAGTAGGCGGCTTCGGACAATTTGGGAGAAGTGGTCTGATTGAGCATACTTCCAACACTACGCGAGATAAAATACACCTGACCATCTGCAACATAGGTATCTGCAATCAACTCGCCGGTGCTTGTCGCAAAATTGCCACAGTGCCCGCAGCCAAAATCAGAGAATTCCTCGATGACGACAGGAGCATTGGGATCTCCCATAGCGTTTCCGGAAGCATCAGGTCTTGGATTGAGTTCAACTTCGATAATCTCTCCCAGGGGAGTTAGCGAGCGTTGAATTGTTGGCAGCATGAGTATGGCTGCGACAATCAAGGCAATTCCGCTGACAATCAGTATGGTTGTCATGCGTTGTTGTTTTTTCTGTTTACGACGTCTCTCTTGAATAGCTGACCGTTTTTGCATGAATAGCTCCAATTCAGGGAATTTTCAGAAAAGTCGAGAAGAGAACATCTCGACTAATTCACCAAATTTTGCCATAGCATAATGAGGTTGTCCAGCAATAATCGGCTCTGGCAATAACTTCTAAGCGATTTCTAATTTTGGAGTTTGGCAGGAAATCAGCGCAATAACATTGTTAGATCTAGGAGTTCGAATTTTGACACGAAATAAACTGTCCCTAAACCCAAGGCGTTGGTGCTTACATGCATGATTACTGCCGGCCAGATCGATCCGCTGAGATGATACAAATAGGCGAAGATCATCCCCAAAATGAAGATTGGGAGAATCGCCGCAAGCTGAAAATGAATTAAAGAAAAAAGTACTGCGCTAATCAAAGCAGATTTGACCCAGCCAAAGCGTTCTTTTAACCCTGCAAATATAAATCCACGAAAGATCACTTCTTCAACGATTGGCGCAATGAACGCACCCCCAAAGAATATTAGGCCCGGCGAGATTGTGCCATCAAACAAAAGTGAAAAATCGGGTTGAACTTGTAAATTGTAAAGTCCTAGAAACAAACCATATCCAAGATTAAATAACCAAGATACGATCATCAATCCACAGCCTACGGCCAAACTCCCCACCTTGAAACTGCGTAAACCTAAATCGTCCCAAGATGCGCGGTATTTCCAAATGCCCAGGTACCACACTGGAATCAGGAATACCAATTCTCCAAATATCAGGAACAAACCAATATCCAGATCGGGCAGCAGAAAAGTGGTTAGCATCAAGAGAACGATCAAGAAAAATAGTGAGGCCACCCCAATCCAGGTATCTCGAACGGACCAAGGGGCTTCGAATGGACGCTCATCGTCTATTGAATTCAAATTCGTATCCTATTCATTTTTTGAATCACTCAATTTTAAACTTGCAGGCTTCGTGACCCATTGCCCTGCAAGCAATTTCTTCGACGCTGATTTCTTCATTACTAGCCCAGGAAACACACGCTTGAATTAAACCTATGGTGTACCAACATACGGGCTGATCATCTTCCTGATCTACGGTGGCATCACTGGAAGTATCCATAAAAATCATTTCCCTATCTAGCAGATGAACGGAAACATCGCCATCAGGTTTTTTTATCAAATTGGCAAGCAACCTTAGGGCGAGGCGAGCACCCGCTAGACGAACAAGAGGATATACAATCCATCCCTTGAGCGTTTTTCTAACAACCTTATGCCAAACAGATCGTCCAATACGGTTGAGGGTTCCGCGTGCACCACTGCCATAATAAGACCGTACGGCTGCCAAAACTCCTGAAAACTCGGCAGCATTTAAAGAATTGTGTTTTAAAAACTCTGACGTTTGACAGGCTTCCTCTGCGATATTAGCGTCCCGCAGAATCATCTCAAAGCTGTACTCTCCAATTTCAGATCGGACAGCTTCTATGAAATTTCGTGAATATGATTTTGGTAACTGTCGATTAATCCTGGATGTCATTTGCCAATCGAATCGCCAACTTCAAATTGACAATAATCATCCCCCATCGCAATGCAAGCCGTCTCGCGGACTTCAAAATCGACCCCCGTTGCCCATTTGATCGCTTCGCTCAGTGAGCCCACATAGAGATGACAAATTGGTTTATCACTGCTGCGCCCGTTGCAGATCGCGCAGGTGCGCTCTACATAGATCATCTTGCCGTCTTTTTCCCCTGCCCAGGCTTCAACTTGAGGGTTGCTTTTCTTGAGCGCATCGGCAACACTGTTGAGCACAAATTTGATGCGCTGCTTCTGCGGCAGCGCTTTTAGGGCAATGCCTGCCAAGCCCATCAAAGCGGGTTGTTCATTTACGCCGTATTGGAAGGATGCTTTCCCAATGCGTTTTAGGATGCCGCGCCCGCCTCGGCCATAGAATTCTTCAATTGCCTCATTAAACTGTCCATATTGGGATGCTTGTATTCCCGGCTCCAGGTTGTCCGGTGGAAAATTGCCGATAAACCGCTCTAATCCTGTTGTGCGCAGAACGACATTCAAGCCATTCTCGCCCATTACTTCTTGAGCAGCAACTAAGGCCTGACGAACAAGTGCATTTACAATGAAGGCTTCTACTCTTTCGACCATGATTTCCTCCAGGATGCAAAAACAAGCTTTTTAAGCAGGAACACCCCAACAGGAGTCTGAAGGGAAAATTCTTTATTCAATCTGTCTCAAATACCGAATACCGCTCGCCCGTTGACGCAAATCCAGCCTTTTCATACAAAGATAACGATGCCCGGTTATTATCTTGCGTGTTTACAGTTACTTTCTGTATGCCTCGTCGCTGGAAATTTTTAAGTAGGTCTTGCACCAGAGTATAACCTACGCCCAAGCGCCTGGCACTCGGACGTACCGCAAGTCGAGCCAAATGCCCATCTGAATTATTGGCTGTGCTCATTTGATAACCCAAGATACCAGTGGAATCTTCAACAATTGTGGCCAGATTTGCATGTTGGTAGGCAAGTGTCAGCAGCTCGATAGAGTGCCGCCAAACAGGATCAAATGCACTTTGATCCAATTGATGGACGGATTTAAGATCATCGAAGTTCATCAAGCGAATACTAAAAGGCGAATCTGAAGGAAAGGCATCAAATCGTTGGCCATTGTCTTTCCAGCGCAGCATCAACACATCATAAGTATGGGTAAAATTGCTGTTCTGTAAAATTCTTCGAAACCAATTTTGCAGGGGCAAAGCCGCAATTGGCGTAGAATCACCAAGCAAACGGTCCGCCACGGGCCACATCATCTCCCAGGCCTCTTCTACTTCCATCGCTGTCGACACGGCAAACAATCGAACCCAAGACAGATCAGGAACATCGGGCGGACATGCCAAGGCTGCCAAAATCTGCCCATCACGTTCAGCGATCAAATAAGGTTCAATCCCCAGCCAATCTAATGGTGAGCGCCACCCCAAATGTCGATGAACATAAGGACTCAAGTGAATCAGAGTAGCTAGTTTATGACGGTCATTTTCGGTTGCTGACCGGATGGCTATGCGGCTGAGGTCTGTTGTTTTATTCACAATCATGTCTATCTCGGCAACAAACCTGCTCCTTTTAGCGCCCCAAAAATCGCCTGGGCAAAGATAGTAAACGTTTTAGAAGACGTTGTTTAAGATTTGGCTTTTCGACACCATCTACCTCGGCTTGCATGGTCGCCAGGGCTTCCAGAGATCGGCCAGTTTTTAACTGCAAGGCTGAAAGGGACTTCATCACATCCATGCGCAGGTCATTGGCACCAATTTCTTTGAGAATTCGGGAGGAATCTTCGTAGTCCTCGATCGCTTCATTCAAATTGCCTAACGCTTCCATGGCAGAGGCGCGATTGCCTAGTGCCATTGCCTGGCGGCGTAAATCCCCAGCTTCCTTAAAGACAGACATTGTGCCTTCGACTACCTCATAAGCCTCTTGGGCAGCCGCGGGGGCGTCTTCTTGCAACAAGGCGACACAACAATTGTTGGCCATTTCAGCGGCCAAAACTTCATCTCCGATAGATTTGTACCCCTGTTGTGCTGCAGAAAAAGATTTGGCTGCCAATGAATAATCCCCGTTGGCATAGGCTGTTTTCGCTTCAGTTTCTAGCTGTTGAGGTGTGATGGCTTCGGCAGAGTTTTGCATATCGCTAAAGAATGAGGATTTTTTCAGTATGTGAATTCAGAACTTAGAGAGTGATATCTAATAAGCCCTCAGCCACGGACCTGAGCTGATCTACAGACATCTCGCTCAATCTTTGGGCGAGTTCTAAATAGGGCTGATTGATAGGTTTACCAACAAACTCCTGTAGTTCTGGGGGTAATTCTATGAATTTTTCTATAGCCCGTTCTTGTGAAACCCACTGACCTACTGGACCTGTTTGATCACGGAGTTCTTCTATTGTGATATCTAATTCCTTGAGCATAAATTCCAATTCGGGCAATGGTATCGGGCGCTCGTTGCGCTCAAAAGATCGCAGCATTCCAATGGAGATGCCCACACTCTCTGCCAGAGCCTTCATGGTCAGGCCCGCCTCCTGGCGAGCCAAACGCAATTTGGCACCAATGATGCGCCTGCGCAACATGACCATTTTCTCTAAATTAGCACGATCAGATGATTTTTCGAGAGACACAGAAGAGTCGCCCCAAAAATTATCCAACGAAGCATCGAGATAAAAAGCCAATGTTTCAAGTTCTGGAAGAGAAGGCGAACTATCCCCTTTTTCGTAGGAAGCGATTCGTTTACTTGATACGCCAATTGCATCACCACATTGTTTGAGGGTTTTTCCTGCAGAGGTGCGCGCATCCCGCAGCAATACACCTAATTTTTTAGCACGGATCTTAATTGCTATTGGCACGGCCATTTAAATCAACTCCAATTTTTTCCACTACCTTCGTCGACGTCGCTGAGGGCTGCGAGTGGTTTGCAGCATTTCAGTTGATACGGCGCCAAATATGTCAGCTGTCAACTTGAAACCAGAAGCAATCAATCTTTCACCAAATAGTGGGCGGATCCCTGTGGGTTTAAGTTCACCAATGATTTTGCCATTTTCATCAATGCCGGTTTGATCAAATTTGAAGATATCAGTCATCACAACTGTATCTCCTTCCATGCCTGCAACCTCCGTAATATAGGTCACTTTTCGCGTGCCGTCTTTCAAACGGGATTGCTGCACAATCAAATCCACTGCTGATGCAATTTGCTCGCGAATTACTTTCAAAGGTATATCAAGGCCGGACATCAGGGCCATAGTTTCAACACGTGAGAGAGCATCTCTGGGCGTGTTTGCATGGGCTGTCGTTAGGGATCCATCATGACCAGTGTTCATGGCCTGCAACATATCCAATGCTTCCCCACCACGCACCTCGCCAACGATGATGCGGTCGGGGCGCATACGTAAGGAATTTCTCACCAGGTCACGGATATGTACGGCGCCAATTCCTTCTACGTTGGGTGATTTGGTTTCCAGCCGAACAACATGATCCTGCAAAAGCTGCAACTCGGCAGCATCTTCGATGGTAACGATACGCTCATCTGAAGGGATGAAACTCGAAAGGATATTGAGCAACGTTGTCTTCCCCGAACCCGTGCCGCCTGAAATAACAATATTCAACCTGCTGACGACACATGCCTTGAGGAAACCAGCCATGTTCTCCGTAATCGAGCCAAATTTTATCAACTGCTCAATACTCAATTTCTCTTTGGCAAATTTTCGGATTGTGATCGCTGGGCCATCAATTGACACCGGCGGCACAACCGCGTTGACTCGCGAGCCATCTGGTAAACGAGCATCCACCGTGGGGTTATCCTCATCAACACGGCGTCCCAGTGGCAGGATTATTCGATCAATAACCTGCAAAACGTGGTTGTCATCGCTGAATGTGATGTTAGTCTTGACAAGCTTGCCACTCCTCTCGACATAGACATCGTCAGGGCCATTTACCATCACTTCAGATACACTATCTTCATCCAACAACGATTGAATGGGGCCATACCCCAACAAATCATCTAAGACATCGCGAAATAGCTGGGCGCGCAGGCTTTGAGCCAAATTTAGATTCGTGCGCGCGTATGCCTCCTCCAACATTTTGTATGCCGCTTGCTGCCGCTGCTTTATGGGAGGCGGGTTACTTTCAAATTCTTGTGTCAAGCTCTGAATAAGATAGGATTTTACCTTTTCAAGATCAACGCTTTGCGCTTGATTCGGCGATGTCATTCTGCCTATTCCTCAGCCTTCGAGGCTGGGCTTAACCAAAGGATGTGATCTAAATTCACAGTCAAAAAATCTGAGCTGTAGATTTCCTCCCCACGTACGTTCAAAACAACAGCTTCCGTCACCGCAATAAATCTCTCAGATCTATTCAGCTCATCCTTCAATCTTTCTCCGGGGCGCACATAAATATCACCCACAATTCGAACTGTTAGAGTTTGGATTATCGTTCGAACAACATCCTTAGAAATGATATCGGTAAAGTATTTCCCCTTATGATCAACATGCATGCTCATAAAAATGTTCTCCTCTCAGGCCATGCTACCAGCAGTTTATCGCAATTATTGATTCAACGTTCAGGATTCTCGTCGGGATATGGCATAGTGTACCCTAAACCAGGACGGGTCACAATGTATCCCGGTTGTTTTGGGTTATCTTCTAATTTCTGACGTAGGCGCGAGATGCTTACCCATAGAACTTCTTTATCTTCACGATAAGATTGCCCCCAAACATTTTCCAATAATTCTTCGGAAGTCATCACTCTTCCTTGGTTTTGTACGAACTGAAGGAGCAACCGATATTCTGTGGCCGAGAGTTGCACTTCGGTATCCCCAAGGTAAACCTCCGCCCGAGCAAAATCTACGCTCAATTCATTATGCTTGAATACAGATTTTTGGAAACTGCTATCTGCAAATTGCGCTCTACGCAACACAGCTCTTACTCGGGCGAGCAGCTCTGTCACGGAATAAGGCTTCACGATATAGTCATCAGCGCCAACATCCAAACCACGCACACGGTCGCGCTCATCACCGCGGGCTGTAACCATCACGATCGGTACCGTGGAGAATTTACGGATTCTCTCACACGCCTCGATTCCATCTATGCCTGGCATCATCACATCTAGCAACACCAAGTCTGGGCGACTTGCATCCACCGCATCAACGGCTTCCTGTCCACTAGATGCGGTTATGACTTTGTAGCCTGCGCTAACGAGGTTTGCCTCCATCAAACGCACATAACGAGGCTCATCATCAACGACTAATATTTGAGCACTCATAGTTCCTCCTCAAGATTTTCAATAGACCTATTAATAGGAAGGCAAATATGAACAACCATACCTTTGCCAATATCAGACTCGGCGAATATCTCTCCACCATGTGCTTGAACTATTTGGCGACATATATACAAACCTAAACCAGTACCTGAAGCTTTGTTCTGGTGAGCGTCCAAGCGATAAAACCGCTTGAAAATATCCTTGACGTGCTTTGCGGGAACACCTGGCCCGGTATCTCTCACCTCAATACGCACGCGTTCTTCCGCCCAACTTAATGATAATGATACTTCAGAATTTGGCGCGTATTTTGCCGCATTATTGACAAGATTATTCAACACCTGTACCAGGCGTGCGGGATCCGCTTCAATCGTCTTTGATGAATCATTTAAATTGATTTGAAAATCTAAATTGATATTTCTTGCTTGCATGCGCTGAACAAAATCATTGAGAAGTTTTGCTAGCCGCACCACCTGAAATTCCATCGGGAGTATTCCAGCTTGCAGCCGCGAAGAATCAAGAATATTGTCGATGATCTCTGTTAACCGGTCAGACTCTTCATCGATGATCATCAAGAATTCACGCCGAGTCTCATAATCCCACTCAGCATCATCGCGCAGAAGGGATGTTGCATATCCTTTTATAAACCCCAAGGGGGAGCGAAGTTCATGAGAAACAGTGGCCACAAACTGTTCTTGAAGACGATCAAGTCGCCTTTCAGCTTCCAGTTTGGCAACACGTCCAACTAATTCCTGGCGCTCGAGGAGTTTCTCTACATGTTCAGCGATTAATTTAGCAAAGCGAATTTGTTCTGGTAAATAAGGCGGGCCGCCAAAACGAATGAACACCAGCGCTTTCGTGACCTGTTTCCCGACTTGCAAGGGCAAACCAAGAAAATCACGTTGATTCAATCGCTGGTCAACATCTGCACTGGAGTCAGATGAGAACATATCTCCCTGAACAACCATCTTCGCAGATTGTATTACATCGCGAGCGATAGTTTCTCCCCACTCCATATCCGCTTCAATATGCCTGCCTCGCCCGATAGAGCGGGCATACGTTGGAAATAGTTTTTGATCTTCCTGAAATTCGTATAATACGATATTGTCGAAAATGAATGCGGGGCGTGCCAGCCGGAAGATTTCTTTGAGAGCAGTTTCAGAGTCGAGAACCTGGATGATCACACGGCCGATCTCATAGAGGGATTGATACTCCTCTGGCCGTAATTTTTCAGAAACCTCTTCAATTCGAGAATTTATCACTTTTTATACCTAGCTATCTGCGACATTCAGGGCGAATTCGAAATACGATCCCTGGCCTTCTTGAGACCTCACAATAATCTCTGATCCATGCGCATCTACAATCTGACGAGCCATAGCCAATCCTAAGCCTGTGCCGCCATATCGGCGAGTCGAAGAGCCATCTATTTGGTGGAAGGGTTCGAAAATCTCATCGATTTTCTCTTGAGCGATTCCGATGCCTGAGTCAAACACATACATTTGGACATAAACATCATCAACATTAACGCCAATCTGAACACTGCCCCCTTTTGGCGTAAATTTCACTGCATTATCTATTAAGTGTGATAGCGCCCAAGGTAATTTCTGTGCATCAATCATTACCGCCGGTATATTCGCAGGAATTTTCGTTTGTAAATTAAGTCCCTTTTCGTCACAGTGTCTTTGCGCATTTTCGAGAATATCATTCAAAATATCCATCAAATTGGCAGATCTGATATCAACATCGATGGTACCCTGAGAATAAGCCGAAAATTGGATCAGGTTTTCGATCAAACCCCCCAAACGCCCCTCAGCCTTTTTCATTACTCTGACTGCGTCTGCTTGCTGTTTGTTTAGTTCACCCAAGGCATTTTCATCAAGCAATTCGATATATCCTTTGAGATGCGTTAGCGGTGTGCGAAGTTCATGAGAGATATTTGAAACAAAATTAGATTTGAGTTGGTTCAACTCCGCGAGGCGGTTTAGGGCTTGTTCTAATTCCAACGTGCGTTCAAGCACGCGGGCTTCTAACTCTTCATTAGCCTTCTGGAGCGCAGATTGAAGCTGTAAGATTTGTTCAGTGACTGCCTGATCCAAGGCCTCTCGGCTGATCAGGTTCAATTCCAATAGGGCTTTACCGATCAACTTGGCCTGGCCGGCATCTTTCATCGTCTTTTGATATGCCAAAGCCTGGATCAGCTCATCAGGTTTTAGTAAATCCCGTTCAACCAGGTAATCACCTAAACGAGGTACTAATACCTCTGGAGATAAACTCAAATCAGGGAGCATTCCTGTTTGAATTTTTAAATTTCTTTCAGCAAGAATGGCAGATACAGCCATATTGGCGCCACAATGTTCGCATTGGCTGGCTTTCGAGTCAACCTGCTGGCCGCAATTTGGACAAGAAATTTTTTCTGTTGTCATATCTTTGTAGCCGCCCCTTCAATGAAATCTGTTCTCGTCAATATCATGAGTTTTAAGAGCGATTTACGGAATAGTACTACTCATTATATTATCCTTTCTTCGTACAAGTTGCAAGTGCTCATGCATAAAATATTTCGTTTCCTGTAAAGTGTTTGTAAGGCGATAACAATAAAATATACGAGATAATATACTGGCCTTTATGGAGGCCTACTTGTGATATTCAAAATACTATTTGTAAACGAACACTCCGATCTACACGAATCTTCGTCGGATTTACAAGCACGAGGATTCAATGTTCAGAACACAAGCCCTGGAAACGGATTCATTAAAAAACTGCAAAAGTTCGATCCAGATGTAATTGTGTTTGATTCGGTGAAAATTGGCGAGAAAAACGAACATACCTATCATTCATTGCGCCAAGTCACCAGTGCGCCAATCCTCGTATTATCAGTCGTGGATCTACCAGGCATTGTAGAGAAAACACTCGATCGCGGCGCAGATGAATATCTCATAAAACCAGTATCCCCAAATATCTTAGCCGCGCGCATCAACGCGTTGGCCAGACGTACTCCCAATTCTGCAAATGCCTAAGTCACAATCTCATCCCATAAGCTAGCTTGTCGCTAGATATTTCACTTCTCCCAAGAAAACATCACCTGAGCGGTGATGTTTTCGATTCTGGCACAAATCTTCTCTTTTATTGTAAAATTGGAGCATTCTTTGACCAAAGACCACTCTCCCCTAGGAGGCATGTTGTGCCAAACCCTACCAATCACGAACCTGCAATTGCCCTCAAGAAACTACAAGATAACCCACGCGTACGCGATATCCGGCTGGTCGTTTCGGCAGATTGCTGCCCCGTCTGTGCTTCTTACGAAGGCACGTATGAAAAAGATGCAGTCCCAGCAGTTCCTATTGAGGGCTGTTCGCACCCCAATAGATGTCGTTGCTTTTATGAACCTATGTTGACAGAGTTGTATCCATAAACCAAGTTACCACCAACAAAAAATCTCGGACGATTTTTAATCTGCCCGAGATTTTTTTGTCCCATCTTGAGATAACTATCTCGCCTAAACTCCAATTTTGAGAAGTGTAGAGATTGTAAACCCCCACATCGCATCTAGGAAAATCTTTGTTTCTGCGCGATTAGTTTTCTAGATACTCTTTTACAAATTCGAGGGCATCTTCCTTACAGTCGATCCCCCTCTCTACCTGGGATTCGCGCAAAGCCTCGAGAACCTCGCCAATCTTTGGGCCAGGTTTTATATTAAACTCTTTGATGATGTCATTTCCAGAAATCAATACGGGGGGATCGACTTTCTCATCTCGCCTTTCCCACCAAGCTTCCATTAATGCTCTAACCACATCTAACTGTCTTTGCCATCGATCCTGAGGCAGTGTTGTCCCATAGGTGGCCAGTAAGTCGGCCAGAGAAATCAAACAAACTGCTATGCCAGCTTTCTGAGTGTCCCGGAAAAAGCGATAAATCGCACGTGAGCTTGGTCCTTTTGATTCGCGCGCCAACCAGGTTGGTCGCATATGATGCAATACAATAGTTTTGAGCCAACCGATCTCGCCATTGCTCAAATGTAAGGCGCGTCCCCGGTGAGCGCTTATATTTGCGCCGATTCGCTCATGTTCAATGAATCGAATTCGCCCATTTTCTTCTTGTTGCTGAGATTGGGGTTTGCCAATATCGTGATACAAAGCCGACAAAAACAGCAACGACCGTAAACCGCGATCCACAACCAAGTCTGCTTTTAGCATCTCATCGAATTGCTGCCGATAGCGCCCCAAACGCATAGACGCCAGGCCAATTACTAAACTTCCAGTAGCACTTTGATCATGGATTGGACCAAGCACATTCAACAAGCCTTCCAATTGGCTCACAGTATCCAAAGTATGATTCCAGGCATCCTGTGTGTGGGGTGTTGATTGCGCTAACCCCTTCAACGTTAAGATGTCCGGGAGCACAAACTCCAAGACGCCCAAGATATCTAAAGCTCGGATGGAAGTCGCTGGGCGAGGTCCGCCTAAGATATTCAATATTTCATCGCGCAGGCGCTCAGGTGAAACGTTCGCTAGCGCGCTCACCGAATCCTTCAAAAATCCCCTGGTTTCAGGAACAATGGACAAATTGAATGCCGCGGCCATACGTACCGCACGTAAGATGCGCACGGGGTCTTTGGCAAATGCAGCAGGGGAGCAGGCGCGCAAGCTCTTGGCATGTAAATCGGCGGCACCCCCTAAAGGATCGAGCAAATCCTGGGGGTCATGGACACTCACAGCCATAGCATTGATCGTGAAATCACGATCCCTCAGGTCAGCATCAAGATCCTCGGCTCGTAGGGCGGCAAAATCAAAAATATATCTGCCATATTCTTCATCTATGTAGATCACTCTTGCTGTTGCACGCTCAACATCTAAGGGGAAATACGCCCCATTGATTTTGTTCGCCAGTTTCCGAGCAACACCCAAAGCGTCACCAGCTACCACAAAATCAAAATCGTGAACGGAGCGAGAGATCAACACATTTCGTACAGCGCCCCCTACAAGGTAAATGGGCACATCCCCCGGCAACCAGCGCCTGATGCGATCGAAGATGGGTGAAAAATTAAATAGATTTTCAGTTGGCACGTAGAATACCTCAGGGGTCTCTTTATATCGGGCAGCTTTTGCCGCTGCTAATGCTTGTTTGGGCGTACCCCCCTGAGAAATTATCCTCCCGCCGACACAAGCGATCCAACGCCCGGCATAGGGGGCGAAGTCAGCGCCTCGGGCATCAGGTACCCTCTCAAACTCCCCCATCGAATTTCCCTACTCCGGAGGCTGGAATCGCTCGGTGTTGACGATCCCAATAAAGGGCAAATCCCGGTAATACTCATCCAAATCTAGACCGAAACCAAACACGAATGCATCCGGGATCTGAAAACCACAATAATCAATGGGCACATCCACCTCTCGGCGCTCGAATTTGTCGAGAAGTGAACAGACCTTCAAGCTGGCCGGCTTGCGCAAAGTCAGCAATTCTAATACCGAAGAAAGCGTATGGCCGCTATCGACAATATCTTCAACCAAGAGCACATCCCGACCTCCAATATCGTCCTTTAGGTCCATAGTCAGACGCACTTGGCCGCTGCTCTGACGAGAACCCGCGCCATATGACGAAATGGCCATAAAATCAATTGTGTGTGGAATAGAAATCTGACGCATCAGATCAGTGAGAAATAACACACCCCCGCGCAGGATACAGACCAAGTGCAGGCTCTTCTGACTGTAATCGGAGCTGATCTGTGTACCCAATTGTGAGATTCGTTCTTGGAGTGTTTGCTCGTCAATGAGAATTTCTTTCAAGAATTCCTGGTAATCTAGCATATTATTTCCTCGTAGAAGTTAGCGCGGCACCTGGTGGTGTTGGCGACAGCGCGCTTCATACATCTCATCCGCCCCAACGATCACTACCGGATCATCATATCTTGCCGGGGAGCCATCCACCAGTCGCTGCGTACGTGAAGCCAACTCCCCGCAAACCATACAGATAGCATGGAGCTTATTGACGCGCTCAGCTTTGGACATGAGCATGGGCATAGGGCCGAAAGGCTCTCCCCGGAAATCCATATCCAACCCGGCAACGATCACCCGCAGACCGCGTTCGGCCAATTCTTGCACGATATCAATTACGGCCAGATCAAAAAATTGTGTTTCGTCAATTGCTACAACTGTAGTATTTTCACGAAGATTATTGATGATTTCACTAGCATTTTTAACCGGCATAGCATCAAATACCATGCCATTATGAGAGGCAACTTTCTTCTCAGCGTAGCGATCATCGATGGCCGGCTTGAAAACCTGCACCTTCTGCTTGGCGATGGTCGCCCGGCGTAAACGACGGATTAGTTCTTCAGTCTTTCCACAAAACATTGATCCTGTGACAATTTCAAGTGATCCGGTGTGGTGTTTCATGCGCTCCTC
>JADHTJ010000113.1 GCA_016785015.1 Anaerolineales bacterium
ATAGAAGGCTGAACACCGCAGAGTCGCAGAGAACGCGGAGATTCTCGCATTTTACAGGAGAAAAACTCTGCGAACTCCGCGTCTCAGCGGTGAAAGTTGCATCAGAATTGTGTTCAATCTACCCTTGACCATTACACTTCTTGGGGGAAAATCAATAAAAAAGACCCTCGCCAAATTCGACTAGGATCTCTGCTTGGTGATTTTATGCCTCTATGCTAAGGATTTCTACAGGAACGGGGGCAGCTGCTTTGAATTCTTCCGCGGCATCCATGGAACCGATGCCGCGCCCAATGTGCATAGGTATGGCCACTTTAGGCTGGATGATCTCTGCAGCCTGGACTGCTTCATCCGCTGTCATCACATAGGTACCGCTGACGGGCAGCAGGGCGATATCCGTTTCGATAGACTCCATCTCGGGGATCACATCGGCATCCCCAGTGTGATAGATACGCTGCCCACCCAGGGTGATGATAAACCCAACATGGCCTGACTCTTTGGGGTGGAATGGATTCCCAGGGCTGCGGAATTTTGTCAAGTTGTAAGCGGGTACAGCTTCAATGGGCACACCTTTGACGGTTATACTGTCACCCGGTTTGACGATTTCGATTTGCCCTTTGAGTTTTTCCCTGCAAGTCTCAATGGTCACGATCACCGTATCATCCTTTTGGATTTTAGCTACATCATCTGGCGAACAGTGATCCTGGTGTTCGTGAGTGATCAAGATGATATCTGCTTCAGGGCTGTCCCCCAACTGCCAGGGGTCGATATAGATAACAAAGCCATCTGCTTCGATCCGAAAGCTGGCGTGGCCCAGCCAGTGAATTTTCTCTACCATCGGGTTCATATCGCTATCCTTTCACTTGATTTAACTACAGCTATTATGCCACAGATTAAACATTGATCGAATTGTCACTGGAGTACCCTGTTGACCTGGAAAAAGTAATATGGCATAATCGCGCTCAACATCATAACCCAAACAAAAGCTTTGATGGAAACGAGTAAGCTTGCGGGTGTTTATTACACCTTGGTCTGGCAGCGAACCTGGGACAGTGAGAGCCAGGGCAGCACCAGCAAGCCCAAAATCCTTCCGGAGCTGTGAACTGAAAGTGCGTAGTCAAAATGACTAAGGCCGAGTAGGGGATCCGGGTTTACCCCCGTTACCAAGGCGCGAGTATAATCGAGTTATCAAACTCGACGTATTCAGTGAGTGCCTGTCGCGAGGCAGGAATCCGGGTGGTACCGCGTGAGCCTTTTTCGCTCTCGTCCCAGAGTGGACGAGAGTTATTAATTTAACAACTAACCGCAAAGCCACACGCCGAAGGCGCACAGACATATTAGGGTTGGTTTTTCTCTCATATCTCTGTGAACTCAGTGGCTCAGTGGATCTTCTTGTCACTGATCACTGAAAACTGTCTACTAATGACCGATTACTGGAGAAAAGTATGGCATTCAAACAAGTACCCAACAAAGTTGATTTCATCGCTCAAGAGCATGAAACCCTAAATTTCTGGAAAGAAAACAAATCCTTCGAGAAATCCCGCGAGTTGCGAAAAGGAAAACCGACCTGGTCGTTCATTGACGGTCCGATTACGGCCAATAACCCCATGGGAGTACACCACGGTTGGGGCCGAACCTACAAAGATCTCTACAACCGCTTCTGGACAATGAAAGGTCGCGAATTGCGCTACCAGAACGGATTTGATTGCCAAGGACTTTGGGTAGAAGTTGAAGTTGAAAAAGAAAAAGGTTTCAAATCCAAGATGGATATTGAAGAATACGGCCTCGACAAATTTGTCAAAGAATGCAAAGCACGCGTGCTGCGCTATGCCGGGGTGCAGACTCATCAATCCGTCCGTCTGGGTTATTGGATGGAATGGAACGACCCTGAAAAACTCAATATGCTGGCCGATAAGCTGCTCGAAGATCCCCTGCAGGAGATCACCTTCACCGGCCCCAACGGCAAGACAGTCACCGACACCGTTGAACAGGTCGTTGGTCAGCTCGGGCTGGCGCAATTGGGCGGAAGCTATTTCACCTTTTCCAACGAAAACAACTACATGATCTGGAAGATGATCAAGAAGAGTTGGGAGAACGGCTGGCTCTACCGAGGCGCCGACGTGATGCCCTGGTGCCCGCGCTGCGCCACAGGGATCAGCCAGCACGAAATCGTCACCGATGGCTACATGGAGTTGACGCACAGGAGCGTTACACTTCGTTTCCCGCTCCGGACGGAAGACGGAGGACCGAAGACCGACTCTGCCCGTCTCCCGTCCTCGGTCTCCGGTCAGCGGGTTGATCCCACTACTGGATTACCGGAATCATTATTAGTGTGGACAACCACTCCTTGGACCCTAACCTCCAACGTCGCCGCCGCAGTTGGCCCCGAGCTCGACTATGTCAAAGTCAAAAACGGCAATCACGTCCTTTACCTCTCCAAAGGCACGCTGCACATGCTCAAAGGTGAGTATCAAGTTCTCGCCGAGCTCAAGGGCGCCGAGATGGAAGGTTGGACCTACGACGGTCCCTTCGACGATTTGCCCGCAGCTAATACTCCCGGCGGTGTGACCTTCCTCGATGAACTCATTGAGGGCATCTCTGCCACCGCCGCTGATACTCACCAAGTTATCCTGTGGGACGGGGTTGGAGAGGCTGAAGGCAGCGGCATTGTCCACATCGCTCCTGGCTGCGGTGCCGAGGACTTCGAACTGGGTAAAGAATATAAATTTCCCTTGATCGCCCCCATCGAGGACGAAGGCATGTTCATCGACGGTTTCGGCTGGCTCTCGGGCATGCACGTCTCCGAGGTTGCCGAGCCGATCTTCGAAGATCTGGAGAAAAAAGGTTTGCTCTACGTCGTGGAGCCTTACACGCACCGCTACCCCACCTGCTGGCGATGTAAAACAGAGCTAGTTTTCCGCCTGGTCGATGAGTGGTTCATCAGCATGGGAGTACTTCACGACAAGCCGCGCGCTGAGGTCACTGCTAAGGAAAAGAAGAAATCCCTGCGCTACCAGATCATGGACGTGGTCGATAAAATCCGCTGGATCCCCGAGTTTGGCTATAAGCGCGAGCTCGATTGGCTGCGTAATATGCACGACTGGATGATCTCCAAGAAACGCTATTGGGGACTGGCGCTGCCCATTTGGGTTTGCGATGATTGCGGGCACTATCACGTCATCGGCGACGATAACGAACTGGAAGAACGAGCCATCGAGGGTTGGGAAACCTTCAAGGGGCATACGCCTCACCGCCCTTATATCGACGCCATCAAGATCGCCTGCACCGAATGCGAAGGTACAATGAGCCGAATTCCAGATGTCGGCAATCCCTGGTTGGACGCAGGTATTGTCAGCTTCAGCACCTTGGGGTACCGCGACGATCCCGAGTATTGGCGCAAATGGTATCCGGCCCACTGGATCAGCGAATCCTTCCCCGGCCAGTTCCGCAATTGGTTCTACAGCATGCTCACCATGGGTACCGTCATCGACGGCACCCCCTCCTTTTTGGAGAATTTCGGTTACGCCAGCCTGCACGCAGAGGATGGCCGTGAGATGCATAAATCTTGGGGCAATTCCATCGAATTCAACGAAGCCGCCGACAAAATGGGTGTGGACACCATGCGCTGGTTATACTGTGCTCACAAACCTGAGAACAACCTGCTTTTCGGTTACAACCGTGCCGAGGAGACACGCCGCCGCTTTATCATCCCTTTGTGGAATGTCTACTCCTTCTTTGCGACCTATGCCAGTTTGGATGGTTGGATTCCCTCACCCCTGCGCCCCTCTCCCAATGGGAGAGGGGATGGGGGTGAGGGTTTCGATCCTGGAACCCCAGAGGGTGCTGCCCCCCAAAGCGACAATCCGCTGGACAGGTGGATTTTGGCCCGTCTCAATCAGGTGGTTGCCCAAGTGACCAAGAACTTCGAGAACTCCGATGCCTACACCGCCACTCTGGCCTTCGAAACCCTGATGGACGACTTGAGCAACTGGTACGTGCGACGCTCGCGCCGCCGCTTCTGGAAATCCGAATTGGACAGCGACAAAAACACCGCTTATGCCACCCTGTGGCACGTGCTGGTCAAGATGAGTCGCACCCTCTCGCCGGTGATCCCCTTTATGACCGAGGTGATGTACCAGAACCTGGTGCGCGAGGTCTTTGAAGGCGCCTACGAGAGCATTCACCATACCGATTGGCCCCAGGCCGATGCCGCCGCCGTCGATGAGAAACTGGTCTACCAGATGGATCTGGCACGCCGCACCGCCAGCCTTGGGTTGAGCGCTCGCAGCAATGCTGGGATTAAAGTGCGCCAACCCCTCTCCAAGGTGATGGTCTACGTCAAAGAAGGCCATGCAGACCTGGCCGATGAATTGGTCGAAATCGTCTCAGACGAGTTGAATGTCAAAGGCTTCGAATTCGTTGAGGATGCCGAGTCCCTGATCGGCTACAAAGTACTCCCAAACAACAAACTCCTGGGTCCCAAGTTCAGCGCTGACTTCCCCAAAGTGCGCGCCGCTTTAGCCGCACTCGATCCCACTGACGTGGCTGCTAAAGTTGCTGCCGAAGAGTCGGTCAGCATCGAGGTGGACGGCAAAGCTGTTGAACTTACCGCTGAGGAAATTTTGGTCAGCACCGAGGGCGCCGAAGGCCTGGCCACCGCCGAAGACAAGCTGCTCACCGTGGCCATCGACACTACCCTGACCCCCGAACTTAAGGCCGAAGGTTTGGCGCGCGAGATCGTGCGCCGGGTACAATCTCAGCGCAAGAACGCTGACTTCAATATCGAAGATCGCATCACCACCTGGTATGTGGCCGAAGGCGATCTCGCCGAGGTCTTCAAGGCTTGGGGCGATTACATCCAGGCCGAAACCTTGACTACTGAGTTGCTCGCCGGCGAGCCGTCCGACAAAGCCTTCGTGGAAACACACAAGGTCGAAGGACAAGAATTAACTATCGGTATAAAACAGAATTAACCTAAAATACCCAGGGATCATTCCAATCCCTGGGTATTTTTTTTCTAAAGGAATATGAACATAAAAAAAATCGCAATCTGTCATCATCGCAATTGGACTTGTTCTTTTTTTTCATTTATTGGCCTGATTTTCTTTAGCCAATACGACAGAATTACGCAAAATACTGGGCAAGAGGAAGTTCAATTCTTTCCTGAATATCCGCATCCCGAATCTTTTTTGGTAGTAGCCGATGTAATTTCGGTTGATAACCTCAATGGTAGTCTCACCATCAGGCTTGAGTTTTACCCTCCTGATGGATTATTGGATGAAGATCATTTGCTTACCGAAGACGTCTTATTGGACGTTTACGGAACCGCGGGTGAGACAGAAATCCTGACCAAAAAGGGAAGCGGCTGAATGCAAGAACCATCAGTCTCAATTTGTTAGGGCAGCCAAGAGATTACACCTTTGATTCCTATAGCACTATCCTAAAAATTGGCATGTTCATACCTACAACCGAAGATGGCAAAACACATTATCAGGGTATCCCCCTGGCAATTAACTTCTTCACCGAAGCACCGGGATACTCCATCTTTGTGTTCGAACCTGAGGATGAAGCCTAACCCGGAGATTACATCTACGATTTAGGTTTTAGCGATTTGACAATCGAGATCGCTCATTCTGGACCCGTGTTTGCATTTACCTTGTTCCTGATTGCAATGCAATGGATTTTAGCGCTTGTTGCTTTTGTAGTTGCTTTAGTCATAATTGTTCAAAAGCGAAAAGTCACCATTCCCGATTTTGGATGGCTGTGGGCCTTAGTGTTCGCTCAGATCGCTCTGCGTAACGCTATGCCAGCAACACCGCCTGTCGGAACCCTGGGAGATTTCTTGTCCTTTTTCTGGGTGTTGGGTATCATTGCCGCTTCGATGGTTGCACTAGTTGTTGTCTGGGTGGTCCGCGGCGAATAATCATCAAAAACCATGCTAGAGATGTAGAATGTCAATGGTTGAGGAGATTCTATCAGCGTGAAACATAATTAACACCATGTGCAAGTATATTTAGTATGACTGTCATCCTGAGCGCGCCAAAGGTGGGCCTTCGGAGATGACAGTTATTAAAAGTTTTTCCGGAGTCCACTGATAATTCGTTCAATTCAAAATAATTTCATTGACGTCCGGGTATATTGAGGGTAGAATCTCTGTTCTATGAAACTTTACATCCGGAGTGTGCCCCTTGAGACATAGGTGGCAACACCAACCACTTATAGCTAACACCTTCGCAAGTTCAAATGAACTAGGAAAAAGCGAAAACAAATTAGCCCCGGTTTTGGAAATAAAATCAAAAACCGGGGCTTTTGATTTAAAACTAATAAATGCAACTCGGTCCCAACAGTTCGTGGCCGGGTTGCGGTCATAAAAGGGGGTGATGCCATGAACCAATGATCAGACCAACATCTATCTGTCCTGAACGAACAACCAAACCGAACTAGCCAAACGGAGAATGCTTGTGATTACGAACGACCATCTAGCCTATGTAGACGAGGAATTCTTGGTGGAGATAACCAAGCCAGAAGAGAAGACTGACGAGCTGATCATCGCGGTCTCATTCACCCGCACATATACCTTCAGCCAGCCTGAAGCGGTCAGCCGTAACGGCCGCAATAAGGCTGACCAGCCTGATATCCAGGAGATCAGATCCTCCTTAAATTGAGACCCAAGGAACGCAGTTCTTGGCTCTATAAGCTTTGCTTCGGAGTCTTTCATAAGGTACTGCGTTCCTATAAGTTGATTGGAGATAACCTATGCTAGAAAACAGATACGTCGAGATGATCTACCATCTCGCAGAACAACCCCAAATAGAGATTTCGCTCCCCTTTGGATTTGAAGTCAAAGATCTTAAGCATGCAAATAAAGATGAACTCTATTCCTGCTACTATGCAGCCTTTGAGAGAGGAGATGCCCGGTTCTTCTTCAAACAGAGTGAAGTAGAGCGTCGCGAATACTTCAATACTCTCTGCCTCAATGAGGCTCGCAGTGAGCCAGGCTCATCTGTGATCCTGAATAAAGGGAGAAGCATTAGTTTCACCTACATTCTGCCTTATGGCGAGGGGAATTGCCACATCAGTTGTATGTGCGTCCACCCAGATTTTCAGCACCAGGAGTTAGGAAAGTTTATGCTGCACCATGCCATAAGAGAAGTTAGCGCGCAGGGGCATAGTTCTATCACACTGGGCACCGATACGAAAATGTCAGCATTCCATCTTTATCAAAAACATGGGTTCGAGATTATGGAGGAAAAAGAATCATGACCGAAAATCTATCTTTCTATCAAACTCACAGCCCGATGACCGATCCGGGTGAATTTATCTACCTGTACGATGACCTGCCGGATGATCTTGGTGCGCTCTTCAAGGTCATCAATGGAGTATTAATACACAAGTACACAGCGGATGACGAATTCCAACAATCCAGTGAACAACGCAGAGAAAAATACTTACGCACGATGAGACAACGCTTGTCTCGAATTGCTGACCTCGACCCGGCATCATTAACAATTCCTCGAGAGATGCAGGAAAGACAAATAGCTTTCTGCCGAGATTATGCTGTCTTCATGACATCGATCTTGCGTCACAAGGGCCATCCTGCGAGATTGCGGGTGGGCTTTCAAGAATACTTCGAATTTACGCCACCCTTTAAAGGCGACCATTGGGTCACAGAGTTTTGGGACTCTTCCGCGAACCGTTGGCGATTAGTGGATGCAGATGTGGGCGGCGTTGATCCAATGTATCTTGAAGAAAAAACGAAAGTTCCTATGAAGCGTGGAATAGATCTGACTGACATTCGCCACAATCAGGATTTCTATCTTGCTGCGAAAGCCTGGAAGCTCTGCCGAACGGGAGAGGCAGATAGCAAACTCTTCCGCGTCAACAAGCGTTGGTATGGCTGGCCAACTCTCCGGGGGAACCTGCTGCATGACTTCCAAGCGCTCAACAACCTGGAGATGGGGCTGTTTGACTATTGGGATGAGCTGCATGCCAAACCCGAAAGTGAGATGACGTCCAAAGACAAAGCCATCCTGGATCACGTTGCCGAGGTTTGTCTCAATCCCGATAAGAATTTCGATGAGATGCGAGATCTATTCGAAGAGATGCCGCGCACCCGGGTAATCCGCTCTCGACTGCATCTGATAGGCGTCCTTGGGGGTGGAGAATCTCAAACGGCCAGTGATCTACTCGAATCAGATATGGCCAGGCTGATTGAAATGACGGATTCCTCGGAGGCAGTGACACACCCCATCGAGGCTGATCAACACAAAGGCCAGCCCGAATATCCAACTCAGGGAACAGAAGAACTGGAGAATTTCGACGGTATCACTGTCTTAGGCGCGCGTCAGAACAATCTCAAGAATATCGATGTGCGCATCCCTCGTCAGAAGCTGGTGGTCATCACCGGGGTTAGCGGCAGCGGAAAATCGTCTCTAGCCTTCGACACGATCTATGCCGAGGGCCAGCGCCGCTACGTCGAGAGTTTGTCATCCTTCGCCAGACAGTTCATGCGTCAGATGGAAAAACCCCAGGTCGACAAAGTGATTGGCCTGAACCCGGCGGTGGCCATCGAACAGCACACCATCAGTCCCAACTCGCGCTCAACGGTTGGCTCTATCACCGAGGTGATTGACTATCTGCGCATCCTGTTTGCTCGCGCTGGACGTATGCATTGCCCGCAATGCGGCCGGGCAGTCGAGGTCCAATCAGCATACCAAATTGCCCGCAGATTAAGCATGCTACCCACGGGCACGCACTTCCAGGTGTTGGCACCATTGGATCGCTATGGCAGATACAGTCCCACAGAGGTTTTGAACCAACTTCACGAAGATGGTTTCGAAAGCGCGCGCATCGATGGGGAGATGCTTTCACTCGAGAAACTCGGTTTTTCGGAAAAACCGAGTTTCTCGGATGGTGATCATAATATCGAAGCTTTAGTCGCAGAATGGACTACTCCCCCAAATTCAGATGCCAGTCACCTTCAAGAAGTTATAGCAATTGTCGAACGTGCCTTCGAAGTAGGCAAGGGTGTCATGATCATCGCCCTCGATGAAGAAGAACTGCATCTGAGCAGTGATCGTATCTGTCCAACATGCAACTTGGCGCTCCCAAAGCTGGAGCCACAATTGCTCAATCCTAATACCATCTTTGGGATGTGCTTGGAGTGCAATGGCCTGGGCGTCAATCTTCAGATCGATCCCGATCTGATCATATCCAAACCCCACCGCTCCCTGATGGATGATGCCTCAGCATTCTATGCGATCAAGAACTTGCGCAAGTCGACCAGTTCCTATTGGATCAACTATATTCATGGCATCGCCGATTATTTCGGGGCCAATCTAGAGCAACCTTGGAACGAACTCCCTGAAGACTTCCGCCACACGCTGATCTACGGCAGCGAGGGCAAGAAAATTCAATTTGAGTTCGGCGCTGAGAGTGAAACAGGTTCGTTTCAAGTCAGTCGCAACCGCGAACTAACGGGTGTCGTTCACGAGATCAACCGTCTCTACCGACAAACTAAGTCTGAGAACCAGCGACAATACTACCGGCAGTTCATGCGCGAGCAACCCTGTCCGCAATGCAACGGCGAACGGCTCAACAAAGAAGCTCGTTTCGTCACACTGGCAAACAGACGCTTTCCTGAGATAACCGATAGATCCATTGGCGAACTGCTGAATTGGGTTTCGAGATTGAAGACCAAATTGGACACCCGCCAACTGGAGATCGGGGGGGAGTTGATCGCTGAGATCGAAGAGCGTTTACATTTCATATGTGACGTTGGCCTGCACTACCTGACTATCAACCGCCCTGGTCCAACCCTCTCCGGCGGGGAGGCCCAGCGTATTCGTCTGGCCAGCCAGATCGGCAGCGAGTTGATGGGCGTGCTTTATGTACTCGATGAACCTTCCATCGGTTTGCACGCTCGAGATCAAGTGGCCTTGCTCGAACTTCTGTGCCATCTGCGGGATTCGGGCAACACTGTTTTGGTCGTAGAACATGACGCAGATACGATGTTGAAAGCCGACTGGTTGATCGATATTGGTCCTGGGGCAGGGAATGCTGGCGGGGAATTAGTTGCCGCGGGGACTCCCAAAGAGGTAATGGCCAATCCCGCGTCCCTAACAGGGAGCTACCTCTCTGGGGGCTGCCGGGTTATCTCTGGGAATGGTGTGGAGCAGCGAACCCCCAAGGGTTGGATTCGTCTCCGAGGGGCATCCCTTCACAATTTAAAATCCGTGGACGTTAGCTTCCCCCTGGGAACTTTCACCTGCATCACAGGGGTCAGTGGCTCTGGCAAGAGCAGCCTGGTCACCCGAACTCTCTCACCCGCACTGACACAGATACTTCAAGATGGGCGCGATGTTCCTGGCCAATATGCTGAACTAGATGGAGCAGAACAGCTCCGCAGGGTGATCCACATCACCCAGAACCCCATCGGACGAAATCCACGCTCCAACCCAGGCACCTATGTGGGCGTGTTGACCCAGATCCGCAAGGTTTTCGCCGGAACTGAATTGGCATTGGAGCGCAACCACCCAGAAGGAAACTTCAGCTTCAACACCAAAGGAGGGCGCTGTGAAGCATGTGAGGGTTATGGCGCCAACAGGGTCAAGATGCACTTCATAACTGATGTTTGGGTGCGCTGCATCGAATGCGAGGGGAAGCGCTTCATGCCCCAGATTCTAGAGATCCGTTACAAAGATATGAATATCGCCGATGTGTTGGACATGGATGTCTCGGAAGCATTTGAATTCTTCGACGAACATCCTAAGATCAGCCGCATGTTGGGGACGCTGATGGATGTGGGCCTAGGATATATCAAACTTGGCCAGAGCGCCACTACGTTGAGCGGCGGAGAGGCTCAACGCGTCAAACTGGCCAAGGAACTCAGCAAAAACACGCGCGGTGGTACGCTCTACATCCTCGACGAACCGACCACGGGCTTACACTTCGCTGATATTCAGAAGCTGCTCGACATCCTACACCGCCTGGTGGACTCAGGCAACACTGTAATGGTTATCGAACACAATCTGGATGTGGTCCGCACAGCTGATTGGATCATTGATCTGGGTCCAGAGGGGGGTGAAGAAGGCGGCTATGTGATCGCTGAAGGAACGCCAGAGCAAGTCGCTTCAGTAGATGTGAGCTATACTGGACAGTTTTTGAAACAAGCTATAGAAAAGGATGCCAAGAATGGCATATCAAATCGAGATCGAGATATTTGAAGATATGGGCTGCGCCTGGGCAAGATGTGGAAAATATAAGGTTGTCACAAGAAATTCGGTCTTAGCTTACCTAACCACGGCGACTATGCCGATATCCATCGCATAGTTGAACTGGCTAGTTATGGCTGAAGATGCTGGCTGGGATGGCTTCTTCCTATGGGATCATATCGCTCGAGGGGTAGCTCCCCAAAATGACCCCTGGGCTGCCATGGCGGCTATCGCTTGCAACACAGAAAAGATGCGTTTGGGGTTGATGGTCACGCCGTTATCACGTCGGCGTCCCTGGAAAGTTGCCCGCGAATTGGTTACTTTGGATCACCTATCTAAGGGCCGCATGATCTTTGGGGTCGGACTGGGGGATTTCAAAGGTAAAGAATTCGAAGGTTTTGGTGAAATCAGTGACCCAGTAACGCGAGGAATTATGCTGGATGAAGGACTCGAATTCATAAATGGATTACAATCTGGGGAAAAGTTCAAACGCTCCCGCAACTTGAAAGAATATCTCACCCCAGATGAGATCAGGGAGATTACCGCATATATCGGCGAGCACCGCGCTAACAAAAATACTTTCGATGTCTGCATGAGCGGAATTTTACCCACCAAATATCTAGGCAATGATCACGCTATCGTGCAAGCTTATATCGTAGCTGGCACGACCTGGTGGATCGAATTCGTATATAGTGCCACTAGATCACTGGCACACAACACAAAGCGCATTCAATTTGGTCCTCCGCGATAAGTGTTTATCGGGAAGTATCTGAAAAATGTGTCACTCTGAGCGTGCCAACGGCAGGCCTACGGCCAGCGAAGAGTCTCTCGCCCTCGCCACGGGCGCACCTTCGGCTGTAGAGACCCTCACCTGCACTTGCAGCGCAGGCGCAAGTGTCACCCCTTTGGGGTTCAGAATGACAAGTATTTATAGAATTTTCCGAAGTCCATTAATTTTCTTGAAAAACAACTATAGCCAAAGGAGAGAAGCATGAGAGGCGCAATTTTTGAAGAGTTCGGCCAACCTCTGGAAATCAGAAATCTACCCGACCCTACTCCTCATAACGATGGTGTGGTCATCCAGGTGAAGGCCAACGGTATTTGCCGCAGCGACTGGCATGGATGGATAGGACATGATGGGGATGTGCACTTGCCCCATGTGCCAGGTCATGAACTGGCCGGAGTTGTGTCCGCGGTGGGGAAAGATGTTCGGCTTTGGTCAGAAGGAGATCGCGTCACACTGCCTTTTGCTTGCGGCTGCGGATCATGTGAACAATGCGTCTCTGGCAATCAGCAAGTTTGTGACGATTATTTCCAACCTGGATTTACCGCCTGGGGTTCTTTCGCCGAATTTGTTGCCATCCGTTACGCAGACACAAACTTAGTACGGTTACCCGAAAGTTTGGATTTCGTCGAGGCCGCCAGTCTGGGCTGCCGATTCATTACATCGTTTCGTGCTGTCGCAGCCCAGGGGCGCGTGGCGCCGGGGGAATGGGTAGTTGTTTATGGCTGTGGAGGCATCGGGCTCTCAGCGGTGATGATTGCAAACGCCATGGGAGGGCAGGTCATCGGGGTGGATGTCAGTGATGAAGCTCTGGCGCTGGCACGTTCCCTAGGGGCAGCGATCACCTTGAATGCTCGCAGCGAATCCTATCTCATCGAGGCAATCAAAGAAATCACCAAGGGCGGCGCGCATGTCTCCATCGATGCGTTAGGCAGCAACGAAACCTGCCATAACTCTGTAATGAGCCTGCGCAAGCGCGGCCGTCATGTACAGGTCGGCGTGATGGCCGACGAACACAAGGAAACCGCTCTGCCTATGGGTTGGGTGATGTTCAACGAACTGGAGTTGATCGGCAGCCACGGGATGCAGGCCCATGCCTTTGGTCCCATGCTGGAGATGATCACCTCTGGCAAACTGCAGCCAGGCAAGATGATCGGCAAGACAGTTTCATTAGAAGAATCTCTGGATGTACTGCAATCTATGGGCGAGGCACCCCCCACAGGAGTCGTAGTCATCGACCAGTTCTAGAACTGCATTTCCTTTTCGACGAATAGAGACCGCACAAATCTCGATAGCTGTGCGGTCTAATGTTACAATCCACCCCATGAAACTTCGCCGGTTCATCGTTGTCCTACTAGCCGCCTCACTGTCCTGCCGCCCTGTGCTCACTATAGGTTGGGCGGAGATTGGCATCATCATTGTACTAATCGCCGTCCTCCTGGGACCAGTCATCTTCAGAATGACCAAACGATTATCAGAATTTCAAGCCTGGAAAGACTCAAGAGGGAAACAAAAAGATACTCAGGAATAAGCGGAGTCATCATTGCCCCTGCAATACCCATTCCCATGGAAAATCGGTTTGTTGTTGCTGCGAGATGCGCTTCTGCTCCGTCAGAGAAATTTCCGGGAAGACAACCTCGAAATTGTAAAACTTCTCCATCCACTACCTAACATCCTCAATAAAGACAATATCCCCAACAGTGGTCCAGCCTTGCTGGTAACCAACCATTATTCGCACCCCGGCTTCCCGGCCTGGTGGATCGCTATCGGGATCACCGCCTCGGTGCCCCTTGACATCCACTGGCTGATGACCGCGGGTTGGACGCATTTGAAAGGTTTGCAAACTCTCACCCGCTGGTTTTTTCCACGCGTGGCGCAAGTTTATGGGATTACGGCTACACCACCCATGCCTCCAAAACCCGAAGAGACAGAATCTCGCGCCAAGGCAGTGAGACAGGCATTACGATATGCGCGCCAATCCCCAGCGCCGGTTATAGGACTCGCTCTGGAGGGGCGCGACCACCCTGGGGGTATTCTTGCTCCTCCGCCCCCGGGCGCAGGTCGCTTTGTCGGGAAACTGGCATCCCATTGCAAACGAATTGTTCCCATTGGGGTTTATGAAGATAAAGAGAGTCTTTGTGTAAACTTCGGCCCTTCATCTAAACTCAAAATTCCCCCAGGATTATCAGCTGACCAACGCGATCGAACCGTCAGCAAACTTGTGATGCGAGCCATTGCACAGCAGTTGCCCCCGGCGTTGCGAGGGGAATATGGGAACTCATCGTCCTGAGCGGAGGGCGAGCTGAGCTCGACCGCAGTCGAAGGATGTGCGCTTCGACTGCCCCCCCTACGGGGTTCCGATCAGCAATTGACAGATCAGTTAGGAGTAAACCTATGAAAAAATTCCGCACCTCTGACTTGTTCACCATCAACACCTACTGGTTTGGGCTCTCTACCATGTGGAACAGCCTGCACGTCATCATCCTGCCTGCAATTCTGCTCAACTTCGTCCCCGAGACACGCAAGAACACATATTTAGGATTGCTGACCTTCGTGGGGTTGATCATCGCCATGATCGTGCAACCGATTTCTGGCTCTATCAGCGACCGCTGGCGCTCGCGTTGGGGTCGGCGGCGACCGTTGATCGCGCTGGGCACTATCTTAGATTTTATATTCCTGGCTGTGTTGGGATGGGCCGGCGGCCTAATCTGGATTGCCATTGGCTATATCGGTTTGCAATTCACATCCAATATCGCTCACGGTCCAGCGCAAGGGTTGCTTCCAGATCAAATCCCATCTGAAAAGCATGGTGCGGCTAGCGGGATAAAGAACTTGTTCGATATGAGTGGGTTGGTCGCAGCTTCCCTGATCATGGGCAATCTGCTCGACCCCGAAGCAATACGGGCACTCGTTCCCATCATCGTTATTGCGGGAGTTTTGCTGATCAGTGCGGCTGTGACCATTTTTGGCACGCGCGAGCATTCCAACCTAGAAGCTTCACCAAATGAAAAAACTGAGACCGAGCAAATCTCCCTCACACGCATTCTGGCGGATAACCCGCAATACGCCAAATTGATCGTCTCTCGCTATGCCTTTTTGATCGGCATCTACGCTGTGCAGAGTTTCGCCCAATACTTCATTCGCGATGTGATTATCACTCCCAATCCAATCAAACTGACCGGGGATTTGATGGCTGCTATCGCTCTGCCGTTGATCGCTTTCGCCATTGGCGGCGGCTGGATCGGCGACCGAGTGGGGCATCGTAGGTTGTTATATATCGCCAGCGGGATTGGCATATTGGGCAGTCTGTTATTGATGACAGCACGCACACCTATCCAGGTGCTTATCTATGGGGCAATCTTAGGCTTAGGGATAGGATTGTTCTTAACTTCCAACTGGGCTATGTTGAGCCGCATGGCCCCCATTGCACAAGCTGGAGCTTACTTGGGTCTGACCAACCTCGCCACAGCAGGGTCAGCGGCATCCGGGCGGTTGATCGGCCCGGCGATCGACTGGCTTAACAACATTAATCCAGGGGATTACAACGGCTACACGGCAATGTTCGCCTTTGGCGCGGCGAGTATTTTATTGAGTGTAATATTACTAACAAGAGTAAGCGCTGAATGAATAAGTCATTCATCATTAATGGATCTTATCAACCTCTGCCTGTAACTCTGCTTTGATCGTCGAGAATTCTAGTTCATTCTCAGCGCAATAATCGCGTACCAACATGAGATGGTTGGGAATTTCTCCGCCAATAATCACTTCGATTACATCTTCGGGAACACCCATATCCAATAATTCCCTAAAGGTTGTCTTGCCTCGCACCATATTGGTATTCTCATTATGTGAATCTGCTTCTGACGAATTATCCCCTTTGGGATCGGATTCGCCTTCGGAATGGTTTTCGATGTCGATGGTATGCGTATCCAAGTAATCAATTTGCTCTTGGGTTAGGTCGGCATTGGCTTTAAGAATATTAACCCCGGTTTTCAAGAGGTATGTATGACTCCACTGAAAAAAGGGTAGTGTCTACCCTCCTCAAAAATGAAGAAC
>JADHTJ010000114.1 GCA_016785015.1 Anaerolineales bacterium
ATACTTGACCAGCGGAATCAGGATATCTTCAAAAGGCTGTGGTTTTTCGGCATCGATAAAGGGTTCGGAACTGGGGGTGCCGTCGAGCAGATAATCCAGCGGATATCTGGCAGCCCTCTCGACAATCTCCGGCAGCAGGGTCACCCAAGGGGGGAATTCTCCACCCTCTTTCAGGCTGACACGCCCCAGGTATGATCGCACAGTCTTTAGCGTCAGACCACCCAGCGCCAGCCTTCGCTCTACCTGTTCTATATCCCCCTTGCCGATAGCTTTGGCCCAGGCTTTTACACGGTGATTGATATGTTCATTATGTTGGACAACCTGATCGGGTATAAAATCCCCCTCCAATCGTTCAGGAAGCGTACTGGCCCGGGCTGCAATACGCCCTAATCGTTGGTCTGTGAAGATTGAATCCATAGTTCATACCGAATGAAAATCATTTCAACAGTTCTTCCCGATTTAATCTGACATCACAAAAGATATGCGCAATTGAAAAAGCGAAAACAGGAAATATTGGGGGCAACCCGCCCCCAATATTTCTGGAATTCCTTCGTAACTGCGTATGATTTACCCTTCTCGGCTGTCAGAAAATAGCATTTGGCTCAATAGTGCGTATCAGCCACCTGAGCAATAAACGACTCCATTAATTTCATATTTTGGTTCTCCCGTACAGCCATAAGTGAATGAATATCCCCCGCCCCCCGGAATTCCGCCTGCAACCTGGGTCAATTCCTCGTCGCTGAGTTCAACCGGTCGATCAGTCACTGCCTCTAAGTAGTCCGACAGTTCCTGCTCTGAGAAATCCAGGCCTTCACGTTGGCCCAGAGCTACGAGCTCTGCCAGGTCTTTACAATGATTCTGAATCTCTGCCAGCAATACAGGGTTGGTGGCAATTTTCTTTCCGAACGCGATCACATTTTTGTTACTCATGGGTGCCTCTCCTTTACTAAAATCTGGTATCTTCTTAGGTAATAGAATAGCTCACCTGTTCATTCAACAAGGATGTTAGTTGCGAGCAGCGATCCTTGCTAATTGCAACTCTGACTTCTTGTCATTTGAATCGAAGGACGAAAATTATCCACAACCGATAAGACAAGTCACTGGAGGATGGGTAAACATTTCTGGATCAAAATCGGGATGTCCACCACCAGCGGCCACTTGCTCTAACTCAGCATCACTTAGCATAAGGTTTGCTTGACGGATTTTTTCCCCGATAAATTCTTTCCAATCCCGGTTGCTGATCTCGAAGCCTTCGCGCTGCGCTAAGAGCAGTATATCCCCCAGGTTCATCGACTTGGCCTCTTCGATGAGTTTGAGATTTTTCTCCAGTAATTCGAGGAAGTTGGTAACCTGTTCCACACTCATGATTGACTCCGATATGCAATCCATTTGTTACTTTATAGATTATTAAATCTTATCATATCCAAAGGAGCATTTTTGCATTAACGCAAAGAACACAGCATGCTAGTCAGTAACTGTGTTCTTTCAATCTTGGTGTTAGTTGTATTTCAATGATGGTTGTTTAGCAAATGAGCAGGCTGGATGCAGGCAGGTCCATGTTCACAACTCCAACGCCAGCTGCGACGCCATCCAAATCTGCATCGCTGAGCTGGACACTGCTAGCCTGGCGAATTTTTTCTTGGATATAGGCTTTCCAGTCTCTATTGGTAATTTCGTAGCCCTCGCGCCGGGCCAGCAACAAGATATCACCAACGTTCATTGGTTTGGCCTCTTCGATGAGTTCGGGGCTGTTTTCTATTTTCTCTAAAAAGCTTCTGATTAGTTCGATACTCATGGTTTGCTCCTTTCAGCAAACGATGATGCTGGAGGCGGGCATTTCGCTGACCCCAACACCAGCAGCAACATTTTCCAACTCAGCATCGCTAAGTTCAACGCTAGCAGCACGAACTTTCTCTACGATATAGTCGTTCCAGTCTTGAGTAGTAATTTGATAGCCATCTTGCATGGCCATAAGAAAGACTTCCTGTAAATTCATTGGTTTGACTTCTTCGATGAGTTCAGGACTGCTCTCGATTTTTTCTACAAAGCTGAGAACTTGTGATCTGCTCATTCATTTCTCCTTGGCGTTGAAACTGATAAATGTGGATTGTTGAATTGTGCCTTATTTTGTGATGTTTTGTCAATGCACGGAGAGTACTATAAATTGGCAAGGTTCTATGGGAATTGCCGTGAGAGACATCACATTTGGGGGTAGGGCGCGTGCGGAGCACGCCGCCTACCCCCCAATGTGGCCCCTTACCACGGCGATTCCTCGAGACCCATTGGTAATGGATTCAGAAGTTTCTCAATAAGACGTGCTAAAATATGTCATCTAAAATTTCACAGAATTATCATCATTGAACTCTAAAATTGGTTTTATGGGAATTGCCGTGAGAGACCTCACATTGGGGGGTAGAGCGCGTGCGGAGCACGCCGCCTACCCCCAAATGTGGCCCCTTACCACGGCGATTCCTCGAGACCCCTAAAATTCTTCCATACATTTCAGGGATTAGACTCTAGTTAGGAGGATTGCATGTCCAAAATTATCTCCATCCATTCATTCCGTGGCGGAACCGGCAAATCGAATACCACCGCAAACGTATCCGTGCTTCTCGCTTCTCAGGGTTATAAAGTTGGCGTTGTTGATACTGATATCCAATCACCGGGAATCCATGTCCTGTTTGGGTTTGACGAAAGCGACATGAAATATTCGCTTAACGATTTTCTGTGGGGCAATTGTAAGATCGAGCAGGCTGCCTATGACGTCACTGAGAAAATCGGAAGTGTCGATGGCCAGCTTTTCCTGATCCCTTCCAGCATCGATGCCAATGATATCGCCCGTGTCTTGCGTGAGGGCTACGATATCAGCTACCTCAACGATGGGCTGCAAGATTTGATCAAAGCCCTTGAGTTAGATGTCCTGGTCATCGACACACACCCCGGCCTGAATGAAGAGACTCTTTTATCAATTGCCATCTCTGACGTATTGGCAATCATCTTAAGGCCAGACCAACAAGATTACCAGGGAACGAGTGTCACAGTTGAGGTGGCGCGCAAACTCCAGGTTCCTCTATTAACTATGGTTGTCAACAAGGTTCCCGAAGTTTTCGATTTCGATGACGTGAGCGCCCAAGTCAAACAGGCCTATGACGCTGAGGTTGCAGCCATCCTGCCTCACTCCGATGAGATGATGGTCTTGGCCAGTGGGGGCGTATTCGTATCGGAATTCCCAGAACATCCAATCACAAAGTCTCTGAAGGATTTTGCCACCAGCTTGATGGCGTGATCGAAAAAAACAATTTTATCTTTCCTCTTGCCCTTTCAATATGAAGGGGCATTTTTGTTTTTAGGAGTAGGATACCAATCGGACGCATTCCGAAAATAAACAACCTTAGCTCTGGGACTTGGTCTCTCTTAGGCGCAGAATTGAATCAGCCAATGATCACTGAAGAGAGCATGAACGCTCAAATGACTAACGAAGGTGGATATGGCGGACAGATTCGTTATCTGAAGAATATCGTCGGTTTATGGTTAGTTCAGGAGTGCCGGCGTCTTTGGGAGAGTCAGGGTAAGTTGTATAGTTATGCTGAATTGACTGAGATAGCATCAAAAGCGGCACCTTATGGGGGCCTAATTTGTCCCAATGATCCCCGTTTCCTGGCTCTGGCTGATATGCCCTCAACGATCCAGGGATACTGCCAGGAAACTGGACAATCAATCCCACAGACTCATGGAAAGATTGTACGCCGCGCTCTGGAGAGTCTGGTATTAGAATATCGTTGGATGGCAGAACAGATCGATCAATTGACGGATAAACGCCATCCACTCAATCATATTATTGGCGGTGGATCGCAGAATAAACTGCTCAACCAGCTTACTGCCAATGCCACTGGTCGAACTGTCATCGCAGGATCAGTTGAGGCGACAGCCATAGGAAATATCCTGGTTCAAGCTATTGCTGTGGGAGCGATAGGTTCTCTGATGGAAGGCAGAGCCATTATTAGGGATACATTCGAAGTTGAGACGTATCAACCGAAAAAAAACTGGATTGGGATGAAGCCTATCAGCGCTATCTCAACCTGAAAGATATGTAAAAATTGGAGATTTAGTTTATGTATGGTTGGAAGAAGAAACTTTTACGGGTAGATTTATCAACGGGAACAACTTTGGTTGAAGAAATCGACGAGAATATTTTGCATCAGTATCTTGGTGGTCGAGGTTTAGGCACATATCTTGTTTACACCGAGGTATCGCCAGATAGCGATCCACTTGGCCCAGAGAATATCCTGGCATTTTGTACCGGCTCGTTAACAGGGGTGCGTGTGCCCACAGGCGGCCGCTCCAGCATGAGTACGCTATCGCCATTGACGGGCACGATCTTTGATGCCAATGCCGGCTCTCAATTTGGCGTGCGCCTGCACTGGGCTGGTTACGATGCCCTGGTGATCACAGGCCAGGCCAGCAGTCCGGTTTGGCTTGATGTAACAGCCGAGGGCGCGAAGATCCATTCGGCGGATCATCTTTGGGGGCAGGAAATCCCTGAAACGGTTGGTCAACTCAAATCAAAGGGCTCTGCGGTGGTTAGCATTGGCCCGGCGGGCGAGAATCAGGTGCTCTTCGCCTCCATCGCTGACGAAAACGGTCGCTCCTATGGTCGAGGTGGAGTTGGCGCAGTGATGGGGTCGAAAAATCTCAAGGCGATTGTCGCTCATGGTAAAGACAAGCCTGAGATTGCCAATAAAGATATCTATGAATTCGTCACCTACGAAGCAGGCAAAATGGTCAATGCCTCACCGCGCACCTCGCAAGGGCTGCCCGAGTTTGGTACTGCTGTGCTAGTCAATTTAATGAACTGGTATGGGGTTTTGCCCACGCACAATTTCCAGAAGGGAGAGTTCGCCGCAGCGGATAAAATCTCTGGAGAACGCCTACGGGACGAGTTTCTCACCAAACGCGGCGCCTGTTGGAGTTGCCCGATTGGCTGCAAGCGCAACACCAAAACCAGCAAAGAAAGTGGCGAAGGGCCGGAGTATGAAACCATCTACGCGCTGGGATCATCGTTGGGTATTGATGATTTTGAAACCATCATTGAGGCCAATTACTTGTGCAACCGCCTTGGTATGGATACGATCTCCTGCGGCGCGACGATTGCCTGCGCCATGGAGTTAGCCCAACGCGATTTACTGGATACGGAGCTAGCTTTTGGCCGCGTCGATCTTCTGTTGCAAACCATTATAGATATTGCCAATCGCCAAAACATTGGGGGTGAACTGGCCGTTGGCTCTAAGCGCCTGGCGGAAAAATATCAGGCACCCGAAATTGCCATGCAAGTTAAAGGCCTTGAGTTTCCCGCTTATGATCCTCGCGGAATGCAGGGCCAAGGATTGTTGTATGCCACTTCGAACCGCGGAGCCTGTCACCTGCGCGGGAACATGTTGGGTCCAGAATTGCTGGGAGCACCTAAAATGTTAGATCGCCACGCCCCCAGCGGGAAAGCTGGCATCCTGATTGTTATGCAGCACACCAATGCAGTGATCGATTCCATCGGTATGTGTAAATTTGTCAATTTTGCCATTGGGGACGATTTCTTTGCTCGCTTGATGACCTCCATCACCGGAGTAAAATATGAAGTGCAGGATCTTCAACTGGCTGGAGAGCGTATCTGGAATTTAGAGCGCCTTTACAACCTCCGAGCTGGATTCAGTTCCTTGGACGATACACTGCCTCCCAGGTTTCTCGAGCTACCCCTGGAAGAAGGGGGCAGTGCTGGCTATGTGGTCCATTTGGACGAGATGCTAGTAGAATATTATCGCTTCCGAGGTTGGGATTCTGAGGGCGTTCCAACGGAGCGTAAATTATCCGCTTTAGGTTTGGAAGAATTAGGCGCACAATTCATGGAGGAGCGCAGCCATGCTTGATCAATTTCAACGCTTTGGATATGATCTGTTTTTACGGGGATTGACTTCCTCTCATGGAGGCAATATGAGCGTGCGCATGGGCGACCGCATTTTCATCACCCGCACTGGCGCGATGCTTGCTCACCTCACAGAGATGGATATTATCGAGATTGGGCTAGAAGAAGATGACAGCAATATTATGCTGGCTTCCAGCGAGTTGGTTGTTCACCGGGAGATCTATCAGCATACGCCCGCCCTGGCGATTGTGCATGTGCATCCTCCGTACGCTGTGGCCTTATCGATGGTTGTTAAGGATGCCATCATTCCTATCGACAGCGAGGGTTCATATCTCTTCCGAAAGGTTCCGGTCGTGCAAACAGAGAAGACGGTTGGTTCCACAGAAGTAGCAAAGATGGCTGCCAAAGTGTTGGGCGAATACAAGATTTTCATGCTGCGCGGTCACGGTTGTTTCTCAATCGGTCCGGTGCTTGAAGAGGCATACCAATGGTGTTCGAGTCTTGAAGAATCGTGCAAAATTCTCCATCTGACCAGGACGCTTCATGTAGCCCAGGAGGCGATCTCGCAGGGAAACCTTGGGGATCTAGAATATCGCAAACATAGCGATGATTACGATACCTGGTAAACACGCAGCGTTGCTAAAACTGAGAGATGGACTCAGGCTTGGTAAAATCTAAATCTAAGAATTTGAAGGAGAATTTATGAAAAAGGCTTTAGTTTGTGGTGCTGGTGGATTTATTGGTGGCCACCTGGTGAAGAAACTGAAAAGAGAAAACTATTGGGTGCGAGGGGTGGATATCAAAGAGCCTGAATTTGCCACCACACAGGCAGATGAATTTCTGCTCCTCGATTTGAGAGAAGAAGCCAATTGTAAAGCAGCACTCACACTACCCGATGACACTTTTGATGAGGTGTATCAATTGGCGGCAGACATGGGTGGCATGGGGTTTATCCATTCATCCGAGACCGAGATCATGCGCAACAGCGCCCTGATCAATATCCATATGGTCGATCAAGCATCCAAGATGGGTGCCTCGCGCTATTTGTTTTCCTCCTCGGCGTGTGTGTACCGTAACATGCAGCCCGGAGAGCGGGCGTTGACTGAAGACGAAGCCTACCCAGCTTTCCCAGATAACGAGTATGGCTGGGAGAAACTCTACGCAGAACGCATGGCATTGGCCTACATGCGCAATCAGGGTATGGGTGTCAGAATTGCCCGCTTCCAGAATTGTTTTGGCCCCGAAGGAACCTGGGACGGGGGGCGCGAAAAAGCTCCTGCAGCAATTTGCAGGAAAGTAGCTTCGGCAGAGGATGGCGGTGTCATTGATGTTTGGGGAGATGGCACTGCAATTCGTGCTTATACCTACGTAGATGATCTAGTGGATGGAGTTTTCGTGCTGATGCAGTCAGATTGTCGAGAGCCAGTCACTATTGGTACAACCGAATTTACCACCGTTGCTGAAATGGTCTACAAGATCATTAAAGCTTCCGGGAAAAAAATAAGCATGAACCATATCGAAGGGCCCGTGGGTGTTCAAGCGCGTATTTTGAGCAAAGACCGCATCCATTCGCTGGGTTGGAGGGCGAAGTACTCCTTCGAGGAAGGTATTAGCAAAACCTATTCCTGGATCGAAGAACAGGTTAAAAATTTGGAATAAAATTCATACCTTTGAATTGCGGTATCAATGAAACGGGGGAAGTTTAGCAGTGAGCCGAGATTTCCATATCTCGCAATCTCTTGGGATTACTACGCCGCCATGTTCTCGGCCATAGCCGCTCGGAGTGCTCCGACATCAAATTCGACTGCTGCTGCATCAGGCTGGTATACGGCTCCCTCTTGGATGTCTTTCTCAATTTGCACCCCTAATTTCTCGAACCCTTCCATCGTAGTCTTGATTACTACCTGTCGCATAAAAACCATCATTAATTTTCTAACCAAACTGCTGCTGCCCTGAAGCTCACTACTCAAACTGGTGACTTTTGTTCCTGTTTTCGTCGGTTCTAAATATGTTGTCCAATATACATACATGCCCATCGGTATCGGGCTGTGGATGGTAAATTGCTCGAAGGGCTGCCAGTCAACGACAGTTTGGGGCGTAATGCTCTTGCCGTGCGCACATATATAGGCTGAATCCAAACTAATCCGGCCGTTGTCCATATTGTCGATTACGGCAGTATCGGAACCAGAGAGCATAGCTTTGAATTCAGGTTTGGTGACATAATCCCACATCAACATAGGGGCTAATGGATATTCAAATTCGCAAGTGATGAGTGCATCCTCAGAGGTGACCAGGATGCGGCTGCCTTCTTTTCTGCGCTCCCAGACTGCGGCCATATCCTGCACGAACATGTTCACCGCGCCGATGTGGTCATATTCCTCGGTGTGGGCGGCCATGGTTTTGGCCAGCTCCTGTATTTGCAACGCTTCCACGGCTGCCTCACTGTAGGCCACGTAAGCCTCGCAGCCGATTTTCTCTTTGATCGAATTTTTCGTCAGCCGATGAACTGTGTTGACATCAGTGCCGATCAGTTCTGTGTAGGCTGGCAGCTGTTGGAGCATATAGGTACCATAATGGACGAAGAACTTAAGATCCAGGTTGGAGATATTGCGGCAGGCGTTGCAGGTGCAGGTTGTGTTAAGCACCATCAGTTCGATGGCGCGCTTGAAAGCCACATAAGTAGATTCCATCATTTCGACCAGTGTCTGGCCCTGCAGGATGCTGCGTTTGTCGGCATAGCTGATGACTGCATCCCCTTCGAGGCGGGAAATCAGCAATGGAACTTGAGTTTGCTCAATAAGCAGGCCGATCAATGACCTCAGGCTATCTTCAGCATGTTCTAATTCTGAACCGCTTAAGAAAGCCGTATACCCAGTGATGTCTGCGATGATCATATAGCCATGCTGTGTTTTTGACATATTTTTTCTCTCTTGACGCGAATGGGGAGGCTGTAAACTATAGCAGTATTAATTGGATATAATTGGTAAACATTGGTATTATAAGTCATTTCTTATTTTGTGCAAATACTTGTGCGCTGTAACATATTCAGGGGGTCTATATTTTTGTCATGCTGAACGATGTGAAGCATCTATGAGGGAGAAACATCGTTTGAGTGATTCTTCAAGACTCTTCGCTCTCTTTGGTCGCTCAGAGTGACAACATGGTGGATTAAATTATCAGATAATCAAATAGGGCCCAAACAAGTCGTCTGCCAGAGATGAGTCATCATCGTAAGCGTCTAATTCATTATCTTCTGGCCATAACTCCAACTGGCGCCCGCCGCCAATTACCAGGCTGCTGAGATCAGTTTCTTTTATGCCCAATGGCTGCATCACCTGATAGACCGTGCGGATCAGCAAATCACGGTAGCGGCTCTTGTCGATCTGACTCCATTTGGGCGGCTCCGGCAACCCCCAGGCGTAAACGCCCGGCCTTTCCCCTTTGATGTAGATCATGGGAATGCGCTGACCAACGCGCACATCGATACCTGCGGCTCGAAGCTGGGTGGCAGATTTAGCAGGATCAGATTTGCCTTTGTATTCTTCCGGTTCCCTGGAAAGCCTTTTATGCGTTACCAAATCTTCTAAGGGTACCCGTTCTGCATAAAGATCTGCCACATATTGATAGATGATCGCTTGCATCTCAGGGAGATGTTCTTCAAGTTGTTCAGTCTTCGGTTCGCTAGCCAACTCAGCGATGATCTCGCGCTCGACGTTGCTGATCCACGTTGGGGAGTCGGCTCTGCGTTGAGCCATGCCGCGCACTTTGAGCCCACCATCATAAAATTTACCAAAGTAGCGGTTGGATGCCCCAATGCGCGGATTTATCTTCGATGGCAAAAAAGCCAGCCACTGAAAGATGCCCTCTAACTCAATGATCAACCCAGTGCGTTGATGGATCTCATCGATGAGTGGCTGGAAGTCTTCAGGCTGCGAAGTCCCAATTTTTTGTACGAATACTGCATCGGTATTGGCTGCCAAAACATTGAAGCCGTAATCCTGTGAAGCTTCGATTGCGCGCACCAGCATCTCGCGCCCGATAGCACAAATCGCCTCGTGGGCCAAGATACGCCCATATAGGTTATGGGCGTGCCCCTGGTAGCCGAAGGAGACATAGCCCAACCATTTCAGCCCATCAATGGAACCCTGAAGCTGTTCTCGTTGTGGATCATCCTTGGCGATAGCCCGCAGCATGGCCTTGGCCAGGCGGCGTTTTTCCAGCAAAGGTTTTAGGATCGTAGCCACCAACCCGGGCATATCCAGGTTGATCGACATCCCGCTGCGGGGAACCTCGGCCACCGACTCTCCGCTTTCTCCGGCGGTTTCCCCGCTGATGTTCCAGTTGGCCATGATCGAGGGATACATGGAGAAGAAATCCAACTCAGCCACATCGCGGTGCAGCCCCACCACAGGGTGGTAATTCAGCCCGCCGCCGTCGGAGTCATTCAGCGCCATCAAGGGACGAAAGGGCTCGGTTTGGCGTTTCTTGAGCGGCACTAAGGCGTCCCAGCGCAAGGCTTGACGGATCTGCATGGCGGTGAAGCCCGCACCCGGGCTGTTGCGAGCAGCGATTTGCACATCCACGCCGCTGACGCGCGCCATCTCGATGGCAGCATGCAGATTGAAGCCGCCGGTCATGGCGGCGTTGCCCGGGTCGACGTGCCAGCGGCCGTAGAGCAGGGTCTGGGCGGCGCGATAGTGCACCTGCCCGTAGCTGTGATAGGTTAGCTCATCCTTGATAAGTGCTGCTTTGTTTTGATCCCGGTTGGGGTTGAAGTCGATCTGGTATTTCTCTGCAATGCGCATCAATTTGGGGAACAGCCAGGCATCCCCATAGGCGGCCAGGATGACATCGGGGTCGTAACTTTCTAAAATTTCCATGAACCCCAACAGCAGACTGTGGTCGTCTCCCATTTCGTACTCCCAATGAGAGTCACCACCCTGCAAATTTATGCGACTGGGTGGCGCATAGGTCGGGTCGGTATCTGGCTGGATTGTCAACTCTCGAAGTGTAGGCAGGTCGTAGCTCAAATCCCAGGGACTGTCTAAAACATCGATGCTTTCGACCCGCCCGTCGGCGTCGTCCAGCACCAGGCGGCACTTGGCCATGGGGAATGATCCGTTTTCGCCGCCGAAGCGCACCGAGAAAGGGATTTTTGCATTGTAATACTGGATATATTTGAAGCGTTTCTGCAGGTGGTAAAAGATGTGCTCTTGCAAGATGGGATCAGGTGCCTGAATTTGGAGTACTTTGCGCATACCCTTAAATAGATCGCGTTTGAGTGTGAATGCCATTTCGGGCGGCTGACTTCTTTCCGATAAATAAAAATGAACGTTCATCAGGCGAATAGAATCTCGCGCTGCGAGATAGAAGGATGTCGGATACGGCTGGCAAATGCGATGGCGCACCCCATCTTCAGCAATCAACCAGATCACAGCGCCATCCACGCTGTCTGGATAGACGGCAAAGAGCCAGCCGATGAGTTCTGATGTGTGCGTGATATGAGGCATAGCAATCCGAGAAATTGAAATCTCTGCTGAGACAGGAAGTCGGTTCTAATCGAACTTGATATTTCAGAGACAATTCATTTTTGATATATCTAGCTGGTGTCAGTGCAGGCCTCAATGGTGGAGAGGCTGCCCTAGGCGTAGTGAAAACCTGCATCGGTTCATGGCACATAGCTGGGGTACAAGATCTCGAGTAATTCGGCGCGCAAACTCTTTTGGAGTTGGTCGATTTCCCAGCGCAAACTTTCGATTTCGCCCCTCAATACGGTATTTTCTGCCTGGCTGGCTTCTATTTTTTCTTCAAGTTTTTGGGCGCGCTGAGCACCTGCCAAGACTTTGCCCTCTAGTTGGTAGATGGCCTTTTCCTGCTCCAGGTTCATGCACAGCAGAATGCTGGTGATGGGCAGGGGATGCTTGGCCTTTTCCGCTGCGGGGACATGGAACTCTGCCTTATTCCACAGGTCATCGAAGAGCGCTTTATCGTCGCGCAGCAGCAGTGCCCGGCGCATCTCGCTGAACATGCTCCGTTCGAGTTTGAATTGTTGGGAAAAGGGTGGCAGTGTGTGGCCCATAACGATTGTTGTTTGTCATTCTGAGCGTAGCGAAGAATCTCCGAGACCTTTGATATATTGGAGTCGTTGTGGAAATAAATTATCCTGACGCTTCAGGGATTCTTCGTCGTCCCTTTGGGACTTCTCAGAATGACAATTGATTCTTTCTACCTCGCGCGTGGTTCTGGATAAAACATGACCTAACCGTTCCAATGGTGACCGCGGGTCCGCGCTGACGAAAACCAAAGCAGTTTTGCTCAAGCGTTGAAGCTCGATCTGACAGGTGAAGAAGAGTTCATCAACGTGGTGATCCTCTTCGTCGTAGAACCGTGCCAAAAGATCACTGACCAACAATGGGGTCGCCCGTGCTTCCATCTCTTCGAGGAAATCCACCAACTGGATGCAGGTTTCGGCGCGGGAGAAGGTTATCTCCTCCTTCAGAATGATTTCATAATGCTGACCAACGCGCCGCGCTAATGCGTAGGCGATATCATAGAAGGGCAGGCGGTTGCCGCAGATCAGCAGCCGGATGCCGGTGGTGAGTGCCAGTTCAATGGTCAGGCCGAAGACATTGTCTGTGGCCAGGCGATAAATATGACCGTTGGGAAGGTCAGTGAGCTGTTTCATGCCCCCAAGATAGCCGAATGGGTGGATTCCGGCAATCCCTTAGCAGAGTGATTCTGGGGGTAACTCTTGGGGGATGCAGATGTGGGGGGGGAGTGAGGTCGAGTGAGGCAGATATGGGGTCAAACAGATGGCGCATCGTCTTCAAAATCGTTGAAGTCCCACCTTCTTAGCAGATAGCGCAGTTGATGACGGCCGCGCACCTCGAATTTACGCAGGATTTCTTTCATATGGGTTTTGACGGTTTCCAAACCGATATCTAATCTCTCGGCGATCTCGGCATTGGTGTAAGCCAAACATGCCAGCGCGGCGACTTCTTGTTGGCGTTCGGAGAGTGTTTCCCAACGCCCGATATTTTTGTCAGATGCCTGGTACAGCTCGGTGACTGCTTTCTTCAATAGTTTGGCGGTCAATTCCTGAACACTTTGTTCCTGGGTTTGAGCCAACTCACCCAGCATAGCCAGAACAGCCCCGTCTGCGGGAATCTCTAAAGTGGGCGAAGATCGCTTTCGAGAGAGACGCAGGCTGTTGAAGATGAGATCAAATCCGGTCGTCATGAGAGTACCTGTAAACGAGGGCACGAAAAAAGTACTATTATTGTAATAGAACATATGTTCTGGCGCAAGCGCAGATTTGGAGTTGGGCGTTTATCTCAAATTTCAAAATCCTGTTTAGTTTATGGTATTCTATGCATTACCGATGCAACGAGAAAGGAATGCATTATGGGCAATCCAGAAAGCGAACAGGAGCGGCTGAAGAGATTGCGCGATCAACAAATCCGCGCCAGAGATCCGCAGATCAAAGAGCGCAAGGTAGGCCGACAGGTTGCGGCCCAACAGCGACAGAGGCGCAAAAGTGAGAGCTTTATTCGTGACGCGTTTGGCGCGGTGTCACATAAGGCGAAAGGCGTGTATATTGGCGCTTTGTTGGGCCTTGCGATCATGCTTCTTCTGCCAATGGTCATGGAGGGCAAAATGGCAAATATCATTGGAATTGCCGCCTTCCCGTTTTTGATTGCCTTAGGATTGCTGATTGGAGCGTCATTCGATTGGCGGGATGATATTCGCGATCACATCAATTAGAGAAAATGAAAAAACGACTCCCTGTAATTATCTTGCGCGGCGGCGGTGATCTGGCCAGCGGAGTGGCCATCCGTCTGCGGCGCGCGGGATTGAACGTAGTTATCACCGAATTGTCCCAGCCCTTAGTTGTGCGCAGGTTGGTGGCATTTGCCAGCGCGGTCTACGAAAATAGTATTGATGTAGAAGGTGTCACCGCTAAGCTTGTCTCTAACGCAGAAAACGCTCTCAGAGTTCTTCAGGCAGATGGAATTCCAGTTCTGGTTGATCCTGATTGTGAAGTGCGTTTTGCCGAAGAATTGAATGTGTGCGCGATTGTCGATGCGCGCATGACCAAACGCCCCCCATATTTGGGGACAGATGCTGCGGATATGATGATTGGCTTGGGCCCGGGCTTTGTGGCGGGGGAGAACTGCCATGCAGTCATTGAAACGATGCGCGGGCATTATCTAGGTCGTGTGATTTGGGATGGCGCTCCTCAGCCAAATACCGGTGCGCCTGGATCTGTGGCTGGACATAAAAGCGAGCGGGTGTTACGCGCCCCTATAGATGGAATTTTGCGCATAGCCAAAAAGATTGGAAATCATGTACTAAGCCAAGAAAAGATCGCCGAAGTTGATGGCCAGCCGATACTGGCCCCCTTCGATGGAGTTTTGCGCGGATTGCTCCACGATGGTTTGACGGTAAAAGAGGGGATGAAAGTAGGCGATGTAGATGCGCGCGGCGACCCTCAATATGCTCGATTGGTATCAGAGAAGTCGCTGGCCATTGCTGGGGGTGTGCTGGAAGCTCTACTCACGCGGCCCGAAATACGTAATTCCCTATGGAGTTGAAAAAGGCCCTTCGACTTCCCCTACGGAGCTCAGGACAAGCCCTTCGGTTGGGCTCGGCAGAAACTTTGCGTCTGGCTTTTGTTGGGGCGGGGGGCAAAACCACTGCCATGTTTCATCTTGCCCGGGAGCTAGATGAACCAGTCATTATTGCGGCAACCACGCATTTGGCTGTGGAACAAGTGCAGTTAGCTGACCAGCATTTTATTCTCCAAAAAATTAAAGACACCAATCACCTTGACGATATCGCTCTTTCAGGTGTGATCCTTTTGACCGGTCCGATCGAGGGGAATAGAACGACGGGTTTGTCGGAAGAGATTATGGCCTGGTTGGATCAATTTTGTGGCTACCATTCTTTGCCGATGTTGATCGAAGCCGATGGCTCGCGCCAACTACCATTCAAAGCGCCAGCATCCCATGAGCCGCCGATCCCTGAGTTTGTGAACACTGTAGTTGTAGTCGCAGGCCTATCAGGGTTGGGGAAACCAATAAATGCTGACTGGGTGCACCGCCCCGAGCACTTTGCTAAAATCTCAGAGGTAGATCTTGGTGAGAAAATCACACCCGATGTCCTGGCCCGTGTGCTGATGCATCCCGAGGGCGGGCTTAAGAATATTCCTCCGAAGGCGCGTCGAATTGCCTTACTCAATCAGGCGGATTCTCCTGAAATGCAAGCCACTGCACAGAGTATTGCCAAAATAATAACTTCAGAATTTCAGTCAGTAATTGTTAGCGCCTTTAATGTTCAAGCGCTTGGTCTGAGCAAAGACGAAGGGTTTGGACGACCCAACGCAAATATATTTGCTGTTTACGAATCTATTGCCGGTATCGTTCTGGCGGGTGGGTCTGCTGTCCGCTATGGAGAACCCAAACAATTGTTACCTTGGAAAGGGAAGCCATTGGTTTGGCATGTGGCCAAGAAAGCGCTAACAGCCGGACTTTCCCCCGTTGTCGTTGTCGGCGGAGCGTATACATCTCAGTTAGGAGATGCTTTGGAAGACCTTTCGGTAGAGATAATTCATAACCCGGACTGGACTGAGGGACAGAGTACCTCTGTGAAGGTTGGCTTAGGGGCAGTACAAACCCAAGTAGGTGGTGCCATCTTCCTTTTGGCTGATCAGCCCCAGGTTCCAGAAACGTTGATCCACAGCTTGGTCGAAGCCCACACTCAGGGATTATTCCCCATTGTCGCGCCGCTGGTTCAGGGTCAACGCGCAAATCCAGTTTTGTTTGACCGCACAACATTTCCCGATTTTCAAAATCTGACTGGTGATGCCGGGGCACGAAAATTATTCTCTATGTACCCAGTGAAATGGGTGCCTTGGCATGACGATTTGCCAATTTTGGATGTAGATACTCCAGAGGATTATCAGAAACTACTCAATCTCTTAAAATGAACCAAGATATGCGCCACTAGGACTCATTTCCCCGTGTCATCAACCTTGTATTACGCTATAGTGATGCAGAATCAGGGTAGAATATAGGAGCACTTGTGAATGGCTGAAGATCGGAAGAAAATAGTTATAATCGAAGACGAGCCGGAT
>JADHTJ010000010.1 GCA_016785015.1 Anaerolineales bacterium
CTGTTTTGCTTTTTTTGAGCTTGTCATCCTATGAGGCCGCCTGCTACCCTGTCAGGGAGATTGTTGCGCACCTTTTCTCTCTACTGCTTTTTTGACCCCTTTTCTTTGCTCACAGCTTTTTTGATATTCTTCATCGCTGTACCCAGATGCCGATGCTTGCGCATGGTTTCTTCCGATGCAGAAGGCAGACGATCACCGACGGTCATATCAACATCACCATCCAGAACAGGCTCTAGTAAGCGATGAACATCCTCAGCAAAATAGGTATCGTCGCCATCTACTAGAATAATCCCATCAGCGACGATGGTATCGAAGATCGCCTGCAAAACATGACCCTTCCCCTGCTTTCGCACTTTGTGGACGATAGCACCGGCATCCTGTGCAATTTTAGCAGTATCATCTGTGGAATTATTGTCAAAGACATAAATCAAAGCATCAGGAAGTTGGGCAAGAAAATCGTTGACTACTTTCCCAACAGTAATCGCTTCGTTATAGCAGGGTATCGCCACCGCCACTGTTCGTGTTTTCTCGTCTATCATATCTCTACTCTAATCCTGAGTAACAGCACTGCGATCGAGCCATTTGAGTACTAAAGCCCGATAGGGCACCATTTCCATTTTGGTTTCAAACCTGCGTCGAAGAAAGTTGAAAGACTGCCGCACTATCTTACCCGGATAATAACGGAATTTCCACCACAAAAACTGAGCATATAGCTTCAAGCGAAATTTACTTAAGGTTTTATAATCTGAACGCCAGGTGGGGGTGAAGTTCATCTCAGACAATGATGCATAACCCTGGAATTCATCGTAGATCGCAGATCCCGGAACCGGGGTAATGATAAACAGAGCAATCTCATCAACACCTTGTTTCGTCAACTCATGCACCATATCCCAGGTCATTTGTAAATCGTCATCCGTTTCTCCGGGGAAACCCAACACAAAGCAAGCCTGAGAACGAATCCCAACCTGATTCATGCGCGTGACCAACCTGACGGCATGACCCAAATCAAAGGGTTTGCGCATCAGTTTGAGAACGCGTGGAGAACCTGTTTCCGGAGAAATCGAAATATACCTGCACCCAGATTTGGCCATAAGATCGACTGTTTCCTCAGAGCGTATCGTTTCAACCTTTGTGCCCGCAACAATTTTCCAGGTGATATTCAACTTCCGGTGAAGAATTTCTTCCGCAATTTCTCGGATGCGCTTGTCTGAGATGGTTGGATCTAAATCTTCGATGTGGAACTCTCTCACCCCAAAGGAATTCACACAGAATTCGATTTCATCAACCACATTAGCCGCCGAACGTGCACGCCACTTCTGATCATTCGTCGAAGGAACGACACAAAATCTGCATGGATAAGGGCATCCCCGGGAGGTGAGCAATGGGAGATAACGATTGTCCCTCTGGGGGCCATGAGCAAATCTCAGGTTCCAGTAATTCTCTAATGGAAATAAATCCCAAGCTGGAAAAGACAGATTATCCAAATCCTGAATAGTATTTTTAGGCGGATTGAAGAAGGCGGTGCTTCCTAGACCGTCAAGTTGATTCAGAATTTTATGACCATCTTGTTCCCAAAAAGCCTGCACGAAATCAACAACCCTATGCTCCCCTTCTCCGGTCAGGACATAGTCTGCGCCCAAATCAAAAAACTCGCCCATTACATTCTTTAACGCATATGCCGTCACCGCCTGGGTATTTTCTAAAATCACGACCTGAAGTTCTGGCCGATGTTGTTTTATAGATCGCAGAATATTCGCGGTCGCGTTGTGATTGGTCAGGTTCAAGGCGAAAATAAAAACCAGTCCGGTGTTTTCAGGGAATCTGTCGAGAACTTCACTAGTTGTCAACCCCATCAGCGTAAAATTACCCTCTCGTATGGCCTGACGAGGGCGTTCAGCAAAAGCATCAATCACATTTACATCAAACCCTGCGGCGCGCAGAGAGGCTGCCACATAAGCCAAACCTACCGGCATGTAAACGATGCCGGTAGTAAAGGGGTCATTGCGCTGTACGACCAAATTGGGATTTATGAGAACGATTGATTTCATCTTTCGCTACGGTAAAAACAAAGAACAAGTTAGCTCCTCTGTGGGCAAATGCGCCAAAGTATACTCGCCATCATCCATAATGACAACAACCCTCGCGCTTATATGGTCTTCAGCGCGGCAGCCGATCACAATCACATCAGATGCATGAGGAAAATATGCAGGCGATTCATCCAAAGGGAATACTATGTTATGCTGATGCGGTCCAACGACAACAAATCCTAGTCGGGAATAATCTCTCGGAGAAAATGCCGGCCAATCGCCACCGGGTTCACCATCACCCCTCTTGTAAAAACGCGGGTATAAAGCACGCCCCTCAAAAACAACTGAACGCTCATCATCTAATAATTTCTCTATTGAGGGCAGATATTGCTCCACATTCGAAACAAGCTTGACTTCGACAAGTACATCATTTTTTTGTGCTTCAGCATAACGGGGAGGAACAAACCTCTCAAAAAGAAGAGGAGAAAAACCCAGGCCCAGAAGAATAATCCCTAAAATGATTCCCTGTTGGAAAAATAAATTACCATTTGATTGCACCATCGATAATTGCTTCCAGGTGTTTTCTATCTGGTTAGAATTTTTACTCGATGGGTTTTTCCGCGTGAGATAGAACAACAACCATAAAACGACTTGACCTAACCCGATAGCGAAGTACAGAAATAATACCCAATCAGCTGGGAGGATCAAGCGCCAACCTGAATATCGACCCACAGAGGTACTTAGGACATATACTAGGCTGACCCCTAGTGGAATCCATCCTACGATATCACGCTTCCTAAAAGCGACCCCCAATCCAACAGCAAGCAACGCCAAGTTTAGCGCGGTAGAAAAGATCATCTCGCCGGTCACTGTTCCTGTCCATTGATCCCAAAAAGGCATTGAACTCACATAGGCAGGGGGTGAACAACAATCATCCCATAAGCGATCACTTTGCTGCGCCCAATATGGGAATAGATCCGAGGCTGCGTTCTGCACAATCCAGGGCGACATCGGCAGTGTGATCATCATCTCAACAACATTGTGAGAGAAGTGCGAAGCGATGAAGCCAGCTACAACGCCAGGGTTATTGGTGATGAAATCTGAGATGTATTCATCAATCCGATGAGCGTACTCACCATCAGTTTCGCCTGGCAAACGCTTCACTCTGCCATACCCAGGTGTATGACTATACTGTTGAGTTAGAAAGGCATTTTGTAGTGGGTCATTTAGAACAAACTCGCCGCTAAGTTGATAACTGCGCCACAACCAAGGAGCGAGCACTATTGCCAGCCCCACACCCATTAGTGCTAGATTTTTAAGTCCTTCAGTGATATTCCGGAAAAATAATATCCCAAGAAGCACAACAACCGCTGGCAGAAAAATCACAATTTGAGGGCGAATTAACAACAAAAATCCTAAAATGCCCCCAATCCCTAATGGGTATATCCGTCGGGATTGGGGCTTACTCATCCACGCGACGATCATCCAGGTCAGCAGCACAATTCCCAATGTGGCTGGCAAATCTGACATTAACAATTTGGCATGGGAGACACCAATTTTCCCTGATATTACGATAGCATTCCTCTCCCTGAGAATAATCAAAACCGCAGCAATCACTCCAGACAATCGCAGGTGCAAAGATTTAGTGAGCCAATAAATCCCTACTGGTATCAGCGCGATCACCATGACTTGGAGAAAAACAACTCGCTCATAACTTTGACCAGCGAGCGCGTGCAGAGTGGCCAGGAAGATCACATAGAAGGGCTTGCGGGCAATCCCCTGAAATCCTTCGCCCACCACCAATCGCTGCGCAAGAACATCATGCGTGGCGGCATCGGAATAGGGATATATCTCAAAATTTGGTGCCTGCGGGGCTAAGGCGAAATAATCAGGGGCTAAAGGTTGTTGGCTCCACAAATATGTTGCCACTCCCAAAATCAAAAAGCTAATGGCAATATCTAGCAGCAAGTACCTAGGTTTTTCACTGGTGTCGAAAATGTGTTCCAAACCAAGGAAAAGTATCCCTATTAAACATGTCAACCACACTTGCACAGCGATCACCGGTACCCCAGGGGGATCCCAGCCAATTTGATCAGGCGTCAGGCCCAGGCGCGTGAGAACAATCAATGCCCAAAGGAACAGGAGCAACCCAAAAAGGAATCCGATCAGCCGTAATAATTTCCCGGAAACCATCTCCCGCAGATCAATCCCTCCATAACGAATCAGTGGAAGGAGAACAATATTCTGCAAACTGAAAAAGCATGTCAATATGAGCAACGGAATCAGTCGCCCTAAATACCCCATCACATAGGAATCGCTTGCAGTTCTGGCTAGATGCCAAAGTTGGCTGCTGAATATGAACCCTAAAAATCCTGCCCCTATTAGAATTCCATAGAGGACATTATTTTGGGAAATCTTATAAATGCGAGCGAGAAGTGTCGTTTGCTGCTTGTCATCCAAGTACAATTTCACCAGAATCAATGAATTTGCCGCAACCCAAACGATGATACCTGCAGCCAATATCAGGCGCGTTTTCGAGAGCCCGAAAAGAAAGCTGATATCACTAGGCTCTTGAAATATAATGACTATTGCCGCGATACCTTCCAAGATCGCGGCAAGAAAATAAATGTGGATAATGGGTAATACCCTTCGATTATTCAAAGTGTAGTTTTTCGACATATATATAAAACGTGCGGATAAGGAAGAATATCAATCATGCGATGGATTTTGACATCAAAGCCACGTTCTTCAACGAATGAAACCATCTCCTCTTTTGTATAATATCGTAATGGACCTCTGAAATCCATCAGCTTATCCAAAACCCAGGTAAAGGCCATCTTCAGCCAAGGTTTGGCAGTAATATCTTTGATGATAAGAATGCCATCCTCATGCAAAATTTGCTGAAACTGATCCAACATGTTAAGTGCAAGTTTAGGGGAAACATGATGCAATAAATCTAAAACAACAATGGCATTTACAGGTTGCTCGAAAGGATAATTAGAAACATCGCTGACGTGAAATTCGATTCGCCCATCAAGCCCAAGTTTTTCTCTAACTTTTTCTGCAGCCGCGATACGATTAGCATTAATCTCAACACCGATTATCTTCCGATCTTTGGCGCTCAATGCAAAGAAGAATGAAAACAATCCAAAACCACAACCAACATCAAGCACCGTACCCCTTTGAGGAAGGTATTGCTCGAGTTCTTCGATGATTCGCATATTCATAATTAAAAAACGGATATAAGAATATGATCGAATAACCAGATTCTCATATGCACTGATAATCTCTAGCTTTAGTTGGCGTATTTTTTGTTCAGTTAACCGATTATGATGCAAGAAGAACTACCTGCTTTCATAGAATTTGACACCTTGTGGATATCAAGGGAATGAGGGCGGGCATACAACCTCGCTCAGGGGTGATCGCACAACAAGATGGTTCTGATTGTCTTTGAAGAGCACAGCTAGTGCATCGATATAGTGCTCGCGTTCGCAACCAATAATGACAACATCAGAAGCGTTAGGAAAATATGTGGGCGGGTTCTCTCTTGCTATAATGACAGGATTTTCAGATGAGCCAATCAGTGAAAATCCCAAACGAGAATAATCTTTGGGGGCATAGGCATACCATCCACTTCCCGATTCTCCCTCGCCTGCCAGATAAAAACGTGGGTAAAAGACGCGACCCTGTAAAACTACAGTTTGCTCATTATTAACATATTCAGTGAGTTCAGTTTCACTTATTGAACCTAGTTGATCATATAGGCCAGCTTCTTCAAGCAAAGCAACACCTTCATTTTTTGAAAGAGATCCAAAATACGGCGAAATTGATTTTTCAACTAGCAGTGGAGAGATGCCAATTACAAATAAAAACAGGCTAACCATCAAAGGGCGGTTCCAGTCTGAAAGCATAAATTCCATTTGATCGACACGCTGCCACGTGTTTTGGGATTCTTTAAAAACTTTCACATCAATTTTATTTCTGGAAAGAAAAGCAATCAACCACAAGAAAACCTGACCCAACCCAATGGCGTAATATAGGTATACCACCCAATCTACCGGAATAGCAAAGCGCCAACCAGAAAATCGTGCAATGGAGGTGCTTAGGCTGTATGCCAAGCTTATCCCAAGCGGAATCCATCCGACAATATCATATCTCATCCAAGCTGACCCCAGGCCGACGGCAATCAACAACAAATTAAGCGCCAGAACAACCATCATCTCAGGAGATACTGCGCCCCGGTATTTCATATCCCAAAATGGCATCATGCCAACATAATTATTCGCCGAGCAACATTCATCCCAAAGCCGTTCCCTATCGCCCAATTCATAATTGAAAGCTACTGTATTTGGGTGTTGCACCAACCAAGGTGTCATCGGCAACGCCAGTATCATGCTGATCTGGTTATGGAATACATGGGGAACGACGAATCCAGCGACAACTCCGGGATTTTCAAGGGTAAAATCCATCACATGAGCATTAAGTCGATCCAGATATGCTTTGTCGCTTTCATCAGGAAGTTGGGGTAACTTTAGAGTGCCCGGATCATGTGTATAAAATTCGGCGTGTTGAGCAACTTGTCTTGGATCATTAAAAGATGCTCGACCAGTCATCTGATAACTGCGCCACATCCAGGGTGCAATTGTCAATCCCAAGCCTAAAAAGAATAGAGCAACGCTAAATATCCCATTGAGTGGACGTCGGGTAAATATGATCACAAAAAGGAACAAAATAAAAGCCAACATGATGACGCTGTTCGAGCGAATCAACATTGACAGCCCAAAAACGCCACCAACCAGCAATGGGTGCCAACGATTCTGCGCAGGATTTTGCAACCACCTGATCAACAGCCATGTGAATAGCAAGATCACTAGTCCAACAGGCAAATCGGACATCAAAATTTTGGAATTAACGATGCGAATATCAGCAGACAAGGCGATGGCATTTTTTTCTCGGAAGATCAATAAAACAGGCATTATTATTCCCGAAATGCGCGTGTGCATAGATTTTGTCAGCCAATAAGCGATAACAGGCATCACTGCCAAAATAATCACCTGAATATTCGCAACAGAAAAGTAATCATTCCCAGCTATTGAGTGCGCTAGAACGAGAAGAAGCACATATAGCGGCTTCCTGGAAATCCCAGTGAATCCTTCTCCAAGTAACAGGCGCTGTGCACTGCTATCGTACATAGCCGCATCCGAAAAAGGATACAGCTCGTAGTTTGGAGCTCTTTCCATTGGTGCGTAATAAGCACGCTCCATGGGCTCGCGCATCCAAATGAATATTGCAGCAAAAAAGATGAGAACACTAATGACGATATCAAGCCAGTGAATGAGAGAAGAACGTTCCAAATTATCTCGGGTGAGACTACTTTCAATAACAAAGAATCCTAAACCTAGCAACACGGCCGCCCAAACTTGGAGAGGGAGAACTGGCGCCCCAGGCGTGTCCCAGCCGATGACATCGGGCGTAATCCCGATCCCAGAAACAGCAACAAAAATCCATAAGCCGAGGAGAAATATAAAAACGAATAAACTTATTCGAAAAAATTTACTTTGTATAGATGATCTTCGAATCGGCTCATCATATCTTAGAATTGGGAGAAGCAGTATCGTCTGCCAACTCAGGATCCCCCCCCAGAGAATAATGGGTAACAAGCGTGCTAGCAAGCCCTGTATAAATGCATCCGTCAGGACTGAAGAAAGCCAAATGAAATGACTTGTTATTATGCCACAAACGAAAAGGATAACTATCACTCCATAGTAGATACCGTTGCGGAGAAAAATTTTCTGAACGCGAGACAAGAACTGAGCCACCCAGCTTGGATCACGCCAGAGCTTGATTTCAAAAAAACTGAATATCACTATTCCTAACACAATCGCCAACAACAACGCTAGCCGGGATTTAGAGAAACCTAACAACCACGCGTTCGCTGGATCACCTGGAATGGAAACTAGATATACGAAGGTAGCAAGGCCTTCAATAATCGAGGCAATTGAATAAAAGTGTAAAGCACGCACTCGCCAGCGCGGCATTATTTCGGTTTGAGTCATCTATTACTCCTCATGGTTGGAAGGTGCAATTGCTCACATCAGTTCTCGGCACAAAAAACCAAACATGGGTTTTATCTTTGGAATACTTTGGTTCATAGAAACAATACAAAGGTTCAGTAACCCACTCAACCCAGGCATCATTTTCCTCGGCCCATTGCTCTTCTTCTCGAGAATAACGAATCCGTTGGGGGTCTGTAACGATCAATGAAAAACGCTGATTTGCTAGATCTTCATAAAAAGGTGCAAAATATTCTCGATCCTCTGCCAAAGCACGATCCATGACAACTTTCTTCTCATACTCAGGCACCATTGGAGCATCGAGCACTCCAAAAGTCAACAGTTGTCGTTGATCCATAAACAAAACTTCGCCACCTTCTGATACGACCTTTTTAGATTCATCTCGGAGCAGATCGATCGTCAGGTCAACATATTTTTGTTCAGGGAGTTCAAGTGGAATTACCTCGAGCATGGGCAAAAATGCAAGGATCATAACCATGATGAGAAACAGAATTTTTATACCCTTGGATTGAACTTCAAGGTTTTCCAACAAATTTTGTAGGCCATTTTCCCAGGCAATCGCGGCAATAAAAATCAGTGTAATGAGGAACATATCCAGGTTGTGCAGATTACTGCCACCGCCTATTTTCACACTGATCACTACACCTATGCCCAAAAACCCTAAGAGGCTTCCAATTACAGCAAGATTCTGCCATAAGTTCAATTTCCAGCGCTTTGTTTTCACCAAATATATTATCAAGATAATCAGCGGAACTGCGACCAAGAGCAATTCAAATACGATGCCCAAACTATTGGTGGGGTTAGGCCATAGGCGCTCCCAAAGCAGGGGTTGGTCCGACAAGAAGGTACTGCTACCGCTGCTTACTGCTTCAACAGCGTCACTGGTGTCTGTAAACACAATCTCAGGTGCTGGTGTTGGCGCGGTTATCGGTGCTGAACCTTGGATTTCAGAACCAAGGCCTAATTGCCGTGATATTCGCGTCCAGCCGCGTTGGATACCCACGCCCCCAAGGAAGCCGGCTGCCCCATACAATACTGCCCGCAACCAAGTTTGCCATCTGATTCGCTCTCCAGAGGGGGTCTGACCATCAAAAACGGCAATTAGTATCGCCCAGACCGCCGGTGCGATCATCCATGTCAGACGGCTAAGTTGTGCATAATAGCCAGCTAGAAATATCAACGGAAGTGCTACCCAATATGGCTTTCGGCGAGCAGCAGCAACCAGTATGGCACTCAATACTAAAGGAGTATATATGGGACCTTGATATAAGAACAAAAAGACAAATGCCCCGCCCCACAACCAATACTGGCGTTTACCTGGAAGAGATTTCAAAACTATCCAGCCAAATAGTAGGTAAGGCACTGTTAATACCAAAGATGACCAAGCTCGCATTTGCAGAATACTGACGCTATCAAACAGAAATGGCAATCCCCATAACGATTGGCGCCCGATATCAATATAGGCTTCAAATCTCTGATCTAATGGGAAATCGTATAAACGGCGTCCGTAGAGCCATGAATAATCCCAAAAACGATTCCCTTCAGACCAAGTTAGCGACAACGGATAATCAACAACAGTCACAAACTCTTTGGCGAAAGCAAATACAACTCCCACAAATAAAAACGCTTTCAAAATCGGGCGCCAGCGAATGAGTTTCTCCTGATCTTGTGTCACCAATAATGCCATCGCTGTCGCTACTGCAAGAAAGAAAGCAAAGCGGAACCCACCCCCAGTTAGTTTGAACCCTAGCGGGGTATAGATGAATATTTTCGCCGGGATCAGGGCTAGGATAACAAACAGCAGCCATCGCAACCATCCTAGGCGATCCCGCAATCGGGCAAGGACGCTACGGAGAGATTCAACACGATCTGGAACCCATAAATTGATCAAACCGAACACAATAGTCAATAATCCAAAGAACATCACCCCAGCCAGCGGGATTCCCCAGGTTATCGTAAATTTCCCAACCCAATTCGTTGTACCTTGAACTACCTGATAAAAATCTTGAATCGCCATAACCAGCAAAACCAAAATTAAGATGGTTATACTTATTTGCATGATCAGTTTTTGGCGACTAATACTGCTATTCATTCAATAATTCTCCGGTCTATACCACGTAAAAATACTTGCTCATACTCTTCACACATTCGGTCCAGTGTGAAATTCGTGAGAACCAATCGTTTTCCTGCTTGGGCTAATTTTTCTCGAAAGGCTGCGTCTTCTAGCAAACGTATTAAAGAGAGAGAAAAGGATTCTACCTCACCGGACGGAATCAACAATCCATGTTTTTCATGTTCTACAACGCTGGCAATTCCTTCTAACTCGGAAGCCAAAATTGGAATGCCCATCCCCATGGCTTCCAAAAGGGCCATAGGCAAACCTTCTGAAAGCGAAGGCAAAGCAAACACATCCGCAGCATGCAACAAACGAAACACATCGTCGCGAACACCCATCAAGCAGACAACCTTTTCGATCCCCAATGAAATCACTTGTTTTTCAAGAGCGCCTCGCAAAGGGCCATCTCCCACAATAGCAAAAATCGTTTTAGGGAACTGTTTCAAAACAAGAGGAGCCGCTTCAAGGAGAACAGCATGCCCTTTCTGACTGGTCAATCTTCCCACAGAAATAACTAAATGCCCGTCATCATCTACACCAAGCTCCCCTCGGACATGCTGCGTATCATGTTGCCCAAAATGATCTTCAGGTGGGATTTCAACCCCATTGAGAATGAGTCTGATCTTATCCGGGTTGACTCCTTCGGTTTGTGTTGCCAGCCGCGAAACGCGCCTGGATACTGTCACCAGAGAGGATACTATTCTCGAATTCACCATTTTCCCATGGAGAAGCTCCAAAAGGTGAGAAATGTCTTCAATTTTGCCATGATGTGAGGCAATGCGTGACGGAACGCCGGCCAGGAAAGCAAGCGGTAAACCCAAAAGATTGCTGTGGGGAGTAAAAGTCTGAATAACGTCAAATCGCTCACGGCGCAACAAACGCCACAACCGTACTAATCCCCCGAACAGCAGCATCACATTTTCTGCCGAAGTGTTTCCAACTTTGCGCAGTTCCAAATCAATGACAGGGAACGGGTGCTCCACTTGCCACCGCTCTTGAAGATGTTCCTTATCATAAAAAAAGGCCGCCGTGACACGATAGCCTCGTTCATAGAACCATTGAGCCTGCGTCAGGAGTACACGCTGTGCCCCTCCCACAGCTATCTGCGTACCTAAAAACAAAATTGACAATTCCATAATCTCACCGGCGATCTCTATAATTTCGCCACATTGCCAACAATCGATCTCGGAGACTTGTACTCAGGAAAGATCCCAACCATCCTAAATAAGCGCTCACTTGAAAGGGCCATTGCTGGATAGATCTAATACTGTACTGGCGAGCCAATTTCATCAGATCTCGTTCACCCTCGGCCAAAACATTGTGGCCAAAATTACTATACATTTTTGCCAATGCTCGACGGCGAAACCGCTTCGACAACTGAGGGTCATCAGAAAAAGCCTTAGTCAAATAGTACTCAAATGATCGAACCGTCCCCAACTGAATTTTTGCGCCAGATGCATTATTGGAGTGGACTCGCATAGTTGTCAAAACCTCTTGAACCGCCGCTATGGGATGGTGTTTGGCAACACGCCGCCAGAGATCGATATCCTCACCCCAATGCATGGACTCATCGAAATTACCCACTTCATCCAACATTTTTGCGCGTATCACGACACACGAGGGGGGTATCAATACCGACCAATCGAGCAAAATGGCTGGATACACTCGTCCCGAAAACCTGGAAGTATCACGATATCCCAAAGAAGAACCATCTTCATTAACCCTGCAAAAACTATGCTGTACCAAGGCAATGTCAGAGTTAACATCTAAAACATCGACTAGCTTTTCAAGTTTATTAGGATGCCACAAATCATCCGAGTCCAGGAAGGCAATATATTTCCCTTCCGACAAACGTATGCCATAGTTGCGCGCCGCCGACACACCCTGATTCTCCTGAAAGACATATCGGATTTTGCCTTCTACGATCAAATGTTGCAGCACATCAGATGTTGCATCAACAGAGCCATCATCGATAACAGTAATTTCGTAATCGGTAAATGTCTGCGATAAAACACTCTCGATGGCATCGAGGATGTATTCGGCGCGATTATATGTTGGGATGACGACGCTTACTGTTGGCATCAGCTTCTCAGTTCAATATTTCTTTCCAACGCCTAACACGCTGTTCAACAACTTCATCAGTTACAAGATCGCTCTCGTGGGCTGTCCACCCTTGATCTTGTGTTTTGATACCCAATGCGGACAAGCTGCTCTGTATCAAATTCCAACCGTGCTTACGAGCAAGTCTGACAACGCGGGCTGGCGTCATTCGTTCAAGCTGATGGGCAATTTCGACAGGCGGAGGAACATTAATTTGTCCACATACCAGAGAAGCTAAAATTTCTGCAAGTCCGGATATGGCATCGCCGCGACTGATCATCTGGTTAATCGCCCATTCTTCCAAATCCTTCCAGTTATCAGGCACTTCGTTTTGAGCGATCACTGCGTTGAACGCATTTCCAGTTTCAATCTTTTCAACGATTTCATACCATTCGGCGAAAAGAAATTCTGGAAATGGATATGGCACCATCATATAAACTGGCTTTCGAGCAACTGCGGCTTCTAACAGTGTTGTACTGAAATTCGAGATCACCAGATCGCTAGCGAGGATCCACTCTCGTACCGTACCATGTTTTATGAAGTGGACTTTTTTCAGTGCATCCCCTGCCATTTCGCGAACAGTTTCAACAAAACTCTCGGCAGGGATCGCGGGGCGAGGTCGAACGATCAACTCGACAGACTCAACTTGAATGGCGTCCCGCCACCATTGAGCTGATGTTTGGAGAGACTTGCGGGCGAAGTCACGGTATTGATAAGCATGCTCGGGATCAAAACCTCGCCGAATGCGAGCACGCACCATATGGTCACGAAAAAATGCCCAACCATAGTTTTCAGGAACAAAAATCCAGCGTTTTTCTGAGTCTAACCCAAATTGCTCGGCCAATCTACGGCGTTGATTTCCATAATACTCCTTGTACGGTTCTCTATATAGAGCATAAGATGGATTGCCGTTGACCGCGATGTGGGTTTCAGGCACATTATTATCTTGCAAGTATTGCGCGAAAAAATCCCCCCAGGCATGATGCATGACATACTCTCGGGCAAAATCATCTTTTGGGGAATTAAGATTCTTCTGCGCCTTGCCCAAAACCTGTTCATAAGCGAGGTTAATAAATTTTGCACCCGACCAGCGCGCTACGATCTTATCTAACCCGGCTTCATGTACAGCTACGCAATATGGCAATGCAACTACTTTTGGTTGGTAGGCGTCAAACACATCTTTTAGCCCATGGGTAATCGAAGCGATCTTCACCGAAATATCGGTGTTTTTTTCCAAGATCGCTTTGACCGCACAGGCAATATCTAACTCGCGGGCTACATGCTCAACAAAATATACGAGATCAACTTTTTCCATAAATTACTTTTCGCTCAAACGCTCCAACCAAAATTCAGCCAATGCAAGATCATCAGCATCGTCAATATCGAGCGATTCTATACGACCCATTTCCAAGGGGAGCACAACATTTCCATATAACCGGTCACATTCGATGGTTTCTCGCCGCACAGCCAGAACAGCAGGACCATTGCGGGCAAATACTCGGGGCTTATCTTGACGCCTGAGGATCGTCGGACCAGCCTCGAAGGGAATCAGATTGCCCTGCAAATTGAGGTGCATCACTGAAACTGGGTTGAAATTATGGGGTACAGCTACCACGGAGACAACCGTATCCGCACCTGATTTCATCAATAAATCTATCGCAGAATCGATATGTTCCGCTCTACGCAGCGGAGAAGTGGGCTGTAGCAATACGACAATATCTACCAGGAAGTTTTGTTGCTCTTGCAACCATATCAGCGCATGCTGGATCACTGGAAGAATCGGCGTATCATCTTCAGCCAATTCTTCAGGGCGCATAAAGGGAACATCCACCCCACACGCGCGGCCGACATCTGCTATCTCCGGATCATCGGTATTTAGAATAACGCGTGTTAACCCCTGACTATCCAGAGCTGCAGCACAGGTATATGCTATTAAGGGTTTCCCCGCCAGTTCAGCGACATTCTTTCTTGGAATCGCTTTAGAGCCCCCGCGTGCAGGTATCAAGCCAAGGATATTCACGGTCAATATGTCATCCGTTTGTGGATATTGAAATCGGCAGAAGCTAAGATATCTGCGATACATTTCCCAGCATGACCATCACCGTAAATGGGTTCAGACGGGTAGGGACCGTGCTGGATTTGATTTTTGATTGCATCACCAATTTGGCTTCGGTCATAATCTACATCAATGACGTTAGCTCCGCGTTCACGATCAATTTGGCGAGTACCCACGTTCACCGCAGGCATTCCCAAAAATGGGCCTTCACGGATCGATGCACTCGAGTTGCCTATTTTGCAGGCACAGCGTTTCATCAAACGCACATAGGTTTCTACCGAGAAATTCTTGTAGAAACGAATGTAATCATGTTCATAATGCTCGCGGAATTTACGCATCCCGCGGGCAATATCTTCTGAGCCTGCGTCCACATTGGGCCAAAGCATGATTGTGGGCATTTGCAATTCGTGTAAAGCCATCAAAGTTTCAGTAATCTGGTGCTCCCCATTGCCATACTCCGTTGTTACTGGATGTTGTGAAACTAATAGAAAGGGTTTTTCCAAGTTTATTTGACCGCCTACTCCTTCAAACTCTAACCAGGAGCGTTCAGGTAAGCGGTTTCTTTCATCTGCTATCTCTGCGACAAGATCTATTCGCGGACAACCCACCACATGAACAACTGAAGGATCTTCCCCCATTCGGATTATGCGTTCAGCTGCACCCAGATTGGCAGGGAAGTGAATGTGAGAAAGTTTCGTGACAGCGTGGCGAATATTTTCATCGATCGTCCCTGAAATTTCCCCACCCATTGTATGAGCCAGGGGGATATTCATATAAGCTGCAGCGATGGCCGTCGCCATGGTTTCGAAGCGATCTCCCACAGTAACAACGACATCGGGTTGGAGATTTTCAAACACAGTCGGTAGCTCTAGCAAACCCAGACCAGTAGATTTTGCCATCGTCGTTGGGGTTTCCCCTTCGATAATCATCAAAACCCTGGCATCAGGTTTAAAGCCATCAGCTTCAACAGTCTCAACAACTGCGCCAAATCGATCCAATAAAGCAGAGGCGCCAGCGACAACCTGTAACTGTAAAGCAGGGTGATCCTGCACAGCATGCATCACACTTTTGATACTGCTGTAATTTGCTCGCGAGCCAACAACTACACAAACTTTTCGCATAATTACCATCTAATCTTCAAAGAAATCGTCTTCAGCGAAAATTTCTCCCGACAAAATGTCATTGCACACTTTTTTGCCCAGGAATTCGTCTACCCGTGCTGCAGAAATACCCGTGCCTGGCTTCTTGATACCAATCAGATCGCGAGTGAGTACTGTGCCCGCGGAAATATCAACCTGCGCTACCAAACTTTTTTCAAAAATCCGTTTCATCTCAGCATATGGCTGAACCCAATCCTTTTCCACTGGATTGGCCATCATCGCTTCGATAGCCTGCACACCCTGTACTAAATCAGTCATCTCAACAGGCTCAAGAGAATGCAGCGCGTCGCTGCCGTACATCTTACGGCTGAAGGTAAAATGCTTCTCGATCACCGCAGCCCCCAGAGTCACCGCCGCGAAAACCGCATAATTAGTCAAAGTGTGATCGGACAACCCCACCGGCACTTGATAACGCTCTGCCATTTCCATCATCACATTTAGACCGACTTGCTCGTAAGGGCAGGGATATTCGCTGGTACATTGGAGCACGGTCAATTGTTGATTATATTTTTGGATTACCCCCACAGCGCGGTCTAACTCATCCCAGGCACTCATCCCTGAAGATAAGATGACCGGCTTCCCGAGGCGGGCGATCTTTTCCAGCATTGGCAGGTTGGTTACTTCACCCGAGGGGATCTTATATTGAGGAACACCTACTGATTCCAAAAGATCAACAGCCTCTTCAGAAAAGGGAGAAGAAAGGAATATAACATTGTGATCATCACAATGACTTTTTAATTCTTTCCACTGATCCAAAGAAAAGCCGGTACGCCTGAAATACTCGAACCTTGGTTCCCCTTTGAAGTAAGGCGGCATGGGCGCATCGGGCAAAGTTTCTGCTTCAGAGATGTGCGCCTGAAATTTTACAGCATCAACCCCACATTCAGCCGCGGCTTCAATCAGCTTTGTAGCGTTGCCAAAGCTGCCATCATGGACCGACCCAACTTCGGCGATAATGAAGGTTGAATTATATTTTGAATTCATTTCGCTATTCAAAACCTTACGATGTTACTAACTCCTGGATCCCTTCAGCAAGTCGGGCAGCAGCTTCCTCATCTGAAATGGCCTCGATTCTCAAATGTGGTTCGACAGAAGCGGAAATAGCCGTCTGTTCCAAAGCATGAGCAAATAAACGCAGTTTCCTGTGTTCAATCCGATACCCTGTGCGGATGATATCTATCGCATCCACACAACTTTCAACCGTATCAATCCTAAATGTGCCTTCACATCCCCTGTACCAGGGATATCCAAAAAGCAAAACCGGCTTACCGCGGAATAATGCCTCCCACCCTACAGTGCCTGTTACCGCAGCAACGGCCTGTGCGCCATCGATCAGATCGTATGAGTTTATCGGCATTGGAACCAAGGAAACATTGGGTTTACTCGCTAAATCATCATAAAAAACTTTTGATCGTCCGCTTTGGGCGCGGTGGAACTTTGATGGTGAAAATCCAAATGGATGATCTTTCACGTAAATATGCCATCCTGCTGGAACTGTCTTCGAAAGCAAATCAACCATGAGATTCTGGTCAACATAAAACGATCCCATGGGAGATGTCGTACGCTCAGGCTGAAAACTCAATGCTACATAAATATAGGGGTGGTCAAAATCTACTTCACCTGCTAATCTGTGATAATGGCGAATGAGTTTGCGCATTTTGAGATGAGAACCCAATCTAAATTTCTTATATTGGAGCCAATTCATCTTCGAATTTTCTAATTTTTTGTGTCTCTGTTTTAGATAATTGGGTGGAGGGCGGAATCTAGAGAGCCAAATTCTTCTTTGCTTCTCAAAATAATCGCGGTAGCGTTTTACATCAATGAGCTTTTGGAATATGCTCTTCGATGGAGAACGCAATCCTTCATAAGGTTTTTCTTTGTATACTCGCCGAACATACTCTGGTGCGTCAAAATAAGATCCCTGTAATCCGTATAAAAATTCTTCCATGCCCTCCGAAAGGGGGACTGAATCAAACTGGTTCCCTTCAAGCAGCTTTGCATATAGCTTATTTATGTGCGTAGGCCCCATAAAATCATCCATAACGATCGTCATACCTCGCACAGGGATACTCTCGAACATGATCGTTTTTATGCCCCGTGGTTTACAATACTCGTAGAGCATATAATCAAAAATTAAATGCGGGATAACATTAAATACAACAACATCTGGTTTGAGATCATCCAAAACCGTCTGCCAATATGTCATCTGCTTATGAAGTAGTCTTACACGATCATTGTAGCCAAACGACCCCAAGGCATCAATGCGATCCATCATCCTGAGCAAAATTAATTGGCTTGCCGCATAATCAGTGATAATTCTGGTGTCAATCGGTTTGATGGCTCGGGAAATGTATTCGCCCGCAGGAAGGCCTTTGATGGCATCAAATACTGAATGGAAAATCGCCTCAGGAAAATCGCGCCTGACCACATCCTTTGCTTGTGGCACCCCTACCCAATATACAGGTTCCCACCCATTATTCTTTGCTAAATGCTTAGCAAGGTACAACCAAAAAATTTCACCAAACCCGGAATAGATCGCTTTTACCATCGCTCTATCACCCCAATCTCCAGGAGTGTTCACACAATAGATCACCGTCATTGGGATGGAGAGGCACTTTGCCGCTGCCGTAAAAATCACCTCCCACAACATCGAGTGTCACTGCGCGAATGACACGATCCGCTTTGACACCATCAATATCAGCCCCAAGATCAATGAAGTATCGACCCGGTCGCAACGAAAAACGTGGGACACGACAAATAATTTTGCCTTCTTGAGGAAGCTCATTAAAACTTTGGGCTGTTAATTCCGTTCCGAGTCTCAACAAACCCTTAGTAAACGCATCCCGCAACCAGATCATGATACTGGCATTCTGAATTTTTTCCGAATTGCATTGGAATTGAAGCACGAATTCAACAGCTTCGCCTGCAACTGCCGCTTCAACTGTAGAACCGTTTGATCCCCGCAATTGAAAACCTGTGAAACGCAAGGCGCCACTGCCCTGTCGATCTTCCCGATCCGCAATTTCTGTGTGCCACTCCCCTTTTTCACTGGCGGTGATTAGATATTCTTGAACAACGTGATCGACATCGCCGTCAACGAGTGCTTTGCCCCCATCAAGTAACACAGCCCGTGTACAAAGATTTTTGATCGCACCCATATTGTGGCTGACAAAGATGACTGTACGTCCGCTTTCCGCTACTTCAGACATCTTACCCAGAGATTTCTTCTGGAAAGAGGCATCACCGACTGCAAGTACCTCATCAACCAGTAGAATTTCAGGGTCCAAATGCGCTGCCACAGCAAAGGCCAGCCTCACAGCCATACCACTCGAATAACGTTTGACAGGCGTTTCGATGAATTTGCTCACACCGGAGAATTCGACAATTTGGTCAAATTTACGATCAATCTCTGCCTTACGCATCCCCAATATAGCACCACTCAGATAGATATTCTCACGTCCCGTAAGCTCTGTGTGGAAACCTGTGCCCACTTCCAATAACGATCCCACCCGCCCGAAAATATCGGCAAATCCGTGGGTCGGTTCCGTAATGCGCGATAAAATCTTCAACAATGTGCTCTTCCCAGCACCATTGCGCCCGATCAATCCAATAACTTCCCCTTCATGAACATCAAAGGATACATCATTGAGTGCCCATATTTCTTGTTTTTTGGAAGATGTAGTCCGACGTAATGGATTCTTAGCAAAATTTACCAGATCTTCTTGCAATGTGCGCGACGCTGCGCCCCCAGTTGTTGGGTCAATGCGATAAACTTTGCTTATATTTTGAATACTAATTGCAAGATCAGACATCAGATCACATCCGCAAAACCGCGTTCAACTCGGCGGAATACTAAGGCGCCAAGGGCGAAAACTACCAATCCAGCTGCAAGGGAAATTCCAAAAGAAATCCAGGAAAACTCGCCTTGTCCCAACAAAGCCCAACGGAACCCTTCAATAATCCCCACCATTGGGTTTAGAGAATACAGTGCCATCCATTGATCTGGCACAATGCTGCTGGCGTATGCAACCGGTGATGCATACATCCAGGCCTGGATCAAGAACGGTAAAGCATAAATAAAATCACGATAGTGAACACTAAATGCTGAAATCCAAAAACTTACACCGATAGCAATCAACAAATTTACAAAAACCAATCCGGGGATCGCTAACAAATTCCAGGTCAGCGGCACCTTATAAATCAAAAATAGGACACTGATTGATACCAAACCAACTAAAAAATCTACAAGTACGGAAATGGAGCTTGAAATCGGCAATATCAGACGCGGGAAATAAACCTTGGAAATCATCTCCCGGCCGCTCACCAGGCTGCTACCTGCTCGTTGAAGAGATTGCGCAAATAGTGTCCAAGGCAATGTACCTGCAAATGCAAATAACAAATAGGGCGAATCATCTGAAGGTAATTTTGCCAACACCCCAAAAATGACGGCGAATATACCGGATGTCAAAATCGGCTGTAATATCACCCATGTGACGCCCAACGCGGTTTGCTTATAGCGCAACTTCACATCTCGCATGGCCAGTATCCAAAACAGGTCGCGAAACGACCATAATTCACGCAGACTTAATCCCGACCAACCGCGCGATCGCTGGATACGAACATGCCAAGATATTTTTTTGGAGCTTCCCTTATCTATTTTTTTCTTCACGTGAAGTATCTTTTCATTCTGAATTTGGGTATGAATTCTGTCACGAAGGCGAGCGGCTGTCAAGTGAGATATGTTTCGCAGCGCGCTTGACAAACCAAATACCACCTGGGAGAATTTACCTAAAGGATAAACAATATGTCAACAGGATCTTTCCCATTTCTGACAGGCGAAATAATAATCTTGCGACCACTATTCGAAAGTGATGCCGATGGACCTTACCCCACCTGGTTCAACGATGAGGAAGTCTGTTGGGGAAATGGGCACCACATATTTCCTTACACTCCTCAGGCAGCCAAAGAATATATCCAGAATGCAACGAAAACTCGGGAACATCTAATTCTCGCCATCGTTTCCAAAGACAATAATCGCCATATTGGAAATGTTGCCCTGCAAAAGATCCATCCTATTTATCGTTCGGCAGAGTTCTCGATAATCATCGGTGACAAATCTACTTGGGGGCAAGGTGTTGGCAAAGAAGCTGGACGTTTGCTCTGTGACCATGGCTTCCACGCATTAAATCTGCATAGAATTCATTGTGGAACATTCGCCAATAATACTGCAATGCAGCATCTGGCAGCTTATTTGGGGATGAAACAAGAAGGTGTGCGTCGTCAAGCCGCCTTCAAAGACGGTCAGTATCTGGATATTATCGAATATGGGGTGCTTAAATCTGAATACGAAGCCCACTGGGCTTGATTACCTGAACGCACTTTCCGCCCATAAACCCAAAACAACCAAAGCATAAATCCTTTTGCCGTGATTTGCGCGGCCTGCGGCATGCTCATCCAAAAGCTGCTGGCGGGGTTGAGATTCAAACCATTGATCCAATGGACTTTGGGAATCCAGAATGATATCGTGCGCCCAATCGGCGAGTGGTCCTCGGAACCAGTCCCCTAAGGGGATACCAAATCCCTGCTTGCCCCTTGTGTGAACGCGTGATGGCAAATCTCGAGCAAAGGCCTTACGTAGCAAATACTTCCCCGTTCGTCCGCGTACTTTCATGTTTTCTGGCAAACGCGCCGCCCAGCTTGCGAGTTCATGATCCAAGAACGGCGAACGGCCCTCTAAAGAATGTGCCATGGTCATGCGGTCAGCTTTGACGAGCAAATCTCCCGGCAAATAGGAATGGATATCTGTAAAGAGGGTGCGATCCATGAAAGAGTCTGCAAAAGCTTCTTCAAACTTGTTGACGAGGAAGATTTCCGCGGGGCGATCCCCAAATTGAGTACGGAATTCTTCACGCCAGAGATCCGCTTTCCAAGCTGGTGAGAAATAGGAACCCCAACGCAAAATACTGGCCCGCGGGTCAATGGACGCGAGCTGCTCAAGGCGTTTGAGTCCATCAACCAGGTTGCTTCCCACCGGGCTGTCTTTTCTGTTCGGTAGCATGCGCGTAAGGGCAGGAACCAGCTTCTCAGTCAGGATCACTGGTAACTTGGCATAGCGATTTGCCCAAGGATCCAACCAATAGCGGTGATATCCAGCAAAGGCTTCATCCCCTCCATCCCCATTCAAAGCCACGGTAACATGCTGCCGTGTCAAGCGCGCCAGATGATAAAGCGGCAGCGCCGAGGGGTCAGCAAGCGGCTCCCCAAAGTGGGTGATCAGCTTTGCAATCGTAGCTGGGATATCTCCAAAAGTGAGGGTGAATTCTTGATGATCGGTGTCATATCGTTCCGCTACTGCACGGGCATAGGGCAGCTCAGAAAACGAGGCTTCCTCAAAGCCAACTGAGAAGGTTTTCACCGGCAATGAGCTGGCCTGCGCCATCAGCGCCACAACAATACTGGAATCAATGCCACCACTGAGATGCGCACCCAAGGGTACGTCGCTGATCATGCGCATCACCACAGCATCTCGCATACGGAGGCGCAACTCCTCGATGAGCTCTTCTTCGGATACTAACAATTTTGGTTCATATTCCAATTGCCAGTAACGTTCAACGTTTAATTGCCCTTGCTCAAAAGTTAGTTTATGTGCTGCCGGTAGTTTGAATATCCCTTCATAAGGAGTATACGGCTCAGGTATATATTGCAGACTCAAGTACAGGTCAATCGCCGGGAGATGGATATTAGGCCGCGAGGGTAGGGCTTCTAACAAACTGGATAATTCAGAACTGAAATAAAGCGTATCACCGCTCAAGGTGTAATAAAGTGGTTTTTGCCCTAGGCGGTCGCGGGCGATGAGTAAGCGCTGTTTTTTACTATCCCATAGCGCAAAGGCAAACTGCCCGCGTAAATATTGAATGCAATCGTCGCCGAAATCTTCATATAGGTGGACAATGCACTCGGTATCCGTCTGAGTGCGGAAATGGTGGCCGCGGGCTTCCAGATCAGCGCGTAAGGATGGGAAATTAAATATCTCTCCATTAAAGACGATCCACACTGATTCATCTTCGTTTGTAATTGGCTGATCCCCGGTGTTAAGATCAATAACCGCTAGACGGCGCATGGCTAACCCAATTCCTGGCGCAAAATAAAAACCATCACCATCCGGGCCGCGGTGAATTATGGTCGCATTCATAGCCTGCACCAATTCCCGGTCTACTGGGCGGTTATCTTGATGTGTTATTCCGCAAATTCCGCACATAAGAGAGTGTATAAGTAATTCATGTTACACACACGTAGCGAGGTTTGCCTGGAATAGGGGGTGGGGGACAAAGCCCCCCCACCCCCTATTCCAGGAGATTCTCGTTAAGTTATGTAACATCAACAAGTAAATAGATTCCTATTTACAGTTTACTGCTTCCTTTCTCAATCAAAGCTAGATATTGTTTCGCAACCCGGCTCCAGGAATATTTGGCTTCAACATTCCGACGGCTGGCTGCTCCCATTTGCTCTCGTCTGAATGGATTTTCTAAAAGATCGACCAAAGCTTCGCGTAAAGCATTGGCATCTTCGGGAGAGAACAATAATCCATTCTCGCCGTCCGTCACCAGTTCTTCATTTCCTGCAATTTGTGATGCGATTATTGGCAAACCACATGCCATAGCTTCTAACACTGCATTGGGCATGCCTTCATGCCTGGATGGGAAAACAAACAAATTGGCTTCCTGGAGTTGTCCCATCAAATCATCGCCATCTAACCAACACTTAAAGTGCACCCGATCTGAGATACCATACTCCTGAACTAACGACTGCAAAGCCTCTCGCTCTGGCCCATCCCCCACCAATGATAATTCCCACGGATGGGATTTCAAACCCTCCAGGGCTGCTAATAAGATATCAATCCCCTTTTGATAAACCAAACGCCCGACAAAAAGCAAGCGAGCCGGTTCCCAATCGCGCTTACTGAGGGAGTAGCGCTGTAAATCTACGCCATTGGGAATTATCGTAATGGGGGCATCAGAATCAAATGCTTGTGCCAGATTTTTTAATCCTGAACTATTGGCTACCAACCCAGATGAGCGCCGCCAGATCAGCCGCAACAAGGGGGCTACAAGTTTATGATACAAAGCGAAATCATAGGGTCTGAACCCAGGAACATCGCCACCACGCAATGACACGAAATATGGAACGCCCGAAAAAATATTCGCGCACCAAGCCGCTGCTCCGCAGGGGACACCAAAGAATGCAATAATCACATCAGGCTGCCATTTTCGCAATGACGCAATCGTCGAAATACTGCTGGCAACCATAAAGATGATCTGCTCTAGTGCGCTCGAGCGATCTAGTCTGCGGCGCAAAGCTTTTATGCGTACGACATGCACCCCATCCTGACTCGTATAGCGCGGCAGATCCCCATAATGAACAGTCAACACGGTGACTTCTTGCCCAAGGTTCGCCAGTTCACGGGCTATATTTGCACTGGCATTTCCAGCCCCACCCCCAATGGGTGGATATTCGCTATTGATAATCAGTATATTCATTTGTTCGTGCACGCCATTAAGACTTCGAAATTCTCATCAGACAATTCAGTAGATAGATTTTCAGCATTCCAAATAGATTTTGCTTCAAAAGCCGTTATGGAGACTTCCGAAGTCTGCTCAGAGCATATTGATACTTGCGATTATTGAGAGATTTCAGCCAATATGCTTTGATTCTCAGAAATTGCGGGGCAGTTTTCTACATTTGTCCTAGGATAGAGAATTTGAGCCTGTACTACTCTTAAGGTCAGGCGCGGCTGATAGTAACACAACAATGGCTTGGCAACATATTGCGCCCAGACATTATGTTCTTCCGACCATGATTCATCACGATCCTTATAACGATCAACGACCTGGTCTGAGACGATGGCTGCAAAACGCTGAGATTGCAGATCCGCATAGAAGTCATTCAAGTAAGTTGGATTCCTCGCCATGGTCATCTCCATGAAGAAAACCTTCTCATACTCAGGGATTAAGGGCAATTCAACCTGGTCATCAAAATGGAGCAGATGTCGCTGCGAGATGAAAAGAATATCTTCGCCATCTCTGGCTGCATAATTGACATGTTGGTGAACAGCATCCAGTGATGCAGCCACAATACGCGAATCGGGTATTTCTAGCGCTCCCCCGGAAACTACGGCAAAGTAAACCGGTATTGCAGCAAGAAAAAGCGTCATCGGCCAGGAAAATGTCTGATCTGTTGTTTGGTCCGATTCAAAAGAAAACCGCCGGAAATAAATATGCGCCACCACAACAATCAGCAAAACCAAGTAGGCATCGACGTTGTGAAGATTGCTGCCGCCGCCAATTTTGACACTGACCACTAATCCGCCAACTAATAACACCAATATTGCCGCCCAAAGTGCGATCACCCGGATTGCAGACCAATTCTGACGGTCTTTCCAGATTCGTGCCGCAACAACCCACAATAAAGGGCATGAAACCAACAGCACATTGAACAGAATCCCCAGAGGATATGTAACGTTCGGGAACAAGCGGTACCACAACAAGTCTGACGAAAAACTGGATGTAAACAAATCTGAGTTGTGGCCCGATGTCAGCATATACAACGTTTGTGAGCCAAAGGCTACCGCCACCCCAACAATTCCCAAAATGGCGGGATGAATCAGATATTTCCAAAGGGATTCGTCACCTTGCTTCTTTCCTAAGATATACAACACCGCGGCGAGCATCGCGGGTACAGGGTACCAATTAACTCGACTGATCCCTGCCCATGCTGAAGCCAGGATCACCAAAAATACGTTTCGCCAAAACTTCCGGGGGTCGAACCAACCCAAGATAATGATCACTGGAACCAATAAATGGTAATAAACTGGTCCCTGGAACAAAGATAGATAAGCCCACAGAGCAATAATCGCGGTGATGAATTTATTGTTCAATTTTAGACGGCGAGCAAGCAAATAAGCCGCCCATACCGCGCAAATAATCCACACAATCATTTGCCATAGACGGTGCCCCCAAAGCGGAATGTCATTGACAAAAAATGGGAGCGACTGCATCAAATATCGGGTTGGGTGCAGCACCGAGGGCGGCACCTGCATGCCATAGATTTTCTCAGCAGCGAATAGAGAGCCTAAATAAAAGCGACTAGTTTCCGACCAACTCAGCGAAAAAGGATAGTCGGTGACTTGAACTAACAAAGTCGCCATGTGATAAACAAAAGCGATGATCAAGCCTAAGCCGAGTCCCGCGCCCCTAGATGGGATTATGGGAAACAGAGCTTTCAGAGAAATTGCACCTATGATTACGAATACGCTGAAGACCAAAAGTCTCGGGAAAGGATCAATCAGCAGATCGCCCATCAAACCCAGGACAAGGATTGGAAAGGCGATCACCACCAGGGTTAATATAAACCAGGACAACCCTCGAAAGCGCAACAAAGCCTCGGGGATATGTAACAACCTCTCAGTAAGCTCTTTCCCCCATGTTGTCCATGTCGCGGCCAGTATTCCCAGATCAAACAGAGCAGCGCCAACCAGACCAATCACCATCAACCAGCGCTGTGCCCGGGGTGTAAAATTCACCCCTACAGCTAAAACTTGCTGAGCGATCTGGTATGCAGAACCAAGGAGTAAGACAAAAAATATCGCCAGTAACCAACGCAAATCCCATCTGGGATTTCTTGGCTCCAACATCTTCTCGAAATCATCGTTTAGAGGTAAATAATCAGACATTTTTCCCATTATCTTGACGAAGTCCAACAATGATCGCGGGTACGAAGGCCGCGCCCGGCAAGCTAGCTACCATCTGTAGGGTTCGGATCAGTAATGCGATCGTCAAGCCGCTCTTCATTGATATCCCGCCCACGTTAGTGAAGATTAAGGTCAGCGAAATCTCTTGAACCCCGTAGCCGTTTATCGAAATTGGCAGCAACGTAACCAGATAGACAAAGCTCCACAGCCCGCCGATCAACCATACAGGCATGGGATCACCAATGCTGTTGAGCATCAGGGCAATCGAAAGATACAGACATAGCATATGCAGCCCGGTCATCCCCAGGGATACCAACAAAGATGTTGGATGATCTTTCCACAGTGAGAATGACTTCCATAAGCGGCTGAATAAATCGCGCATCCGCCCCGCAATCTTTTTGATTCCAAGTGGGAGAATGGAGCTTGTCAAAAAGGCATCTCTCCACCCCTGAGCCGTAATCAACCAGGCCCAGAGAGGCCCCGCACCGAGGGGCACTGCAAGTGCCATGCCGAATAATCCCACCAGCCGGTCGACGACCAGCGACGCGGTACTGATGGCGCTATCTAACTTCATCTGCACTGCCCCAGCCAGGCGAACAACATCCCCCCCCACCGTCGTGGGCAGAAAATTGGATGCAAACAACCCGGCAAAGGTTAATTGCAAAGTCTTCCACCAGGTGACATCTATCTCAGTAACAGCCAATAAGGCATGCCAGCGACCCGCTACTGCCAGGCGGGAAATGATCGTCAACACGAAAGCAAGGATGATATGCCAAACTGGAATCTGACGGATAGCGCCAAAGATTTCCCCCCACCCCTGGCGACTAAATAAATATACTAACAACACTATCGCTAGGAGTGATCCCCCCCAGCGCAGATATGAAGTTGACTTGGAATCTTCCGAATGATCACTCATCTTGTGAAGAGGGATTGATCACCCGGCGAACTGTGTATGTAGGTTTCTGCTGCGCTTCATGATAGGTACGCACCTGCAATTCAGCCAACAAACCCATTAAGATCGACTGAAACCCCATATACATGAGCATCAGACTGACAGGAAAGAAAGGGGATTCGAATACCGATACCAAAGTGATAAGACGACGAACAATCAAGAAGGCCAACAACAAAGAACCCAAACCCATCATCAACATTCCGGGACCACCAAAGATGTAATTGGGTTTATGCCCATAGCTGATCAGGAATTTAACCGTCAGTAGATCGAGGATGACTTTTCCTATACGTTCCAGACCATATTTGGTTTTTCCATGTTCCCGAGGGTGGTGTTGCACGGGTACTTCTACTATGCGCGCGCCTACATAGCCGGCATAGGCAGGAATAAAGCGGTGCATCTCACCATAAAGGCGGAAACCTGTGATGACTTCACGGCGATATGCTTTGAGCGTGCAGCCATAGTCGCGCAGCTTTACGCCGGTGACCCACGAGATCAACCAATTAGCTATTCGGGAGGGCAATGTGCGCGTTATGAAGGTATCTTTCCGGCGCACCCGCCAGCCACTGACAACATCATAGTCTTCCCCCATTTTCTCAATCATCATAGGAATGTCAGCGGGGTCATTCTGCATATCGGCATCCATCAAGACGATAATATCGCCGTGGGTATTATCTATACCGGCCGCGATGGCCGCTGTCTGGCCAAAATTTCGCCTCAGGGCGATTACTCGAGTATGTTCTTTATCTTCTTCTGCCAGAGAAGCGAGCACCTGTACACTACCATCAACGCTACCGTCGTCAACGTATACGATCTCCCAGGGCATATTGACAGTACCTAACGCTTTATGGAGAGACTCGTGCAATTTATGCAGGCTCTCACTTTCATTATAGACAGGAATTACAACGGATATTTTTTCCATAAATTATTCTCATATTCGCACAAACATGGCGCATTGTAGCCTACCCATTTTGAGCGGTCAAGCTGGCCCTATACGCATGTTCATATAATAAATTCGATGAAACTCACTCAGAAATTTTTGTCGACTCATCCGCTGGGGATATTTGATCATCTTGAGAAACCAGCATATCTGAGACCCACAGCGCGCCGGGGAGTGTTTCAACCATCAAGATGAAACGCGTCACAACTACCAGAGCAGAGGCTTGCTCCAGGGTGGTACCCAATTGCATATAAAGGGTAGTCATGGTGACTTCACGCAGACCAAATCCATTGATAGAAATGGGCAGCAGCGACAAAACGTAAGTGATTGCACCCACGCCAATTACCTGAGAAATTGTGACAGAGATATCCAGACCACGTGCTAAGAACCAAACGGCGGAAAATACGCTCATTTTAGCTGCAAAGGCTATCATTAACCCCCACCCTAAGGCACCTTTACGGTCCCGCCAAACCAGGAATGCTTCCAAGATTTTCTTCAACCAGCGAGCAACCAATCGCACAACTTTAGAAACCCATCCGGCGATAAACCCCGCTTTCAAAAAGGCAGTTCTAATCTGATTATATGTTGAAACGGAGTTAAAAAATCCACTAAACACCTTAAACGAAAACCAGGAAAATGGCAGCAGGGCCATCATTACGAAAACATTCAACAAACGGTCGACTACTACCGATGCAAAACTTACCGACCAACCAGTGAATCGTGCTGCACTGACAATCCGCACAGTATCTCCGCCCACAGTTGATGGTAAGAAATTCGAGGCAAAGTTCCCCGCTAACACAATCTTCAGGATTTCTCCATACGGAACTTCAATCTCCTGAGCCTTCAGCAAGATAAACCAGCGCAGCGTGTTGGCAAGCACCCCCAAGAAATATAAGACGAACGCCAAAGGAAATATCCAGGTTGGGATGCGGCTCAGAGTAGCCCACATCAGCTTCCAATCTTGCTGGGTCAACAGCCAGATGAACAGTCCAGAAGTGACGATTGTGCCAGCCCAACGAATCCAACGCAGGTTAAATGAGAATCGTCGAGATTGATTTCGGTTCTGCTCGCTCATCCTAAATACCCCAAACTTCGTAGGCGATCTTCGATCTCTGTCAACTCGGAATCATCCAGGTTGGGTGTTGTCGTCCCGTCCAAAGAATCTGACGATCCAGAGACAAATTTTATGGCGTGCTTTTGAGATTCTGTGAAAGCCTGGCTGAGTGGTAGGCCATCCAAATCGTCGGGCACGGGCAATCCGGCCAGCGCCAACATCGTCGGCAGGATATCGGCTATCGACGCATCTGAAATCGACACACCTTCGGCAATCCCCGGACCGGACATGACGACAATACCGTCCGCACGATGGCTGCCAGAATCTTCATATTCTGATTTTCCCAGGATGCTTTCGCTGTCCAGACCCATCTTTACCGAAGATTGAAATAGATAATTCTGGATCGAAAAGATCACATCGGCGGCATTCTCAAGATAGGGTCCGTTGAAAATCTCTGATTTTCTGTAAATATCCGTGATCAATGGCTCGCCAGTCTTGGGATGTGGTAATTTCTCAAGGGCAGCAATCAACTGAGTAACGACCTGCTCATACGCTGTACCCGGTTCGACAATGCCGCTCGGCTCGCGCCCTTTCTGGTTGACATAAATCTGACCAAAAGCACCCCTGGCATAGGCTTTTGTGCGCGTCCAGTCAATATCATCGAATGACATGAATGAATTGAGAACTTTGTTGCGAGCTGGCTTTGAAACTAAATTGGCGACTTTCCCCAGCCCGATCTTGCTCACAATGCGATACGCCTTGCCTATTAGATCCCTCTTCGCCAACCAAAACTTCGCCCGCGTCGAGATATCATCACGCAAATGCAGCATACCAATCTCATGCAGCCAGCGGTTGATATACATAATGCCGTGCACCGGTCCGCCGCCATGATCGGAGAGCACAACGAAATTGGTATCATCACCAAACGCGGCCAAAAGATCGCCTAGTTGCTCATCGACCCCCTGGTAAACCTGCAGTATAGCATCCTGGAACTGTGCATCATAACCCGAGTCGTATTCCGGATACATCGGGTCGATGTATCGCCAGAATTTGTGCTGTACATGATCTGTTTGCATAAAAACCAGCAAATATACATCGCAAGGGTGCTCACGCACTAGATAGTCGACCACGCGCTTCTGGTAATCTAACAATTCCAGCACATTTTCCAAATACGCATCTTCGCGGCCATATTTATACACTTCGGTTTCTGCATGCCAGAAGGGGCCAACATTTTCTTCCAATTCCTGAATAAGCTCTGCCGGGTACGCGAATCCGCTCGAGGCAGCATCCGGAGCAGCCAAACCTGAAAACATGAAACCATCCAGGGGAACCGCGGGGTAAAGCATGGGCAAGTTGAACACGCCAATGCGTTTTCCAGCTTCGTTGAAATAACTCCACACCGGCTTAGCTTTGATCTGCCCAGTGTGGACATATTCCACATCATAACTGCCCTCTTTGCGAGCGAACCAATCGAAAACCCCATGTTTGGCCGGATTCTGCCCGGTGATGATCGTGCTCCAGGCGGCCGGGCTTACGGGCAGGGATGTTGAACGGATCGATCCGTAACTGCCCGATTGCATTAATTTGGCTAGATTTGGCAATTTGCCTTCAGCGACCCAGGGGGATAGTAGATCCCAGGTGGCGGCATCCCAACCCAAAACAATCAGTTTCGGCGCGGTCTCCTGGACTCCCTTTGGTGTTGATCCAGTTCCCATATTAATTCTCTGTCTCCGAGGCTTTGAGCGAATCAATCACACTTTGCAGCTCGCCTTCGTAGGAATCAACGATATGTTCAACATCAAATCGGCTGGCAAGCTGACGACTCGTTCGGCGGAATTCGCCCAAACGCTCAGGGGATGAAATCAACATCCGTAGTTCCTCAACTCCCATAGCATCATCATATCCATCCAGCAAATAACCATTCTGGTCCGGCTCGACCAGTTCGATGAATCCCCCAATCCGGCTGGCGACAACCGCCAATCCCATTGCCAGGGCTTGCACCCCAACAACTGGTAGACCCTCCGAAAGCGATGGCATAAATAAGATATCGCTCTTCCGAAACCACTCAATGACATCATCAGGAGACACCCAGCCAGTGAGGGTAAAACGATCATTGAGGCCGTGACGCTCTATCTCGGCTTCGATCTCAGGGCGCAGTGGGCCATCACCCACCATGACACAATTCCAAGGCAAATCAGCCAATTGAGCGAGCGTGCGCACAATTTGGAGCGGATTCTTTTGGGAAACAAAGCGCCCGGCAAAGATGATGCGCGGCGGCTCTCCAACAGTGATCTCGCCAGGGTTCAACATTGCCAGATCGACACCATTAGGGATCATCTGCGCATTGACAGAATAGCTTTCTTTAGCCAATTGCTGTGTAAATTCGCTTACTGCACAAACTTTGGCCGCAGATTTCCATATTGGTGGTGTGAAAGGAAATACCCAACGGAACCAGCGATCGGTTTTGTCAGGTACGCCGCCAGGGACATCGCCCAAATGCGCAGTAAGCAGATAGGGCACACCCGTCACCATAGATAATAATTTCGCCAACGCTCCACTAGGTACAGCAAAGTGCACGTGCATCAGATCGGGTTTCCATCGGGCTATAAGTCTCATCCCGGGCAAGAATCCCAATATGATATACCCCAGCATATCGATGAACCCTGCCTTGAAAGGTGTTCTACGACCAACGGGAACTCGTAATATCTCTATCCCATCTTGATTTTCATATTTTGGCAATCCCTTGAGATGGGACGTCAGGATACGGACATCATGGCCGCGTCTTACCAACCCACGACAAATATCCTCTGCTACTCTTCCCCCACCCCCGCCAACGGGAGGAAACTCGTAAATAACGACAAGTATCCGCATCACCTTACTGCTCTCTTACAAAGATATGAATCGCGGAATTACTTCTGCAAGGTACCAGAGGATCCGTGGGCGATACTTCGTCAAAGGCATAGCTTTCCGCAAATGTAGTAGCAAATCCGCCATACAAACGCGCTTCGATTAATAGGACATCTGCTTCGCGAACCCATTGATCAGCCAATGCCTGATTCCACCAGCCGTAGCGCAACAGATCATCGGGATCGCCACCCAGGCGGAATGAATAGCCATTGTTAATTTGAGGGGAATAGATTTCTACATCAGGGAGGTACAACAAGGGCACAGTGGAAAGCCCGCCCCACCAATACACTTTTGATCCGGCGGGCACCTGCTCCGCAAGATGTGCGCCACCTACTTCATATGATTCAATCACATTCCAACCACAGTCTCGGTCGCCAGGAGTAGCGCCTAACCCAAAAGTAATCAGCGTCCCCAACAGTAAGAAGACAGAAAATGCGCCGGCATTATTGAACTGAGTTTCACCCACAATCTTATTCCACCAGGCAGCCCCAAACTTGATAATTATCAGAGCAAATACCAATCCTACAAGCACAGGGACTACGGTTCTACTCACATCATAAGATGTGGTAAATATTTCCATCTCGCTCCAACCAAACTTGTTAGAGAGCAGACCCCATAAAGGGACATTTCCAGCTTGAATACGAGAAGAGCTAACCCTGGGAACTTCTGTCCGTAGAATTTGACGCGCCAGATGCTCCACTGTCTGCTGCTCTGCCCAAATTCCCTTGGCGCTGAAACCTATTCCTATCGATAGAATCAAAATGATCAGGAATGGCAGCCACTTGCCAAAACGGTCTTTGAATTCTTTGATTGAACTAATGAAAAGGATCCCCAGCAGCATGCCCAGGAAACTAAAAAACGATAAATATGTCGAAAAACAAAATACACAATAATTCTTTCCCAATGAAGCCCACATGTGAAAAGCAAACAGCAGACCAAAAACCACAGACAGGAATACGCCTGCCCGAAAACGCCATTCTGAACGCCATCCAGATTTTGATGGCCACCACATCCAGGCAAAAAGCGCGCCAACAATGGCAAAAAACTGGATTCGCATGCCCTGGAAGAAACTTAGAAGGCGGTCGCCAACACTCACATCTGGGTTCCAATTGGGCAGCGCTCCAACTGGTTTTGCGAATTGCTCAAAGAACGGGATCCACTTCAATGGCAACCAGGCAGCCCAAAGTCTAAGGATGCCAGGCCAAAACAGGGCATGTCCCAGACCAACAACGAGAATCCCAATTAATAAGCTCCACAACCCAATTTTCTTTCCATATTCCCAAAATATATAGAGAATCAGGATCGGCAGCACAGGGGTTAAATTGATACGAGTCAACATCATCAATCCGGCCAAGGCAACACCAAGTAGAATTTGCCAGGTAGGGCGTTGTTTTCCCAAAGTTAGCACCAACACCCAAACGAACATGAAGGCCACCAGCCCTTGAGAAGCCATAACGCTGAAGGTTTTGATCAGCGGAATATTGAGTACCAACAGCCAAACCGCTGCCGCTGCCCACCAGCGATTTCCCAACCTGCGTGCCAGGAACCAAATTCCGAGCAGAGTCAGCAATCCCAGAACAATGGCAAGATAACGCCCGGTGCGCAACCCAGGACCAAATAAAACCTGGACATAGCCGGGGATCAGAAACGAAAAGGGCATATGGTTAGACCAGGGGCCGTATTCCTGAAATGGCGTATATTTTCCGGTTGCAAAGAGGTAACCTTTAAGCAAATAGGCGCCTTCATCTAGAATTGATGATTGCGTATGGGCGTACATCCAAGATTGGACAGCGTAGATAATTCCCCCTAAGATCGCAAGCCCATCGGCTACCCAAGGGATCTCATAAATTCGCTTGAACCGTTCACGCAGATCCATCAAAGAATCTCTCTTCCCAAATACTGCAGGTCGGCATCGACCATCATGGTGACCAACTCTTCAAAACTGACTTGCGGTTGCCAACCGAGTTTCTTTCTCGCATGCTTGGGATCACCCACTAACAAACTGGCTTCCGCGGGGCGATAAAAGCGCTCATCTTGAATGACGTAATCCTGATAATTCAAGCCTACATGACTGAACGCTGCATCACAGAATTCGCGCACTGAGTGAGTCTCACCTGTGCAAACCACAAAATCTTCAGGTTGATCTTGTTGGAGCATCAACCACATGGCTTCTGCATAATCACCGGCGTATCCCCAATCGCGTTGAGCATCCAGATTCCCTAATCGCAGTTCATGCGTTAAGCCAAGCTTGATACGCGCCGCGCCATGAGAAATTTTGCGGGTAACAAATTCTACGCCTCTGCGCGGGCTTTCATGGTTATACAATATCCCTGAACAGGTAAACATGTCATAGTGATCGCGATAAGTCACCGTGATCCAGTGTCCGTACATTTTCGCCACACCATAGGGGTTACGGGGATAAAAAGGTGTCTTCTCGGTTTGCGGAACTTCACGCACATTGCCAAACATTTCGCTCGAAGAGGCTTGATAAAAGCGAGTTTCCGGGCATACCAGGCGAATCGCTTCCAGCATTCGAGTCACACCCAAGGCAGTCGTATCACCAGTTACCACCGGTTGAGACCATGATCCTGCGGGAAATGATAGCGCGGCGAAATTATAAACCTCGTCAGGGGAATATTCTTCTATGATGGCTACCAAAGAACCCTGGTCAAGCAGATTTCCCTCTACCAAGGTAATTTCGTCTTGAACCAACTTTAAATTCTCGTAGGTGACCATACTGGAGAAACGATCGATGCCAAGCACTTTGTACCCCTTTGACAGCAACAATTCCGCCATATAAGAGCCATCTTGACCAGCAATTCCTGTAATAAGCGCAGTTGGCATGAAATATCCTTGTAGAAATCAGCGGCTGATTATAATGGCAATTATAGCTTGGTCAAGGCTGGCTACCGTCTTCATCGTGCGAACGCGCCCAATCCCAAATCAGATATAGGGCAGAACTCGACAGCCCTAACCCAAAAACTTTGAAGACATCAATTACAGACCAGTCGAATGGAACGTAACGGCGAAGATACCAGGGCAAAAACCAGACGACTACAAAGCTTGCACTAACCAGGATTCTGCGCAACCAGGGATCCGGTGAACGTTGCTGGTCAACCCAAACCCAGGCCGCCACAGCAATTTGTAAACTTGAGAAAGCTACCCGATAACGAGGATTATCCCATTGATCACCACCGCTGCGGAATGAGGCAGCAAAAATAACAAGCCATATTGCTAAACTCATACCAAAAACAAACCACTGGCGCGGTTTACGTACTGCCCGCAGCGGTACGTAAATCAAGATGGGCAACAAGAGCGTCCACCCCAAGGCACGCCAGATGGCAATCGAACGCCAGAGCCAATTTCCATTGGCAATCAGCGCAGCTGGTAGGAAAGGTTGTACAACCCCATAAACCAGAACAACCCACTTGTAAAGACCCGCTGATATATTTTGGGATAGTTTATACATCCACCCCGAATACTGGTAACTAAGAATAGTCTGCCAAATACCTGTCCGCTCAACCCAAAACTGAAATACTACAATGGGGTTGATCGGGTCACCCTGTGAGATCTGCGCGCCAAAAAACAACAATCCCACCAGTCCAACAATCAGGAGGCCGCCAACAACTGCCCATAAACGCCAATCGCGAAGCCAGCGATCTCCTATCAAAAACATTGTCGCCAAGCCTAGCACGAACACCAATAACATTGTATAAGCGGGAGAGAGCGGCACAGACAACAACAGCGCAACCAGCATCCAAAATCCACCTTGCCAGGTTTTTTCCCTCAAGGCCAGAACTAAGCCATAAATTGCTGCGGCCGTAATTGTCATCGTAAAAGCCTCGCGCATCTGCGAACCACCCAACAACACCGCGTCAGGATAAAACACATAAATCCATGCGGCAATTCGCGCAGCCCCATCGCCCAGCAACCTTCGCACAAACGCCCATAAAAATAGAATTGCCAGGGAAGAGGCGGTTGCTGTCAGTATAACAATTAACAATGGATGATGTACCAGCCCCCCTCCAAGATAGCGATATATTGTGGCACTAAAGAACAATAAGCCCCCATATTGATCGACAGAACGATATGCAGAGAACGCATCTGTTAATGGGCGCTCTGATTGTGCCAACTCCCACGCTGCCGTATCACGATAATATGCATCGGACATGACATATCCGGCAACTTCTGCATCACTATCGTATCCCCAGAGTGGAAGGGCAATGAACCAAAAGACACCCAACACCAGGCGGAGAGCCAGGCCCCCTAATATTATCCAGATAAGCCAACGGGGAATCGACTCCCTTCGAGTTGCTCGCAATGCCCCAAAGAACAGTCCCGTTCCCAATATGGATACAGCTAAAAATGAGCCCCACCCCTGGAGTGATTCAAACCCCGATGACAACCAAGCCATACCCAGCGAGAGGAAAATCAGCAAAATACAAATGGTAATAATTCGTCTAGCCATGAATTCTTACATACCTTTGAGAATTCTCTCTGCACGAGATTGCCATGAATAGTTCTGAACATCCTTACGGGCTTGACGCGCTAGTTTATCTCGGCGACATGCATCAGATTGCAATTCCTGAATGGCACTGACCCAGGCAGCTATTTCATCTGGAGAAAGCAAAATCGCGTTCTCTTGATTCAAAGTTTCTTGTAGTACGGGAAGATCACTGGATATGATCGGGCGCTCAGAAGCCATATACTCAAATAATTTCATCGGGCTGAGATAGCGCGAGATATCACCACCAGATGAGGCAGCTACTTTTCGCTGATAGGGCATCAAAAGGATATCACTGGCTGCCTGGTAACGCGCTAATTCAGCATTGGGCACAAAGCCTGTCAAATGGACGTTTTTGAGATTGGCATTCTCAGCTTCAGTTCTTAGGCTGGCGACATCATCGGGATTGCCGCCAACAAGCAAGAAGTTGATTTCTGGCAGTCGCGTCGCAAGCATCAATATCAACTCAACGCCGCGACCCGGATAGAGGTGGCCTGTGTAACCAACGGTAAACCTCTCTTGAAGAGAGAGTTGATTGCGCGCAACCGCGGGAGGTGGTATATCAAGATATCGTTCCAGGTCAACACCATCGGGGGCAACGATCGTATCAATGTTTGAGATGTATGAATCAATCATTGGAAACAGATCATCTCTCAGGGCGTGTGTGATCAACACCAAACGACGCGCACCGCTCCCCTTCAAAAACAGTTTCAACAAAAATTGAAATCGGCGCGCCTGCGGAAAATTATGTAGTTCAAAAATTGTGGGGAATTTCAGAAAACTGGCCAATCCCGCCGCTTGTGGCAAGCGAGTGTAGATCAAATCAGCATTGTTTGCTCGCGCATATTTCACTGCCTGATAGCCATAGTCATAACGCCGCATCCATGAATAAACTGGCAGCCAATCGACCCTGAACTGATGCTGTAACCCGTATTGGTTAGCGAGTTTATTCCAATCAGGAGCATGCCCTTCTGGGGACTTTCCAGGAACAGTCACCAAGACTTCATGCCCCAAAGCCGTCATCGCCTGAGCCATTTTCATCACCTGGATGGTGTTGGCGCGACGGGCGGGGAGATAGGTTGGGGCAATCAGGCAAATCTTCATTTCGTAACTTCAACTTGAGTTTGCGAGCGTACATCCAGGAAAACCCGGATCGCCGCGGCACCAACTGTGAAGAAATAATAACCGACTAGCAACGCTGCAAAGGCCAAATAGCCATAATGAGGTACTAGCAAGAAAATTGCCGCAACCTTCAACACCATTCCAGTGAAGTTGATGATTGTGGGAAACACAGCGCGCCCTAAAGAAAGCAGCGCCACACGGTTCCAATAAAAGATATTGACAAAGGTATAACCTACAAGCAATATGACCAGCGCCGAATAAGTAGGTAAATATTCTGGGCCATAGGTCACACCAATGAGCCACTTGCCAAAAATGATCAAAACCAATGTCACGGGTACTGAATAAATCGCAGAGAGGCGCGATCCCTGACGCAGAACATAACGCACATTATCCCAATTGCGGCGGGCAATCTCTCGTGCCAGTTCTGGGAAGGTGGCCTTGGGTAAAGGGCTTACTGGAAGCTGGAGCAAATTGGTGATGGCTAAAGCAGTCTTATAGTATCCAGCCTGAACGGGGCCCAAGAAGGCCGAAACCCAAAGTACTTCGCTATCTTTAGCAACAAGGCTAACGGTGCTGCTGAGATTGGTGCTAAATGCAAACGTTAACAAGTTGCGTCGTTCCTCCTTCAAGATGCTTAGCGGCGTCCGCCACCAGCCTGCGCCCCAGGCGCGTCGGGCTTCAACCAGCGAGGCTATCGTCACCGAGAGTGAATATACGTATTTGCCAATCATGTATGCGACGATAACTTCTGTTAAACCAGCTTTGACAAAGAAAATGATCACGATCAATGTCAGGGTGATGGCGCTCTGTGCTGCGGTGGCAACTGCCATGATGCGGAAACGATCTAATATCTGCAGCAAACCACTGGCCGTTTCGAACATCACGTTGGCCAAAATGATAAAGCCATAGATTTGAAACCAAAAAGCCAAGCTGGAATCTTGGGCGAAGAAATGCGCACCTAGAGGGGCTAAGACCCAAATCAAAATCAATGCCAGGATCGATCCGCCAAACTCCAAGAAACTAGCCATCTTGAAAACTGCGGCAGCGCGATCTTGATCTCCTTCCTCCTGGTACTTTCCAACATAGCGCACGACCAGTTCATTCATGCGGAAAGAGGCAAAGCGATTCACCACACTAGTAAATTGCGTGATTGCACCTAAAACGCCAAAATTGGCTGGACCTAGAAGACGGCCAGCCAAAATACTCTGAAACACACTCATCCCCGCGGCCAGGCCTGTAGCACTCAGTAAATAACTGGCGTTGGTGAGAATGCGGCGAAGGAGTTCGTTTTCAAGAATTCGAGAGGAAATTCTTTGAAGATAAGGAAGCATAAGTTAGGTCGAAAATCTAAGGCCCCTTTCTTAGACGATCTCTAATTCCTTTGCCCATTGGCGGTTTTCGTTATACCATGCGATCGTTCGGCTGATACCTTCTTCCATACCGACTACGGGTTCCCAACCTAATTGTTCGCCAGCCTTAGTGACATCGGCCTGGTTGGCTTTCATATCAGCCTTAGGGAAGGGATGATACTCGATGTTTGCTTCACGACCAACGTTTTTCTCGATCAAGTTGATTAAGCCATTCATTTCAATGACTTCATGGCCACCCAAATTGAATATCTCAAAACCCACGGGCTTCACCCCCTGAACCACGCCGCGAGCAATATCGTCAATATAAGTGAACCCACGTGATTGGGTGCCATCACCATTCAATTGCAAAGTTTCCCCTTCGGTGATCCAACGTATAAACCGGAATACGGACATATCCGGGCGGCCTGCCGGGCCATAAACCGTAAAGAAGCGCACGATACTCACATCAATATCATAAAGATAATGATAAGCATGAGCCATAGCCTCGGCGCCTTTTTTGCTGGCAGCATATGCCTGAAGGGGTCGGGCGCTATCTGCACTTTCAGGTGTGGGTAAGGGAGCGTCAGCCCCATAAATACTGGATGTCGAGGCCAAAATGAATTTTGAGATCCCCTGCCGCTGGCAGAGTTCCAATAGATTTAGGGTTCCAGTAACATTGGTATCTACATAAACCCAGGGGTTTTCCACACTCGCCCGTACTCCTGCACGAGCAGCAAGATTGATTACTGCATCCAAACGTTCAACACTTATCGATAACCTTTCAATATTCTCCCAAATACTAATATCTAAGCGATGGAATGAAAATCCTTTTCTATCTTGAAGCTGTTTCAATCGGTATTCTTTCATACGCACATCGTAGGCATCATTCAAATTGTCGATACCCACAACGGTATGCCCGGCATCCAAGAGCATTTCAGCAACGCGGGCGGCGATAAAACCAGCAACCCCAGTAACTAAGTAATTAGCCATTTGTTCACTCGACTTTCATCTCTGACCAAATACGTCAGAACGCCGACCGCAGTTCCTTCTGATTGATTCAGAGCAGCGGTCGGCGGTCTATCTTCAATCGTTTTTTTATTACAATCGTACAACCTTAGGATTATTACGTCCTAAATCTCCAAGAGCGTTGCGCGTATCGACTATACAAGTAGCAGCATCCAGGATGGCATTGTAATCATAGTCGCTGTGGTTGGTGATGATCACGACACAATCGGAATCTCGCACTGCAGCCATCAAATCAGGGACACTTTCCAACTCAAACTCTTCTTCCTTAATGCTGGCAACATATGGGTCGTGATAACTCACATTGGAACCGCTTTGCTCGAGAAGACCAATCACATCAAGAGCTGGAGATTCACGCATATCGTCAATATCAGGCTTGTACGCCGCACCCAGAACTAAAATGTTACTGTCTTTCAATGGCTTGCCAAATTCATTCAGCGAATCCTGCACCTTACGCACAACGTAACGCGGCATGCCGAGATTGATCTCTGAAGCTAATTCAATGAAACGGGCAGTGTAGTTCAGTGATTTGAGTTTCCAAGAAAGATAGAGTGGATCGATGGGAATACAGTGTCCACCCAAACCGGGACCAGGCGTGAACTTCATAAAACCGAAAGGTTTTGTGGCAGCCGCGTCGATGACTTCCCAAACATCAATGTCAAGGCGATCACACATCACAGCTAATTCGTTGACCAAACCAATGTTGATCATGCGGAAAGTGTTCTCAAGTAATTTGGCCATTTCTGCAACTTCGGAGGAAGAAACAGGGACAACCGTATCGAGGGCACCCTGATACCAAGTGGATGCTACTTCCGAGCAGTGTTCAGTGATACCGCCAACCACTTTGGGAGTATTAATGGTGGTCCAATCTTCACGACCTGGATCAACTCGTTCGGGTGAAAAAGCCAGGAAGTAATCCTCACCCACTTCGAGGTTATTCTCCTCGCCCAATTTGGGCAACAAAATTTCCCGCGTTGTTCCGGGATAAGTCGTTGACTCAAGTACCACAACCATCCCAGGGTGCATATACTTAGCCAGTTCACTGGTCACTGAAAGAATAAATGACAGATCGGGATCACCAGTCTTTCGCAAAGGGGTGGGAACACAAATGCTAACGGCGTCTGCATCTGCCAACGCAGAGAAGTCAGAGGTCGCCTTTAGCTTGCCATTCTTCACTAAAGCTGCAACCACATCTGTGGGTACATCTTGAATATAGCTTTCCCCCTGCTTTAGCTTTTCAATTTTACGCACGTCAGGATCAATCCCCACCACATTGAACCCAGCTTCAGCAAAAACTGCAGCAAAGGGTAAGCCAACATAACCTAAACCGAGAACCGCCACGGAGGCGGTCTTATTTTGAAGTTTCTCTACTAGAGCATTTTTTGTTTTCATAGTTTTTCTTTCATGTAAATTGATATTGAACAGGTTTCAAATTAAACCATAAATCAGAAAATTTCCCCCTCTGACTTAAATCCTCATGTTACGCACGCGTAGCGGGAAAGTCCTGAAAATAGGGGTTGGAGGCGAAGCCCCCCCAAATTTTCAGGGATATTTCTCTTTAGGTTGCGTAACATGAGTTAAATCATCAAAACATGCTGAGTTGTTTGGGATCTGGCTTCTCTTCTGGCGTATTGGTCTCAAGTTCAGGGGCACTTTCTGCTGAGGCAATTAAATCTGGCAATTGATTAAAATCGCCTTCGACAGAAGATCGTAAAGAAGGTTGGTGCAGCGCCGCGGCTGGGTGATACATGGGCACAACCAGGCGTCCTTTTATGCGCATGGCCTTTCCATGAACCTCGCTGATCTTGGCATGAGGAATAAATCTCTCCATCGAGAAGCGGCCCAAAGTTACGATCACCTTAGGGTTGATAGCCTGGATTTGCCGCTCTAAAAAGACATCACAGGCGGCTAATTCTTCGGGGCGCGGATCCCGATTGCCGGGCGGTCGACATTTCACCACATTGCCGATAAATACTTGTTGGCGCTGCATATCCACTAATTCCAATAATTCATCCAAGAACCTTCCAGCAGCGCCAACAAAAGGTCGGCCCTGTTGGTTTTCATGAAATCCAGGTCCCTCACCAATGAACATGATCTCAGCAGAAGTTAGCCCCTCACCCGACACACCATGCTTGCGAGAAAAATGGAGGTCACATTTTTTGCAAACTTGAACTTCCTCAGCAATTTGAGCAAGGAATTCATCGGAATTCATGAAATTCATTCTCCTTTAGTAGAATGCAAATATGAATGATTTACCCTGGAATCGGCTCTCCGTGATGGAGATAAGTTGGCGATAGTGTCGCTGGGTTGTCAACATGGCCCGCTTCCCAACGCTGCCAAGCTAATTCGGCAAGGATCGCTGGCCTACGTACTGAGAATGCAGGTGACGCCAATACGACATTCTTATATTTCCTACCCAAACGCTGACGAACTTCATCATTCAGTTCACCACAAATCCGTGTTGGTTCTCGGATACTTTCAGCAAATTCATCCAATGTCAGGTTATCGAGATTTCCCATGGACTCCCATTTATTTTCAACAACCTGATACCAACCCACAGCCAATCGTCTTCGCCCGGCAACTAAAACACACGCCATTTGTGTATCTGCAAAGGGTTGAGCAGCAGCTACAATTTCGAGTGTCGGAATACCAATAATGGGTAGATGTTCACTGAATGCCAACCCCTTGACAAAAGCCAATCCAATACGCAGCGCAGTAAAAGAGCCCGGGCCGGTTGCCACACCCAATGCGCTCAATTCCCCCACAGAGATTCCAGTCTTCTCAAGCATCGCATCGACAGAAGGGGCCAGTTCCACAGTGTGGTAGCTGTGACTGCTCCAGGTCATCTCTGCCAATACCTGGCTACCATCATAAAGTGCAATCCCTACCATGCGGGTGGAGGTATCAACGGCCAATAACATTACGAAACTCCAAAGATCTGTTTTCGAAGACTCTGTAATAAATCCTGGTTATATTCTCCCCTAGCGGCTACTAAAAACTGCCGCTGGGTTTCATCCAGCCATTCCAAGGTGATCCAGAAGCGCTCTTTGGGTAGTGCATCTTCAATCCTATCAGCCCACTCGATTACCAGTGGTCCTCTTTCCATCATGCCATCCAAATCCAGATCAATGGCTTCTGCTGATCCACTCAGCCGGTAGGCATCCAGATGGTAAAGTTGCTGTCCATCAACCCGCCGATACACATTGACCAACATAAATGTCGGGCTGGAGACTGGATCCAGCGAACCCCAACCGGCCGCAATACCCTGCATCAATGTAGTTTTCCCCGCTCCCAAATCTCCAACTAATCCAACTACATCACCTGATCCCAGGAATGCGCCCAACCGAATACCAACACGACGAGTCTGTTCCGTGCTCCGGCTGATAAACTCGAAAGAATGTGGCTCAAGGATGGGGGACATAGGTTGATTATAAACGCAAAAACGCTTTACTATAAAACAGTGAGCTTTGCCAATGATGCAACAACCTTCTTCAAACCGATATCTTCAAAGAAAATATCTACAATCTCTTCGTTGTCTTCGATCTTGCTGTTTAATATCATTCCTTCACCCCAGGCTGGATGACCAACCCTCATACCTGGCGAGTATTCCTGTTCGACAACCTGTTCTGTATATTCTGGAGATTCCCACTTCTCTGGGCGGAAAATCGATGAGCGGGATCGCCGCTTCTGTCCCCCAGTATAACCATCATCGATCAACAACATAGGGATATCATCCAGATAGCGCGAAGGCTCTGCGGGTTCGGAATATCCGAAGTTGTATCGGTTGAGCGAATGCAGTAGATACAGCGAATCTTCGGCACGAGTGATACCCACATAGAGTAAGCGGCGTTCCTCTTGCATAGCTTCGGGGTCATCGAATGAGCGAATATGTGGCAGCGTACCTTCATTGAGTCCTACAATGAAAACCACTGGGAATTCCAAACCTTTGGCAGCATGCAAAGTCATCAGGGTGGGTACATTAGCGCTGGCATCCAGGGTGTCTTGATCGGATACTAGGGCGACATCTTCCAAGAAGGCCATTAAACTCTTTTCATTGTAGTCTGCAGCCAAACGCCGGAATTCCATGACATTCTCCCAGCGCTCTGCCCCTTCATCGCTGCCATCTTCAATATAGTTTCGATAAGCAATATCTTTGATGATTTGATCCATCAGTTCGAGAGGTGAGAGGTCATCCCTAAAATTGCACCAGTTCGAGAGCAGTTTCCCGAATGGAGAGAGGGTTGTTCGGACTCTGTTTGGGAGTGATTCCCAATGTTCGGACTCGGCACCCACCCCTAAGTCAAGAAGAACATTGCCTGGGGATAAGTCCAAGCTCTGGGCGTAAGTGCGCAGCGAGGCGATCGTTTTTGTCCCAATCCCGCGTCGCGGTGTATTGATCGCCCGCAGCATGCTGATCTCATCTTTGGGGTTATGCGCCAACCGCAGATAGGCCATAATATCCTTGATCTCGCGCCGTCCATAGAAGCGTTGCGCGCCGACCAATTTATAGGGTAAGTTTGCCGCCAAAAATGCCTCTTCCAGGATACGAGATTGGGCATTGGTGCGGTACATGACCGCGAAATCGCCGGGTTGTGTGCGCTGCGATGCAACTGATCGAGCGATTCGCTCAACCACAAAGGATGCCATTTCGCGATCATCATATAACTCTTGCAACATTATTTTTTGCCCCTCGCCGCGCTCTGTAAAGAGCTGTTTCTTGGTGCGATGGGGGTTGCCATCGATCACCGCCATGGCCGAATCAAGGATATTCTGCGTAGAGCGGTAATTCTGTTCTAGCAAGATGATCTGCGCACTGGGGAAATCTTCATCGAAGCGCAAAACATTGCGAAAATCCGCGCCGCGCCAGCGGTAAATGGATTGATCGGGGTCACCAACGACAAAAATGTTTTGGTGGAAAGATGCCAGATGTTTGAGCAGCGTGTACTGCGCCATATTGGTATCTTGGAATTCATCTACCAAAATATGCTCATAGCGGCGGGAATAGCGCTCGCGAACAGCGGGACTCTCTTCAAGTAAAAAAGCCGTCCAAAGGAGCATATCATCAAAATCGACAGCGTTGCTGGCTAACAAGGTATGCTGGTAGCGCAGATATACCCGCTTGACAACTTCATCTCGATAGGTTTGAACGGGGAAATCTTCGGCAAAGAGAAGCTCATTCTTCGCTCTGGAAATCGAGGCGTGCACCCCATGAGGGCGGTAGCGTTTATCGTCCAGGTTCAAATCTTTGATGACTTGTTTGACAACGCGAATCTGGTCATCGGCGTCGAAAATTACGTAGTTTGAGTCAAATGGCAAATGATCTGCCTCGCGACGCAATATCCGCCCACAGGTAGAATGGAATGTGCCAAGCGTAAGACCGCGCCCTCGCTCTCCAAGCATTCGATCCACACGGTCACCCATCTCGCGCGCAGCTTTATTGGTAAATGTAACTGCCAAAACGTGATACGGCCGCACGCCCATCTGACCGATCAAATATGCAATGCGCTGGGTAAGGACACGGGTTTTTCCAGAGCCAGGTCCAGCTAAAACGAGTACGGGGCCAGTGCCAGCCATGACAGCTTGTTGTTGTTGTGGGTTGAGATCGCGGAGCACATCCATGCGAGGGATTGTATCTCCGCGACTTTGGTTTGACAAGCTGTTGTCAATCACAAACCTACGCGCTACAATCTGAGCATGCAAACGGACAACAATTGGGGCATATTAGGCCATGAATGGGCGGTTGATTTATTTCAAGGACACCTAGCGAATAACCGCATGCGCCATGCCTATCTTATTACCGGTTCGCAGGGGGTAGGCCGGCGGACTCTGGCGCTACGGGTAAGCCAGGGATTGAATTGTAAAGAACCAATTGCCCCTGGAATCCCTTGTTTATCCTGCCATACATGCCAACGCATTGAGCGCATGCAGCACCCTGACTTGGTTGTCGTAAAAGCAGAAGATGCTGGTGGGACACTCAAAGTAGATCAAGTACGAGAATTGCAGCGAGGCTTATCACTCGCCCCATATGAAGCAACCTATAAGATTGCGTTGCTGCTGCGCTTTGAAGAGGCCAATCCCAACGCTGCCAATGCAATATTGAAAACATTAGAAGAGCCTCCTCGCCAAGTAATCCTTTTTGTAACCGCACAAGATACAGAGACTCTGCTCCCCACCATCGTCTCACGCTGTGAGGTGATTCGCCTGCGACCACTATCAATTGACCAGGCCAGCAGGGGTATCCATGAGAAATGGGGGATCCCAGAAGACGAAGCCAGGTTATTGGCACACTTATCCAATGGAAGGCCGGGTTTTGCTCATTGGTTATCGGTAAATCCAGAGCATCGAGAACAACGTAGCGCCTGGCTTGCTGAGCATCAAAAGCTCCTATCTGCAAAGCGCACTGAACGGTTCCACTATGCTGAAAATCTCGCCAAAGATAAAATTGAATTCATCCAGGTTATCCAAACCTGGCTATCCTTGTGGCGAGATGTCATGCTTAAAAGCAGTGGAGCACAGTCACCGATCACAAACCTGGATTGCGAAAACATGATCGATGATCTTGCAAATAGATTGAACTTGAACACTGCGAAACAGATGGTAATCAATCTAGAACAAACATTATCCCGCCTCCAACGCCATACGAACAACCGCTTGACAGCCGAAGTTCTGCTTCTAAACTTGCCAATCCTTTCATAAATAAATGGAAGAAATGGTCTTTTGTTTCGTGGAGAATAATAAAATTGCAAACGATTGTCATGTTGTGGGGTTATAATGTGCAAGTTCGCCGGCCTTACGTAAACTACCATTAGAGGAGAAGTTATGAAGAAGTATATTTGGATAGCCCTAATCATATTGAGCGTGGCACTTGCCCAGATCGCTTGCAAGACTGCTGCAGAAAGAGAAGCTGAACGCAGTCAAGAAGCTGCTGAGTCCGCAGAAGTTGCTGAACAAGCTGAAGAGGTAGTTGAAGAAGAACCCGTCGAACTTCCCGCAGACACACGTGGAGGAATTTTCCAGGCAGCCATGGCAGGAATTGAAACGGATGTCAAACTATTCCTCGAGGGCATTCCCGTTCCTGAAGATGGCTCTATCTCCATGGAAGATATCTCACGCATGGATTTCATTACTTCGATGACAATAGATGAGTGCGCTCAATTCTATCGAGATACTTTCTCTGGTCTAGGGTTGATTGAAGTTGAAGAATTAGGTGCCAAAACTGATTTTAGCGAGACACTGATATTTGGCGGCTATCCAAAAGGCAAAGCAATTCGGGTGAAAATTTCTAATTTATCGCAATTTTCGAGGAATATTAAGATCCACATTCTTGAACCGAACGATCTTTAGAAAAATTCGTTTATCACTGAAAAGCTGAGGAGCATATTCCTCAGCTTTTTTGTTATTTTGATTTAAATTTTTAGAACTTGATAACCGACTTGCACTCCAATTATCCATATCCAATATGCTATACTTGGCAAGAGAAGAGAGCACCTACATGGTTACGTCAATTGCAAGCGAGTATACATCCACGCAAGAATCACTAGAACTCCTATACCATATCAGTCGAGAGATTGCTTCAACACTCGACCTGACTGTTGTTCTTCAGCGTGTGCTTGCTCTTTCAATGAGAACAATTGGTGCAGTTAGCGGCAGTATTATCGTTGTTAATGATGAGGGAATCCCCGTCGAATCAACAATTATCTACGAAGATGCAATCCTAGATCATTCGACGGAGCAAATTCGTTCTCTCCTTGAGGGCGGTTTAGCCGGTTGGGTTGTGAATAATCGTGAGCCGGCACTCGTACTAAACACTAATCGCGATGAGCGATGGGTCAAAAGCGAGAGGCAATCTGAAGGCAACGAAAAGGCAAAATCAACATTGAGTGTGCCCTTTATCGCTCGAGATCAACTAGTTGGGGACATCACGCTATCTCACCCAGTGCCTCTTTTCTTTACCAATGAACATCTGGCTCTAGTTCAGGCAATTGCAGACCAGGCAGCCATTGCAGTAGTTAATGCGCGCTTATATGAAACAAGCCAACAGCAAGCATTGCTGATGGGTGCACTGGCGAAAAGCGCTTCATCGATCACATCTACATTGCGCCTCGAAGATGTACTGAACCGTATTCTTGAGCAGATCAGCCAGGCTTTGAATGTGGCTGCCGTTTCATTGGCCCTACTGGATGATGAAAAAGAATCGCTAGTTTTCTATGCGACGACTGCTAACGCAGATACGATTTTGGGCAAAAAAGTAACTGTTGGTCAGGGTATCGTAGGTTGGGTTGCGCAACATAACCAGGGCATTATTGTTCCAGACGTTACCCAAGATCCCAGATTCTATGGACAATTCGACAAATCTACCGGATTTGACACGCGCTCCATTGCCTGCGGTCCCATCATTTCCGAAGGAGAAGTTATAGGTGTTTTACAAGCCTTGAACCCTCTAGATGGAAGTTTTGGTCAAGATGCGTTAACTGTGCTCTCTGGTATTGGAAGCCTCGCTGGAACTGCCATTCGTCATGCCCAACTCTTTGAAGATCTCCAAGCCGCACACAAACGCTACCGTGATTTATATAACAGCAGTATCGATGCCATTCTCATCACTGATATGCGGGGCCATATCATCGAGGCAAATAACCAAACCTTCGATTTCTATGGTTTCACACGAGACCAATTACAACTAAAGCACATCGGTGATGTGCATGAAATAGACACTGACGAAATTGGGGAAAGTCTCGAATATATCTCGCCAGAAGAAACTATCTCTTATGAATCAGAGGTAGTGACCTCCACCGAATTAATCATTCCAATCGAAGTTCACGTACATACCGTTCAAATTGAAGGGGTGTATCACCTGCAATGGACATTCCGAGACATTACCGAGCGCAAAGAGCTCGATCAATTGAGAGACGACTTACTCTCGATGATCTACCACGATCTTCGTTCTCCATTGGGTAACGTTTTATCCAGCCTTGATGTGTTGGAAAGCATCCAATCCTTTGATCATGACCCCACGGTTCAATCTTTATTCGAGATCGCGGTTCGTTCTACAAAGCGCATCGAACGACTGACAAATTCTTTGTTAGATATCAATCGCCTGGAGGCAGGGCAGCCCGTCACGAACACCACACCAACCGAAGTAGCTAGTATTCTCAACGCCTCTGTTGACGCCATCCTCCCGATTGCAAATAATAAAGATCAAGAAGTGTATATCCGAATTCAGGACGATATACCACTCGCGGATGTCGATGAAAACATGATTCAGAGGGTATTGATCAATTTGTTAGAAAATGCTGTAAAATACACGCCGCCCGAAAGTCATATAACCGTTGGAGCTGCGAAAACTGGCCAAGAGCTGTGCTTTTGGGTCGAAGATACAGGCCCAGGAATTCCAGAAGAAAAACGCCCAACAGTCTTTGATAAGTACACTCGTCTCCATGGAAAAAGTGGGCCGAAAGGCATTGGGCTTGGACTGGCCTATTGCCGTTTGGCTGTAGAGGGGCATGGTGGTCGCATTTGGGTTGATGCTGCCGCACAAGGTGGTGCGCGCTTTGCTTTCACGCTTCCCATCGCAGAGGATGATTCCGACTTTTAGCAATATTCGAAAAGGAGCATCTATGCAAACTATTGCAGAAAATATTTACTATGACGCTTCCTACGCCGGGGTGACGGTTGCGGCAATTACGCATCCCCATGGAACGCTACTCATCGACTCTCCGCTTCGCTCCGATGAAGCTCATTCCTGGAAATCTACACTACTCACACAAAGCCGGGGTATGCACAGGCTGATGGTTATATTGGATTTCCATGAAGACCGCACACTTGGCAGTCGGGCGATTGATTTTCCCATTGTGGCCCACGAGTTTACTGCCGAAGCATTTCAAGAAAGAACCACAATTTTTAAAGGCCAAAACAACGAAAGAGGCGCTGAGTGGGAACATTTTCCTGAAGTAAGTGGAACTCGTTGGGAGCGACCCAACATCACTTTCAATGAACAAATTGCCTTGAATTGGGGTGATTCCGAGATTTGTATTGAGCACCATCCTGGCCCCACGCCAGGTGCAACGTGGGTCCACATTCCTGAGAAAAAGATACTATTCATCGGTGACGCCGTAACGCCAAATCAACCCCCTTTTTTGGCCAGAGCCAACCTCGAAATCTGGCATGAGACGTTGAATTTGCTAGCCTCACGCCAATATTCAGATTACACAATAATCAGTGGCCGCGGTGGGCGAATCAACATCGATGAAGTCCGGGACCAGCGCAAATTTCTAAAATCTATCGATGGGCGATTGAAAACCATATCTAACCGAAACGCCGATCCCGAGGAAACTTTGAAAATTGTTCCAGCATTAATGAATAAGATTTCTTACCCATCCAAGATGGAAAACTTCTTTTTCCAACGCTTACAGTTCGGCCTCATAGAATACTATACGCGACACTTCGAATAAAGCAAATCCAATATTTCTTGCACCAACACCATCATTCACATTTATGATATCTTCAACTTACCTCCCTATTCTTGAATTGACGCGTGGAAGCATCATCGAGTCGATTCATTTCGGCGCATTTGCCATCGTCGATTCGCATAATAATCTACTCGCCGCGCATGGTGACCCTAAAGCGACTTCATTTCTCAGGTCTGCGGCTAAACCCTTTCAAGCACTGCCGCTTATCGAAAGTGGCGGGCACCGTCATTGGGAGTTATCTAAAAAAGAAATCGCTATCATCTGCGCATCCCACGGTGGCACAGATGATCACGCTGAGACAGTTCTTGGAATTCAGAAAAAGATCAATGTCGATGATGAATATTTGCTATGTGGAACGCACCCCCCGCTTGATCCAGAAACATCATTTACACTTCGTGCACAAGGGATTGATCCAACACCAAAACGACATAACTGCTCAGGCAAGCATACTGGCATGTTGGCCTTGGCGCAATTAATGGATGTCCCTATGGCGGACTATATAAACCCTGAGCATCCCATCCAAAAAGAGATTAAGCAAACTTTCAGTAGAATGTGCGGAATCGACCCCGAGGCTGTTTCAATGGGTACCGATGGTTGTTCTGCTCCCAATTTTGCCATTCCCCTTGAAAACGCAGCCCTGGGGTTCGCGCGTCTTTGTGATCCTCATGATCTCCCTGCAAAGCGGGCTGAAGCCTGTAGAACCATTACCAATGCCATGACCACCTACCCTGATATGGTCGCCGGTCCAGGTCGCTTTGACACACATCTCATGGAAGCCGCTGAAGGAAAGGTGGTTGCAAAAGTGGGTGCAGAAGGATACTTTTGTATTGGCATCATGCCCGGTGCTATAAACGATGATTCCCCTGGGATTGGCATCGCTATCAAAATTACTGATGGTGATTTAAAAAACCGTGCCCGACCTGCCGCAATTTTGGATATTCTACGTCAGCTTGGCGTGCTCAATCAAGCTCAATTAGACAAATTATCATCCTTTGGCCCAAAATACATATTGAAAAATTGGCGCCAACTCATTGTGGGGGAACTCAGGTCGGTTATTGAGTTGAAATAAGTTACTAAAATCAGAATATTAAACACTGGCAATAATTTCTGTATTCTATCGACTCACCCAAAACATGAAGACAATCCGTAGCTGGGTAGCTGGAACCCCACAGGTTAGAGAATTATCCATTTTCGGGAGCATATACCTGATCTTGGCCCTTATAAATCTAAGAGCAAAGCTCTATTTGACTCCAGCATGGTTTAATGGAACGCTTGAAAGAAACCACAACTTGCTCCTCGCATACCAATATACAAACAATGAGCAATCGCGACTTCTCCAATTCTACATACCTGAGGCATTTCGCTTCATTTTTGGTATGTCAATCCCAAATGCATATATACTTCAAAGGTGGCTGTTCGTATTTCTGGCTTTGATTGGTTTTCATTTCTTCCAAAGAAAGTGGTTTGACACAAAAACATCTTTTGCCGGAGTTTTGTTCCTGGCAAGTATCATGCCGCTGAGTTATTACAATCACCTACAGGAAAGTGCCCCTTTCCTGTTGCTATCTTTCCTTTTAGTGCTGTGGGCAATTCGAGAACAACATACCATTGGATACGTGTTATTGCTATTTGTTGGTGCATTCAACAATGAGACAATCCTTTCTTTGCCATTCGTTTATTTCTGTTATAACTTCAGGCGTTTCGAAATAAAGCATACATTGAACCTTTCACTGAGAACAATCGCAACTTGTTTGCCCGCCTATATTGCTGCTGGAGTAATCCGCTACATAAATCGCGCTAGACCTCATTTAGGAGGTGCTTGGCATTTCCCAGACAATATTGAAGGATTTTTGGGGAATATCCAGTTCACACCCCTCGAGTATTGGAAAGCCGAATACCTATATATCATCTTCATATTTGGTGTGTTATGGATATTTGCAATGCTCAATTATTCTAAAAAGCCTCTATTTTTACAAAGAGCGGTGCTTTTAATCCCAATATTCCTAGTTATTCATTTTCTTACGGGTATCATCAAAGAAGTTCGCCAGTTACTTCCTCTGAGTTTTATCATCATCCCTATGGCGTTTTTCTACATTTTCCCATCTGATGTGAAAACAGCTAATGAACTCAATCAAAGCTCATAGCAACCGGTTTATCATTGCAGGTTTGGTCGTTATTCAATTGGTGGCGCTTTCAATTGTTGCCCTCGTTGGATATGAACTCTACACGGATTGGCACGATGATTCCATAGAAATTTACTATGTGTACTCAACAAGATTTCTTGATGGGGAAATGCCTTTTCGAGATTTCGCCATGGAATACCCCCCGCTGGCTTTGATAGCCTTCTGTTTACCCCACCTGATAGCATTCGGGAAAGAACTTAGTATCGATCAATATACGAATTTTTATCTCTTTGTAAATGTGCTGTTTAGTCTGATAGTGTCGATTATCGTACTATCTCTGTTCCAAAAGTGGCAGCCTAAAAACCGCCGAATCGTAGAGCCAATCGCTCTGCTGACAGTAGCTTTGGTAATCTGCGCACCAATTCTGCCCTGGCGTTACGATTTATTCCCTGCCCTACTAACAATTCTCTCTCTTTATCTTCTTATCATAAACAAACCTGTTGCATCAGGTATTTCCATAGGAATCGCGGTTGCTGCAAAACTATATCCTGCAGTTTTAATTCCTGTCTTCATGTTATACCTGCTCTCAAAGGCTGATCTGCGCTCACTCAAACGCTTCATAATTGGGGGAGGTATCAGTGCAACCACACTAATCCCATTCATTGTTCTCGCCCCAAATTCATTTACATCATTTCTCTCTTACCATCAACAGCGCGGGTTAGAAGTTGAAAGCCTGATGAGCGGGTTCATTCTTCTAGGCAAAATGGTGGGAATCATCCCTGCAACGATTGTCTACAACTATACAGCATTTCACCTTTCATCACCTTATGCAGATATAATCCTGCGATGGCTCCCCTATGTTGCGATAACCTTGTTCGCGATAATATATGCAAGCTGTTACATCCAATTCAAAAAAGCTTTTACAGCAAATAATAAGATCCCAACAGACAGTTTACTTGCCTATTCTGTTCTTGCCTTACTCATATTCTTGATCACGAATAAAGTATTCTCTCCACAATACATCATTTGGATTTTACCTTTCTTCCCCTTAATGAGGCTTAGGTATGCCAGTTTATTCCTGATAATTTCTTTTCTAACAATAATGATTTTCCCAGTTGGATTCAAATTGATCATTGACGCAAACCAGCTAGGTATAATTCTGTTGAACCTACGAAATGGGCTTATCGTTGTACTTACCTTATGGATATTTATTGACTACTTTCCGTTTTCCAAAAGGTCAAGCATTTCTGAACCTGCATTATCCGAGGAAATCTAATCTTTGAAATGAATCAAGCCACAAAAATCCACCAACGTTTATTGGAACACTATGGCGAGCCGACCTGGCGTAATCCTTTACCCGCTTTGGACGAATTAGTATCGACTATACTCTCTCAAAACACAAATGATATAAACCGCGATAGAGCATTCGAGTCTCTGAGAAATCAATTCCCCACCTGGGAGCAAGTTCGCGATGCCGATACCGCTGAAGCTATCGAGGCTATACGCACTGCCGGGTTGGCCAACCAAAAAGGCCCTCGGATACAGAATGTGCTCAGAAAAATTACTGAACAGCGCGGCTCCTTGAATTTAGATTTTTTGAACGATCTTCCATCCCAGGAAGCATACGACTGGCTTATGCAGTTCAAAGGCGTCGGTCCTAAAACTGCATCGATTGTTTTGCAGTTTTCTCTTGGCAAACCTGCCTTTCCTGTTGACACACATGTTCACCGAATTTCTGGTCGAGTTGGGCTGCGACCACAAAAGATGTCTGCAGACAAAGCCCACAAACACCTCGCTGAACAATTCCCCCCAGAAACCTATTACGCCGCGCATCTAAACATCATTCGTTTAGGAAGAGAAATATGTCAGGCACGAAAGCCGCAGTGCCAGATTTGCCCAATACAAGATTTGTGCGAGTATTACTCCTCAGTATTTATCAAAACCTCTGACCCGTAGTAATGAAAACAATAAACACATACTCTCTACAATACTATCTAATAACTACATTGATTGGAGGTCTCATTGCTCTTATTTGGTTAGTAATTATCCCCAGCGATGCTGAAAATGGAGTAATTTTTGGCTTCTCTACATTTCGTTTGATCCTCTTTGCAATAAAGCTAGTGTTGCTTCTCGCGGTAGCCATCATCACCCGGAAAGCACTCAAAGATTTCAAATGGTCAACTACATTTGGAATGCGAATCGAAACGATATCCCAATCCGATGGCAATTTGACCACGGTCACCGTTCTCTCGCTGTCCGGCTTTTTATACGGCGTATATTTCATCTTTACAGCCTTTACGACAACCGATCTCTTCATCCAGGGATACTTCACCCGGTTAGCGCCTTTCATGCTTTGGTTCACGTTTATTTGTGGGCAGACATTAATATTTTTCTTTCAGGGAAAAGGAATTCTCAAACAGTATCTCCGTTCACATGGAATCGCAGTCTTAGTATTATTATTCATACTGACCGGTGGATTGGCAATGCATTCCTATCTGTGGGAATTGCATCCAGAAGATTGGGATACTCATACGATGTTCAACAGAGATGGAAAGTTCGATCTCGAAGAACAGGATATCTTTGCCATTTTCAATGAGGGAAAACGACTCCAACAAGGTATCAATCCCTATGAACGTTCACTAGATATTAATGCCAATATCGAATGGAATCAGATATTCGCCACCTATTTGCCCGTTTCTTATACCTTGGCATGGTTTACCCAAGAAATTGGTTTAGATGATTTCACCCAATGGGTTGAACTTTGGCAAGTGCTATTTTTAATTGCCAATTTGGGAATCACGTACCTGCTTTTCTATATCCCTTATCACCGCTACGATAATTTGATTTTTGCTGTTGTTGCATCGATATTTTGGCTGTTTAACCGTTGGACACTTCACATGACGATGATCTACCACATCGATTTCATTGCCATTTTCTTCATGCTGCTCTCGCTTATCACATGGCCAAAACGCAAAATCATCTCATTGCTAGCCTTTGGAATTTCCTTAAGCGTGAAACATATTGCCATGTTTATGATCCCCCTTTATGTGATTTGGATTTGGCAATCGGTCGAGAACAAATCGATCAAGCAGTTTCTCCAACTAAATCTTGTCTTGGGCAGCATCCCTCTCATTGTGTCGGCGCCCTTTTTAGTTTGGAATGCTAAGGGATTTGTAAAATCTATTTTCGTCTCCGCAACTCGAATTTCAGAAAGTCATTTTGGAGCACCAGCGATTGATACCTTGTTGGGATTATCTGGAATCCCAGCAAAACTTCCAATGCTTCTCATGATGGCGCTCATCTTTCTTGCGGCATGGTTCAAAAAAATCAGACATAATACTGCTGCCTTTCTCATATTGCTTATCTTTGTAGATTTCAATTCAGTTCTCTTCCGGCAATATATGACCTGGGCATTTCCTATCATCCCACTGGTCATTTGCGAAAATCTTCTATCAACCCATGAAACAAGCGAAACTTCAGATCAAAATTGAAAGCGAGGCAAATTATGGCCTATCTATTTCCCAGCGCCGAATGGCTCCAAGCACTCGAAGAGAAACTTAACAGCGATGAACAATATGCTCAAATCGCCAGAAAATGGGAAGGCGATCTCATGTTTAATATCGAACCTGAAGGAGCGTTCACTGCCCCTATGAAGCTCTATCTTGACTTATGGCATGGTGAATGCCGCAGGACCTTCGTTGTAGATGAAGCTCACGAAAGTGAACTGAGCCCAGCTTTTGTACTCAGTGCACCATATAACAACTTCACTCGCATCATCACAGGAGATCTTGACCCCATGCAAGCTATGATCACCCGCAAACTGCGAGTGAAGGGCAGTATGACCTACATGATGCGCAATGTTCCAGTGGTGCTTGATTTTGTGCGTTGTGCTCAAGAAGTTGATACAGAGCTAACAGAATAAGTAAACGCTATATGCTGTATAATTCATATATCGGTAATTTTCAGTAGTGATCGGCACCCAATGAAGAAAGAACAGCAAATCAATACCCTAAACGAACTCGAGCAAGCGCTAAATAGCCTCGAAAAACAAACCCTCCCAATCGACACGCGTGGGGCAATACACAATGCCAAAAGTCGCCTGAGTCAATTCAAAAGATCAATCGAACAAGACGCGGGACAGGGTCGGCTGGCAGCGCTCTATCGTGTTTCCCAGAGTTTAGGAGTTTCGCTCAACCTTGATGATGTGCTCACTCAAGTGATGGATGCGGTCATTCAACTGACGAATGCAGAGCGCGGGTTCCTCACGTTGGTCGACAAGGACTCATCTAATCTGAATTTAGTTGCTGCCAGAAATATCCAGCAAGAAAATTTGCAGCGCGAAGATATGAACGTCAGCCGCACGGTGATCCGTTCGGTCATTGAGAGCGGGAGTGGTGTAGTAACCACCGATGCGCAAGATGATCCCCGGTTTTCAGATCAAGAATCAGTAATCATTAACGCACTACGCTCCATCATGTGCGCGCCACTACGTGCACGCAGACAAATCATTGGCGCAATCTATGTAGATAATCGCGCTCGATCTGGAATTTTCACCCAAGATGATTTGGATCTTCTGAACACATTCGCTACTCAAGCAGCCGTTGCGATTGAAAATGCCCAACTCTATACCCGCACCGATCAAGCGCTTGGAGCGCGTGTCACAGAGTTGGAAACACTCAGCCTAATCGATCAGGAATTGAATGCTCAATTAGATTTGGATCATGTCTTGTTGATCACACGACAGTGGGCACTCAAAGGAACCAAAGCGGCCGAGGGATGGGTTGTTCTTTGCAATGATGAGGATTCGGTTACCAATTTAGTTTCAGCATCTCAAGAAGGGGATGCTGCTGAACTTGACGATTGGGTGATTGCCGGAATTTCACTGGATACTGCTCCCAAGCTTTTCCCAGCTAAAGACGACACCCCCAGCTATTTCATAGCGCCCTTCTCGCACACAGGCAAAACCATCGGTGCGATCATCGTATCCCATCCTGAGACAATTTCAGCTTCCGATCAACAATTCCTCGAGCGATTGGCGGCGCGCGCGGCAGCAGCTGTTGAGAATGCGCGTCTCTACGCAGCCATTGAGTTTGCCAACGAAGCAAAATCTCAATTCGTTTCGATTGTCACCCATGAACTGCGCATTCCATTAACTTCAATCAAGGGCTATACAGATCTGATCCGCCAGGGAATTGTCGGCGAAACCACAGATCAGCAAAATGAATTTCTCGATGTCATTGGCAACAATGTCGGCCGCATGGCCGATTTGATTTCAGATCTTTCCGATATCTCCAGGATCGAACGCGGCAATATAAATCTCAAACCCGAAATCATCACTGTGCAGACCCAGGTGCTTGAAACTTTGAGCAGTCTACGGCACAAACTCGAAGAGAAATCGCAAAATTTACTTACCGATCTTCCTAACAAACCCTTGGAAGCCTATGCCGATCCAAGCAGAGTGGTACAGGTGCTGACCAATCTTGTCAGCAACGCTTGGAAATATACCCCAGAGGGCGGTGAGATCTCCATTCGGGCTTATCCGAATAATGGACAAATCTGTGTAGAAGTGACTGACACTGGCATTGGTATTAGCAAGGAGGAACAAACCAAACTCTTTACCCAGTTTTTCCGTTCCGAGTCTGCGGTAGTACGGGAGCAATCAGGTTGGGGGTTAGGATTGAGTGTGACGCGGAGGTTGATCGACATTATGGGAGGTGAAATAGGGTTTAATAGTAAACTTGATAAAGGTAGTACTTTCTGGTTCACACTTCCAACATCTGCAAAATCGCAATAAGTACCAACATAAACTATTCTATGGCCAAACGAAACCCTGGCAACCGGCACATCCTTCTCTTATACCAACGTTCGTGGAATCGATTGTGGAAGTCCACATTGTTACTCGGTATTCTATTGGGATTGGTATGGTGGCAATCAGGAAGTGAAATGGCTCTTATCCAAAACGCGAATAACCTCTGGGTATTGGCTGGGGCAGTAATTTGCCTGCTGATAGGAGTATTCGCTAGGTTCGCTCGAAATATGAGTTATGTCCAACCCCAGGCAACCCACTTTCAAATCGCGACACCATTTATGAAGCTCAATGTTTCTTACCGTAGAATGCGCACCATCAGACCTGTTGACCTGGTTCAAATATTCCCGCCCAACCAACAAAAATGGGCAACAATACGGTTTTTAAGCCCGCTCTACGGATATACAGCATTGGCAGTCGAGTTAAAAGGCTACCCGCTTTCACCATTCGCTTTACGCCTTTTTTTTCCACCCCAATTCTTCCTCCCCAAAGCCACGGGTTTCGTATTGATCGTAAAAGATTGGATGAAGCTCAGCACCGAATTAGATACCCGCATCGGTGCCTTGCAAGGGGGGAAACAAAAATCACCTGATCAGCCTGGTTTAATTGAGAGTATTCGACAGGGTAATCGGCGCTGGTAACAGACTGAAAACGCATCTATAAGGGGGTTAGCTCCATCAGGATTGCTGACAACAATTGTCATACCCCTAAGGGAGCATCATCACCTGCCATCGGTGATCTTTGACCATCAACATTCCACCCCAATTCTGTTATTATTTTCAGCGGAATGGGGAGAAATCCCTTCATTCATCGCTGTTTCCTCCTTTGGCGAAGTCTCCATTGAGTACCCTCACCACTCCATGGAGACTTACCCTTTAATATCAAAATTAAACGAAAAAGATTCAGTCAGCGATATATTGGGCTGAATCTTCAAATGATTAAGTAAGAAAGAACGTTACTCTTGGTTTTTTTCTATTGGCAAAACAATCGTAAATACAGAACCCTCCCCTTCAGTCGAATCAACCCAAATTCGGCCGTTATGGTTTTCTACAATCGTTTTCACAATCGCCAGTCCTAATCCGCTTCCTGAAATATTCTCTACAACATTGCTTGCGCGATAGAACTTCTCAAATATGTGGGGGCGGTCTGCTGCTGGAATCCCCACACCATTATCACATACCTGGAAAATAATTTGCTCATTCTCTTCTCTCAGTTCAACTTCGATTTTGCCTCCCTTTGGGGTATAACGGAGCGCATTCCCCAACAGGTTATCAACTACCTGACGTAAACGAACAGAATCGCCAATAATTTGAGGTAAATCTTTAGGAACATCTAAAGCTAATTTGACATCACTATCAAGAATTCGATCTTTCAGACTTTCGATAGAATACATCACCACATTAGTAATCGATAGAGAAACCTTGCTTTCATCAAACCCAGATTCGATGCGGCCCAAATCTAATAGATCGTTTATCAATTCAGTAATATTACGTACGCTCACTTGTACGCGTTGAATGAATGATCGTTGCTTATCATTCACCGGGCCCACCCGTTCCAGCAACTCAACATACCCTAGAATTGCTGTCAGTGGTGACCTTAAATCGTGAGAAACTGTGCTAACAAATTCACTTTTTATTCGATCTAGCTCTTTGAAATAGGTCACATCATGCATTGTGATAGTCAACCCGACATCCGGCACAAAGTTCAACTGCGCATTGATAACCTTATCTTCATCTAATTCAAGTTCACAACGGAAAGGAAAGGTTTCATGCCCGTTTGTGAGTAAATCTATCAGTTGTTCATGGTTGAATACTTCTTCAACAGGCTTCATGAACATTTCATCATCGTCTATACCAAAAAGAGTGCGCGCAACCCGATTGACAAGGATCACCTTTCCATCGGGATCGACAACAATCACCCCATCTTCAATCCTAGTCAAGATGGCTTCAAGTTTGTGACGCGCGATTTCCGTATTCTCAAACAAACGCGCATTTTCAATAGCAATAGCAGCATAATCTGCCAAAGCGGCTACCAGCGAAATATGCTGCGGTTGAAATGGACGTTCGCTTTCCCGATTATCTACCCCCAAAACTCCGAGAACTTTATCTTGGATCTTGAGCGGCACATAAATGAGTGTTTTTACTAGATATGAAGTTTTAATTTTCTGAGGCGATTTCTCATCAAGTAAAACCGGTTTGCCTGTACGAACTACTTCCCCAGCCAATGTATCGCTAATCGGCAAACGAAATGTCTTCACAAACTCGTCTTTGAAATTGAGCGATGCTCTCATCGTCAATTCCCCACTGGATTCATCTAGAATAAGAAGACTACCTTCTTCAGCCCCTGTTATTTCCACAGCTGCATCTACAACCGACTTCAATACTTCATCTAAATCAAGCGATGCAGTAACTGAACGACCAACATTTCCCAAGGTTTCGAGAACATTGACCCTCTGCCGTAAAAAATCCGTATCGCGTCGGTATTGATCCTTAGCCCAAGAAATCAAACGGGCACTTTGATCAACACCCTGCTGAACTGACTCCAAGACAGCATCTGGTTTCAGTGGCGGCGTGAGAAAGTCCAACAAACCTCGTCTCAATAATTTCACATATTGATCTGTATCTTTCTCAGGGCCAATCAATATCAAAGGTGTTGCTGGGAAGGTTGCTAAAAGATCATAAACAAATTTAAAATCTTCTCCCCCAACTCCGCTCTCTAAGATAATACAATCGACGGGCGAAGACCGAATGATCGATTTTGCCGCGGTGGGCTCTCCCACTTGTGTAACCTGATAACCTGCCGGCTGTAAAACACCTCGCTTGAGAAGATCACCTGTCTGTTCCTCAGAAACTATAAGTAGAATGTTACTATTGGGCATAAGATACCCTTCGGTATTTTCGCTTATCTTTTTTAGGGTCAAAAATAAATAATGCTAATCCTACCCGATATCAACGGAAATTTTACCATCTAGAATGTGCTATCTCTATGAAGAAACCTTCTCAAATTGAGATAACGTCTCCACGAGTCTTTTGATATCTATTAGATGACTCCCGCGAAAAAACTCTAACGCTGAAAGGCCAAAACAGGATGAAAGTTGAGCCAGACCCAAAGGCGAGAGCGCAACCGGGAGAAAAATGAAAGAAAAGAAGAAGCCAAAAGCGGTTTGGCAACATGATTTGCC
>JADHTJ010000115.1 GCA_016785015.1 Anaerolineales bacterium
TATGTTTCAAATTCGGTTTTCTCGTCCGCTTTCCGTTTCTTTGCCCGTATTTTTTCTCGCTCGTTTGGCAGAACGATGTCTTGATGGTTATTCGGTTGTTAATGTCCTACTTTTCGGAACGATGTCTTGATGCACTACAGTTACTGATTACTGTCAACTGATCACTGCTCACTGACAGCATACTCCCCACTAACCACCAACTTGCCCCCCTCTTGATATATGAAATACTTCAGTGCAATGGGGAAAACTTTGCTCAGCATGGCTTGCGCTGGACAATAGCCCACAGCCGAAAGTTCGATGGCGCGCAGGACGGCTTTTTCATCGACATCTACCCCCGTGACGTGGTATTCGATGGTGGCTTCGGTGAAGACCCTGGGGTATTCGCCGGCGCTTTCGGTGTGAACTTTGACTTCATAGCCCGTCACTTCTTGCCGTTTCTTCTGGATGATCGAAATCACATCCATGGCTGTGCAGCCCGCCAGGCTGATGGCCATTAATTCCATAGGGCGAAAACCATCGTTATCGCCGCCGACGTTGGGATGTGCCCCGAGCGGTACTTCGTATCCGGTCTCTGCTGATCCAGTGAAACTTAATCGTCCACCCCAGGTTACTATTGCGTCCATTTTTCCTCCAAAATATTTTCTGAACCGCGAAGACGCAAAGTGCGCTAAGGGAAAATGATAATGCGCAAAGGAATGCAAAAGGTTGATTTCCGCATCCTATTTTTTCAATGGAATCTTTGCGTTCTTAGCGTCTTGGCGGTATTTTGTTTGTTACTCTTTCAACAATGGCGTCACATGCTCTTCTAGCATTGCTAAACTAATGGCACCCGACCAGGCTAAGCGCACGGTACCGTTTTTGTCGATCACATATGAACTGGGCAGGCTGTTATTTCTGAATGCACTTAAGGCCGCACTTTCTAGATCGATCCACATTGGGAAAGAAAGAGCATACTCTCGTACAAAGTTCTCTACCTGGGCCTGGGTATCGCCAGCGCTGATGCCTATTAAGGTGAAATTCTGATCTTTGTGAGCCTGATAATAAGCTTCTAATTGGGGCATTTCGGCGCGGCAGGGTGGGCACCACGTAGCCCAATTATTGATAAGGACGATTTGGCCGCGGAAATCGGCCAGGGAGACAGATTTCCCGCTCAAATCAGTCATAACCAACTCAGGTACCAGGTATTCAACAGAAACTGGAACCACTGAAAGGTCCTCATCAGCACTTAACGCCGCAACCTCTTGGGATTGTTTTGCCCAAAATATTCCAGCAATGGCGAATAGGATCAAGCCTGCTCCAGCAAAGATCAGCGGGAGGGCGTTATTTTTTCGTCTCTGTATCGTATGGATCATAAATCTGTTTTATTCCCGCAGAAGTGGTGTTACGTAGATTTCCATTACCTCGAGGCTGACCGGACCATGCCAGGCTAGTCGTACTGTCCCCGAGCGGTCGATGACGTAGGAACTGGGGATATGGTTGCTCTTGAAAACTCGGTAAACTTCTTTTTCAGTATCTAATAAGATTGGAAAAGTCAGCCCCATTTTTACGATGAAGGGGTTGATTTGCTCGGTATTTTCTTCTGCGTTGACACCCAGAATTAGGAAATTGTCTTGAGTGTGCGCTTGAGCATAGGCTTGCAATTCGGGCATTTCACCTTCACAGCCCGGACACCAGGTTGCCCAGGTGTTGACCAGAACTATCTTGTCGCGATAATCTGCAAGGTTGGCGGGTTCGCCTTCAAGGGTGGTGAGAGCCAGTTCGGGGGCAGGGTAATTCACTTCTTGGGGGATCACGGAAACAATACGTCGTGAGCCGTACTCGATATAAGCAACCGTGGGCGTAGGAGCATCTGGATTGGTGAGCTTATACTGTTTAAAAATATTCGATACTGTGATGATAACAAGCAGAATTCCAACGCCAATTAAGGCTTGCTTCCACCCAAGGCGGGGTTTGCGCTCCCACTGATCTCCGTATTGGTAATCCGAGTTGTCTGCCATGAAAGAACTACCTCTCTGTTATGGTTTATATCATAACCAATTTTAGCAGAGAGATGTTCAGATATACGAGATTTTGCAATCTCAACTAAACCTAATTCAAGCCCAATAGTTTGTCGATCTTCGGGCGGTCGAAGCCGACCACGACTTTATTGCCGATCAGGATTTGCGGCACGCCTTGCTGACCGCTGCGACGCACCATATCACGCGCTGCTGTTTGGTCTCGAGAAACATCAACGGTCTTAAAGCGAACGCCTTGCTGCTTGAAGTATTGTTTTGCCGTTGTGCAATAAGCACAGGTTGGTGTTGTAAACATGATCACACGAGGTTGTTTCTTTTTTGTTTCTGTTTTCGTCATCATAAACTCCAAAATGTGTAAATTCATCCCCTTAGATGCGCTTGAGTACAAAAAGGTTACTTTAAAGAATAATCGCCCCAAGCTTTCAGCAAAGGACGATTGACTAAGATTTGGATTACGAAATTATTCAGCGACTTCTTTTTGGGCCTCACCCAGGTAATCATCTAATTTCAGCCGACGAAACAGGCGTACACGCACATCGGATGGGATAGCGGGTTCCTCTGCAGCCTCTTTATAAAGTGATACCGTTTTCTTGAGCGTATCGATAACGATCTGACAGTCATCACAATCTGCCATATGTCGCTCGAGTTCCTGGCATAGCTCAGCTTTCAATTCACCGTCCACGTAATCGGACAGAGAATCTAAGAAATGGTGGCAATTCTCATCATGTTTGTGATCTTTCATGTCTTCTTCTCACACTGTTTCTGGTAAACGTTCTCGATAATAGGAAGTCAGAATTTCACGTAGTTGTAAGCGCGCCCGGTGCAAACGAGTTTTTACAGCAGTTTCACTGATTTCCAAAATTTCAGCAGTCTCTCTTGTAGAAAGGCCTTCAATATCTCGCAAAATGAAGGTCATCTTCAAATTCTCAGGTAATTGATCGACACTTTCGCCGAGGTATTTCTTGGCTTCGTCAGACATCAATTCAGCTTCGGGGAGGCAGCACCAATCTACAATTTGGATTGGTTTTTGGATTTCATCACCATCATCTTCCTTTGGTACTTCTACCGAGATGGTATCTGGGCGCTTCTTGCGTAAGAACATCAAGGCTTCATTGGTAGCGATGCGATACAACCAGGTGGAAATCTTCGATCTTCCATTAAAATTGGGGAAAGCCTTATAAGCTTTGATAAAAGTCTCTTGCAATATGTCTTCAGCATCCTGAGGGTTTTGGAGCATCTTCATCGCTAAACGATAAACATATCCGGAATTGGCCTCCACGACCCGTGCAAATTCGGCCGGATCCCCATTTTGTAGTGCTTCAAGTGAAAAATTTTCTTCTATGCGAGCCTGATTACTCATTTAGATGCTGTCCTATACCAAAGGTTACAAAATATATCTGAAATCAAGTTGATTTTATCATGGCAGTTACATTCGACAACGGAGTTTGACTTGGTTCTATGGAATTGCCGTGAGAGAGATCACATTTAGGGGTAGGGGGCGTGCTCCGCACCCCACTACCCCCAAATGTGGCCCCTTACCACGGCGGATCCTAGAGAAACTTTGACTTTGATTCTAAGAGCAAAAATCAGTCATATTTTAGGAGCATTTTAATAACTTTCTATTTATGACAAATATCCTCTGGATTTGTGATAGTACATACTGACGATATGCATACTATTTCCTTATACTAGCATCGGAGTTCGTAGGTTTTTTTGCATGTTGTAAATAAAAACACAATAGCACAAACTGGAGCGTAATTTTTCCATGAGAAGTGGCTCACGTATACACTACGATCGAGCAAATTCGTTGTTTGCTAATGAAGGCAGAACTGGTGTGTACTAAACGCGCCTGACTCTGCCTTTTTGTTTAAAACCTACCTCCCCGAAAATATAAAATGTAACATTCTGATTTACTTAATTACTAAGGAGGATTTCCTATGACTGTTACAACGATTGATCTACCGGCAATGTACGGTGATCATCACGTCGTAGAAGTCAGGCGCATTTTGCTTGACTTGGACGGTGTAGAAGAGGTGTATGCCAGCAGTGGATTTCGCGCTGCTGAGGTAACCTATAATTCTAAGAAAATCAAAAAGGCAGAAATTGTTGCAAAGTTAGAAGAATCTGGATATATCGGCACTCTGCCCATTCCAGAAGAGACAGATATACCTGCCAATGAGGCCAATGGCAAGGGATCGTTCTTCCGCCATACGGAATCTTACGCTCAAACTAGCCATGTAGTCAGTTTTGGGCAGGGATTAGAACACGCGGGACGCCCCCTTTGGCCTTGCCCTGGCATGGAACCCATTAAAGGTATGGACGAGGAGTAATCCATGGCAAAGAAAAAACGAACCCCCCAAGAACAAAGCGCTGATCCAGCAGCCCAGGAAATGATCATCCGGGCTGAGGAGTTGGGCATTGGCACAGCCTTTACGCGTGCTGACGAAATGCCCCCTTGCAATATCGGTGGGGCAGGCATGTGCTGTAAAATTTGCGGTATGGGCCCCTGCCGATTGACCAAAGAAGGTCAGACAGGCGTTTGCGGCGCTACGATTGACACCATTCAGGCCCGTAACTTGACCCGTGCCATAGCTGCTGGCGCAGCGGCACACTCCGACCATGGGCGCGACATGGCATTCACCCTCAAGGCGGCTGCCAACGGCGAAGCCGAAGGTTATTACATCCGCGATGTTGCCAAGTTGCGCAACGTGGCTTCTTATTACGATATTGAAATCGAGGGACGTTCCCCAGAAGAAATCGCCGACGAATTGGCTGACCTCTATATTGCTCAATTCGGACAGCAAAAAGGCGAGATTATCCCTGCAATTCGCGCTCCTGAAAAACGTAAAAAAATCTGGAAAGAACAAGGCGTTTGGCCGCGCGGCATTGATCGAGAAACTGTTGAAGCTCTGCACCGCACCCACGTTGGTGACGATCAAGATGCTGAACACATCTTGCAGCACGCTGTAAAAACTGCACTGGCTGATGGTTGGGGCGGCAGCATGATTGCCACTGATGTTTCCGATATCCTCTTCGGCACACCGGCCCCCATTTTAGGGCAGGCCAACCTGGGTGTCTTGAAAGAGGACATGGTCAACGTGGTCGTCCACGGACACGAGCCCACCCTCAGCCAGATGATTGTGGCTGCTTCGCAAGACCCTGAGATCATCGAGTATGCTAAGAAGGCAGGCGCCAAGGGCGTGCAGCTCTCTGGTATTTGCTGCACAGCCAATGAAATCCTTATGCGCCAGGGCATTCCTGCTGCGGGCAACTTCCTGCATCAAGAACTTTCCATCCTGACTGGCGCGGTCGAGGCTATGGTGGTGGACGTGCAGTGCATTATGCAGGCCCTGGTCGGTTTGGCAGAGAACTTCCATACCAAGATCATCACGACTTCTCCTAAAGTGAAAATTAAGGGTGCCACTCACATTGAATTTGATGAGCACAAAGCGCTGACAATTGCCAAGCAAATTCTCAAAGAATCTATTGACAATTATAAAAACCGCGGCAAGACTCAAATTCCAAGTGACAAGGAAGATCTGATCCCAGGCTTTTCCCACGAATATATCAACTACATGTTGGGCGGCTCTTACCGTTCATCTTTCCGCCCGCTCAATGACGCTGTTATGTCTGGGCGCATCCGTGGCGTGGCCGCCATTGTGGGTTGTAACAACCCACGCACACAGCAAGATTGGCTGCACACCTACGTAACCAGGGAATTGCTCAAGCAGGATGTGCTGGTTGTCGAGACCGGCTGTGGCGCTATCGCTTCTGCCAAGTTAGGTTATCTGCTTGGCGAAGCTGGGCTGGACAAAGTTGGCCCCGGACTGAAAGAAGTTTGTGAAGCAATTGGCATCCCGCCAGTATTGCACATGGGCTCTTGTGTGGATAACACCCGCATCCTGACCGTGCTCACGCAGGTTGTCGAGGAAGGCGGCCTGGGTGACGATATTGATCAGGTGCCCGCGGTTGGCCTGGCCCCAGAGTGGATGTCCGAAAAAGCACTTGCCATTGCTACCTACTGTGTAGCATCAGGTGCTTACGTCATCTTTGGTGGTGCATCTCCTGTTAGTGGTATGCCCGACCGAATGTCCGACAGCGACATAGTGCTGAAACACATCAGCGAAGGTTGGGAAGAGATCTACGGTGGAAAGCTGGAATTCATCCCCGACCCCGATGAGATGATCAAAGCCACCCTGGAACATATCGATAAGAAACGAGCTGATCTCGGCTTACCCGAATACGATCCTGATCGCTTCGGGGAGAGCGGAGACGCCCGTATGCTCGAATTGGAAGAACTGCCCCTCTCAGAGCGCCGTGAAGCAATCTACGGCGTAGCGGCAGATTAGGAGGAACCACATGTCAAAATACATTGCAACGCGTGCCATTCGTGGCTCCAACGCCTTAGTGATGGAAGCAGAACTGATGCTCGATAGAGCATTGAAGGAAAAAGGCCCGGATACCATAGTTGAGTTTCCTAATACGGCCTACTACCTGCCAACGATCTACGGTATGACTGGTCTGGAAGTGACCACCTTGGGCCAGATCAAGGAAGCTCTGGATCATGCCAGGGCACTGCTTCACCCGATTCCTTCGGAAAGCAAATGGACACCTTATCTGGGTGAAACCCTGGATAGCGGTATGGCCACTTTGCTTGCTGCCGAAGTTATCGAAGCTGTACGATTTGTGTACGGCTTACAACCTGAACCCTTCCCCGGCATTGAATTAGCCGGTGGTACAGCCTACCCTGACCTTGATAATGGCGGTGGGCCAGCGAACCACCTCAACGGTCCCATCGATGACATCCAACTCCGCTCATGGGGTATTGCCCTGGTCGATGGCCGTATGCCCGGATTCGCTGCCATTGTGGGAGCAGCAAAATCCAACGAAGTCGCCGTCAAGATTGTGCGCGAGCTACAGCAGCGCAGTCTCTTGATCTTCCTGGCTGGTAACGTCAACGGACGCAGTATCATCCACCAACTTCAAGAAGAAGGCGTTGAGCTAGGTTATGACACCTACACAATCCCCTTTGGCACAGATACTCTTAGCGCAATCTATGCCCTTGGTTTTGCCACTCGTTCGGCATTGACCTTTGGCGGTATTGATGCTGGTCAGGCCCGCGATATCTTGCTCTACAACAAGAAGCGCGTGTTTGCCTTCGTGCTAGCTCTGGGCGAGGTCGATGACCTCAAATATGCCGCAGCCGCTGGAGCGATCAACTTTGGCTTCCCCGTCATTGCTGACACAGTCATCCCCGAAATCCTGCCGACTGGCGTGACAGATTACGAACACGTCATCTCCATGCCCTTCGATCAAATCAGCGGCGCAGACGATCTCGAACGCGCTGAACGCCTGGTGCAGAAATGCATCGAGGTGCGCGGCGTCAAGATCAAGATGACTGAAGTGCCCGTACCCATTCCTTACGGTTCAGCCTTTGAGGGCGAAGTTGTCCGCAAGGCAGATATGCGCGTTGAATTTGGCGGCAAACACTCTCGCTGCTTCGAATACCTGCGCATGATGGATATGGACGATGTTACCGATGGTGTCATTCAGATCGTTGGTCCTACCTTCGATGATGTTGAAGATCAGGGATTTATGGATTTAGGCATCGTTGTGGATGTGGCCGGACGCAAAATGCAGGACGACTTCGAGCCAGTGCTCGAACGTCAGATCCACTACTTCATCAACGGCGGCTCTGGCCTACAACACATCGGTCAGCGTGATATCACCTGGATCCGCATCTCGCGCGAAGCCGTCGAAAAAGGCTTCGATCTGGAAGGCTTTGGCAAGATCTTACACGCCCGCCTGCACGCCGAATTTGGCGCTATACTCGATAAAGTGCGCGTCACCCTGTATACCGAGCCTGATAAAGTTGAAGAATGGTTGGGTATAGCCCGTGAAGCCTACGACTACCGAAACAAGCGTCTGGCCGACCTGACCGACACAGCGGTTGATGAGTTCTACTCCTGTACCCTGTGCCAATCATTTGCCCCTGACCATGTTTGTATCGTCAGCCCAGAGCGATTGGGCTTGTGCGGTGCCTATAACTGGTTGGACTGCAAAGCTTCCTTCAACATCAACCCCACTGGACCTAACCAGCCCATCGGGTTGGGAAAACTGCTCGATCCCGAGATCGGCTATTGGAGCGGAACCCTGGATTACGCCAAGGTTGGCTCGCATGGTGCTGTGCAAGACGTCTCCATGTACTCCATCATGGAGAACCCCATGACCGCCTGCGGCTGCTTTGAATGTATTGTTATGTACATCCCCGAGGTCGAGGGTGTTTTCATCGTTGGTCGAGAAGATACTGGCATGACCCCTATGGGCATGAAATTCAGCACCCTGGCTGGTATGGCCGGTGGTGGTGTACAAACCCCCGGTGTGATGGGTGTTGGTAAGTTCTATTTGGTCAGCCCTAAATTCATCTCTGCGGATGGCGGCTTCAAGCGCGTTGTTTGGATGAGCGCTAATCTCAAAGAGAGTATGGCCGAAGAATTCAAAGTTGTCGCCGAGCGAGAAGGCGTTCCAGATCTGATGGACCGCATCGCTGATGGCAACTCGGTTACCACGGTTGAAGAGTTGGTCGACTGGGTCAAACAAAAAGATCACCCCGTGTTGGATATGGGACCCATGGTTGCCCAATCTGCTGCTGTGGATGGTGCCGATGATGTCATTGCTCAGGCGGAAGCCGTTGTTGAAGCGGCTGTTACCAAGGAAGAGGACCCTGCACCCAAGGCAGAAGAGCCTGCTAAGGCTGATGTGCCAGCAGCTCCTGTACCTGTACCACCAGTTCCCGTGGCTCCCACGCTCCCAAGCACCCCTGCACCAAGTGGCTCCGTTGAACAGCGCGTCGAACGTCTTGAGCGCGCCGTGACCACATTGATCGGCTCGTTGGTAGGGGCACTGGCCGAGCTCGGTGATGTGGATGTCTCTCAGGTAGCAGTTCCAGCTGTGCCAGCGGTAGCAGCACCCCCTCCTGAGGTCGCACCTGAAGCTCCGGTCAAAGTCGAGCTTCCCAAAGATAAAGAGTGGCTGCCCGAGGGCACCAAGACACAGATTGCTAAAGAAAAATGGTCCGGCACAGTACGCCAAGTGACCATTGGCGCAACCGCTGCTGAAGGCGGCACCCGCACCAAGACAGTCACCATCGGTGGCGAATCTGCCATGCCCTTCATGGATTTCGAGGGACAGATGCCCCATGCCCCTGTTGTAGCTATCGAGATCAAAGACCGCCGTCCCGATGACTGGTCTGACCTGCTTATCGAGAAATGGGGCGATGCAGTCAATGATCCCGGCGACTGGGCCAAGGCCGCTGAAGCGGCTGGCGCCGACCTGATCTTGCTCACCCTATCCCTCACAGACGCCGAAGGCAATCCCAATACGCCTGAATTAGCTGTCGCCGCGGTCAAGAAGGTACTGGCTGCTACAGGCTTACCCGTAGCTGTCTTTGGCCCCGGCCAGGCTGAAATTGATAATACACTTATGGTGCCTGTTGCCGATGCTTGCAAGGGCGAGCGTTTACTGCTCGGGTTGTGCGAAGACAAAAATTATCGCACCATTGTGGCTGCTGCGCTGGCCAATGATCATCTGGTTAATGCCCGCACTGCCATGGATGTCAACTTAGCTAAACAGCTCAACATCCTCATCAGCGACATGGGTTTGTCCCTGGAACGCGTGATCATGGACCCGACTACCGGTGCTCTGGGTTACGGTTTCGAATACGGTTACTCCGTGATGGAACGCCTGCGATTGGCCGCCCTTCAGGGAGATAGCATGACCCAAATGCCTATGCTGGTCACTCCCGGCGAAGAGTGCTGGAAGACCAAGGAAGCCAAGGTTGGCACAGATGTCCCCGAAGAATGGGGCGATTGGCTTGAACGAGCCATCACCTGGGAAACCTTGACATCGGTCATGCTAATCGAGTCCGGCGCTGACATCGTGGTGGTACGCCACCCCGAGAGCTTGTGCCGTACTCAAAAGGCCATTGAGGATTTGATGGGAGAATAATGATCATATAGACCTGGAAGGCCCCTTCGGGGAAACCTTCCAGGTCTTCTGGAGATAAAACATGGCACTATCAGGAATTCAAATCTACAAACTGCTGCCTCAAACCAACTGCAAAGACTGTGATTTTCCTACATGTCTTGCCTTTGCGATGAAACTGGCAGCTAAACAAGTTGAGTTATCTCTCTGCCCCCATGTCAGCGACGAAGCTATGGAGCAGCTTTCCGAAGCCGCGGCACCTCCGGTGCGACCCTTCGTGATCAGCTCCAATGGAAATGAAGTCAAAGCTGGCAACGAGGTGGTGATGTTTCGCCACGAGAAAACCTATTACAGTCATCCCGGCCTGTTCTTGAGGGTGTACGACAACGAGAGTCCCGAAGAGATCAAAGCCAAAGTTTCCCCTGTTGATGCCTACAAAGTTGATTATGTGGGCATCGACCTGGAGATGAGCGGTTTTGTTATTCAGGCCAATGGTGGAGATGCTTCGACAGGCTCAGCACAGCGTTTTGCTGGTGCAGTCAAAGCTGTTCGTGAAGCCAGCCACCGCCCTGTGATTCTCATTGGGGAGCCAGACACGCTCAAAGCTGGTTTGGCCGCCCTCAATGAGGGTGAAAAACCCATGATTGGCCAGGCCACAGTTGACAACTGGCAAGTGATGGCCAATTTAGCAATAGAGTACAACGCGGCCCTGACTGTAAAGGCTGATACCATCGATGAGATGACTGATCTAACCGGTAAGCTCACCGAAGCTGGCGTCAATGACCTTGTGCTTTCGCCTTCCCAGCGCGGGTTCCGTGGGACACTGACCGCCAACACAGTTGCCCGACGTCTGGCAATAAAATCTAATTTCCGCCCCTTAGGTTATCCCATCATCAGCTTCCCTGGTGATGTCGGTGATCCTGCTACGGAAGTTATTCTGGCTGCTCAAGCCATTGGTAAATACAGTGGCTTTATTGTGCTGGATCATTTCAGCCCTGAAACTGTGTATCCACTCTTGGTTCTGCGCGAGAATATCTACACCGATCCGCAGAAACCTATCCAGGTGCAGCCTGGGGTCTACGAGATCAATAACCCGACCCCCGAATCGCCTGTCCTGATCACCACCAACTTCAGCATTACCTACTTTAGTGTAGCCAATGAAGTTGAGAGCGCAGGTCTTCCAGCCTGGTTGCTGGTCACGGAATCTGAAGGCATGAGCGTGCTGACAGCCTGGGCTGCTGGCAAGTTCGATGCTGAGCGTATTGCCAAAGATGTCAAACGTTTCGAAGTTGGGGACAAAGTTAGCGCAAAGAATATTGTTCTCCCCGGTCATACAGCCGTTTTGTCAGGTGAACTCGAAGAAGAACTCCCTGATTGGAACGTGCTTGTCGGGCCGCGCGAAGCCGTTGATCTTCCTGCATACATGAAGCAAGCCGTCTAATCAGTGAACAGTGGGTAGTGGAGAGTGGGCAGAAATTTTCTCTGACCATTTCCCACTCCCCACTCCCCACTTAAAATGGCCCAACATACTGTAAAATTCGATATCGCTGAAGAACCTATCCAGGTCCCGACGGGAACTCTGGTCACTGAAGCTGCTGCACAAAGCAGTGTTGAAATTAATCAACCCTGCGGAGGACAGGGCCGTTGCGGACGCTGTGCTGTCAAAGTCACAGACGGAGATGTCCGTCGTCGCAGCACACTACGTTTGTCAACGGAGGATGTAGCTAAAGGCTACGCTCTGGCGTGTCAATCAGTCATTGAGAGCGATTCTGAAATAATCGTACCCCCTCAAGAAAAAATTGAAAGACGACTTACTACCGACCGCACCGCCGCGGAGGTCGTTGTCCCAGAAGGCTACGACCCTCAGCAATCACAAACTATTCGCCGATTGCACCTGAACCTGATGCCCCCCAGCATGGACGACCAGACAGATGACTGGAGTCGCCTGCAAACCGCAGCTCGCAAACAAGCTGGCGTGACCGATCTAAAAACTAGTTTAGAGATGCTGCGCAAAATTGGCGGTGTGGTTCGCGAGGGTGAATGGAAAGTCACTGCTGTACTCAACGCCAAAACCTGGGATTGCCCGGATTGTCCAGCAGAGTTATTAGATATCTATCCAGGACACATCCCAGCGGCCACCCCCCTGTGGGGAGTGGCCATCGATATTGGTACTACCACAGTCTCGCTCTGGCTGACCGATCTGCTCAGCGGACAAGTACGCGCCCAAGTGGCAGAATATAATCAGCAGATCTCACGGGGAGAAGATGTCATCTCAAGGATCATTTTCGCCAGCAAAGATGGCGGCGATGAGAAAATGCGCGGCATGGTCATGGGGACAATCAACGAACTCCTTGAAAGGGCGTGCAAACGTGCTAAAGCAAAACCGGGAGAGATCATCAAAGCTACCATCTCTGGGAACAGCACCATGATGCACTTGCTCTTGGGCATCCCGGCGTCTAGCATTCGGTTGACCCCCTTTGTCACTGTGGTGAATCATATTCCGTCGATGTTTGCCCAGGATATGGGGTTGGATATTCATCCTCGAGGGATCGTGGATTGCTTGCCCGGCGTGGCTAGTTACGTTGGCGCGGATATCAGTGCAGGCGTATTAGCTTCGGGCATGGATTATTCTCAAGAAGTGATCCTCTTCATGGATGTGGGTACCAACGGTGAGATCGTACTTGGCTCCAGTGATTGGCTGGTGACTTGCGCCTGTTCGGCTGGTCCTGCCTTTGAGGGGGCCGGTGTTCTTCACGGTATGCGCGCCACTAAGGGCGCCATTGAAGAAGTCTGGATTAATGATGAGACATATGACCCATCTAGCCGCGTTATTGGCGGAGTCAAACCACGCGGATTGTGCGGCAGTGGATTGATCTCTCTCTTGGCCGAAATGTTCCTGACCGGCGTGGTCGACAAAAGGGGCAGTATCAACACCAAACTCGCCTCCCCACGCGTGAGGGAGGGTGATCACGGCAGCGAGTATGTCATTGCCTGGGCAAATGAGACCAAACATGGTGAAGACATCGTCATTACGAATGTAGATGTAGATAACCTGTTGCGCGCCAAGGCTGCCATCTATGCCGGTTTCAAAGTTTTAGCAGAGAGTGTAGGCGTCCCCCTGGAAACTGTAGATCAAGTTTTGATCGGCGGCTCTTTTGGGAAATATATCAACGTTGAGAAAGCTGTCGAGATTGGTTTGTTGCCGGATGTGGATTGGGATCGGTTCCAGTTCTTAGGCAACACATCAGTCCGTGGAGCCTACCTGGCATTGATTGATCACAACTTGCGCCGTCGCATCTCCGAAATTGCAGCCCGGATGACATATATCGAACTTTCAGCCGATAATACATTTTACGATGCATTTATGTCGGCTTTATTTTTGCCTCACACAGATATGAACTTATTCCCATCTGTCGCCGCGGCAATGGAGAAGTAGCAACAAATCAGAACATATCAAATATGCAAGTAAATCCTTGCTTATTAGCTGATTTGCTTATTTGAAAAGGAGTGACACATATGTATATAATTGGAGAGAATATCCATATTATCTCGCCAGCAGTCAAGGAAGCGCTCAAAAATCGCGACCGCGAATATTTCAAGGCGGCGGCACTAAAACAAGTTGAGGCTGGCGCGCAGTGTGTTGACCTGAACCTGGGTCCGCGCAAGAAGGATTGGGAAGAAGTATTCCCCTGGATGGTAGAAACTGTTGAGATGGTGGTTGATGTGCCCCTGTGTATCGACACGACCAACGTCAACGGCATGGAAGCTGCGCTTAAGACCATTACTAAAGCTCAGCCGATCCTTAACTCCACATCAGCTGAATCTGAGCGCTTGGAATCCATACCCGAATTGGCTAAGAAATACAACGCCAAGATGATCGCGTTGACAATGTTGAAAAGCGGCATCCCGGTGGGGGCTGATGAGCGCGTCAATATTGCCTTAGAACATCTCATTCCCCGTTGTCTAGAATTGGATTATCCCATCACAGATTTGATCATCGACCCCTTGGTGCTGACTGTTTCTGGATGTCAGGAATATTGCCCGGAACTGATTGAAGCCATTCGTACGATTCAATATGCCTGGGATCCGCCACCGATGATTTCGGTTGGGCTTTCCAACGTCTCTAACGCGGTACCCCACAAAAACCGCCCGTTGATCAACAGTGTTTACTGCGCCATGGTGATGGGCGCTGGCTTGGAGATGATGATCGCTAATCCACTTGAAGAAGAGTTGATGGAAGTTATCCGAGTCATTGAAGCACGCGATGAGAGCACCCCTCTTAACAAGTTGTACCTGACCATTAATGATCGTATTGCCAACATGGAAATTTCCACAATCGACGATGTGGATATGAGCGACCCTGAACAGGCCGCCGTATGGAAGACAGTTCAGATCTTACTCAACCAGGTAATTTACGCAGATTCATACCTGGAGCAGTAGCAAACAATCGGATATCAGAAAATTCGATCTGGTAACCGATTGTCTTTTAGGAGGATCATCAATATGTCAGAAAAACCTGAAGTTAATGTCGATGAGCTTCTGGCTAAGGCAAAAAAGCCTTCAGCCGATGCGATGGCATTACATCCTTATTACCGGGGCAAAGTCGAAACAAATTTGAAATGTTCAGTAAGAGATTTCAATGACTTCGCTATCTGGTACACCCCTGGGGTAGCAGCACCCTGTCGGGCTATCGAAAAAGATCCTGAATTGGTGTATGAATATACCAACAAGTGGAATACTGTAGCCGTGGTTAGCGATGGAACTCGTGTCTTGGGCCTGGGTGATATTGGCCCTAAAGCCGGTCTGCCAGTGATGGAAGGCAAAGCCCTGCTATATAAATACCTAGGTGGTGTTGACGGCGTCGCGATCATGCTGGATACTAAAGATCCCGATGACATTATCAAAACCGTGATGATGCTGCAGCCTGGGTTTGGTGGGGTGAATCTGGAAGATTTATCCCAACCCAAATGTTTCCGTATCCTGGATACTCTGCGCGAAAAGGCCGAAATCCCCATCTGGCACGATGACCAACAAGGCACCGCGACTGTTACTCTGGCTGGGTTGATTAACGCTCTCAAGATCGTAGACAAGCCCATGAATGAAGTCAAAATTGCCTTCATTGGCAGTGGTGCATCGAATGTGGCCTGCTCGAGATTGATCTTTGGTTGGGGAGGCGATCCCGCCAAATGCTTTATGGTCGACAGCAAAGGCATCCTGGGGATGCACCGCACAGACCTGGAGATGCGCAAAGCCGAATACGTGGATAAGTGGAAACTATGCCAGACGACCAATAAAGAGAAGCGTGAAGGCGGCATCCCCGAAGCCATGAAAGGTGCCGATGTGGTTATTGCTCTCTCGCGACCTGGCCCAGACGTACTCAAAAAGGAATGGATCACAGCCATGGCTGACGACCCCATTGTCTTTGCCTGCGCTAATCCAGTGCCAGAAATCTGGCCTTGGGAAGCTATTGATGCTGGCGCTCGAATTGTCGCCACTGGTCGTTCCGACTTCCCCAATCAGGTCAATAATTCGCTGGGCTTCCCCGGCATCTTCCGCGGTACACTCGATGTGCGTGCCAGTACGATCACTGATGAGATGTGTTTTGCAGCTGCT
>JADHTJ010000116.1 GCA_016785015.1 Anaerolineales bacterium
CGCAAACGCATAATTTACAATGAAGAGGGAGAACCAGTCAGAATTGGAGGGATTGCTTCAGATATTACTGATCAGAAACAAGCTGAGGAACAAATTAATATCTTTAGCCGCTTCGTTGAGAACTCCAAACAAGGGTTTGGCATGGCAACGTTAGATGGCCATATCACCTACCTAAACCCAGCTTTGTTAGAGATGTTGGGGGAAGATTCGCTCGATGCTGTGCACGGAAAACCATTGAAAACATACTACACGCAAGAATATCTGCCGATGCTCACCAAGGAAATTCTGCCATTAGTAATGAGAGAAGGCCACTGGTCCGGAACCACTGAACTAATCTCGAAATTCGGGCACAGATTTCAGGTGGCAGAAAATTATTTCCTAATTCCCAACGATCAGGGGGAGCCGCTCTTTCTGGCAGATGTGATAACGGATATTTCCGAAAAAGTTCACACTGAGGAGAAATTGCAAATCTCTTTGGAGCAAGCCGACCATAATCAGCGTTTGTTAATGTCGCTATCTAAGGCTGCGCAGTCGGTGCAGCTCGCACAATCGCCGGAAGATGTGTTTGATATCGTCGGCAAGGAATTGACCAATTTGGGGTACGGTTCAATGGTATTTAGGCTGAGTGCAGGGCGGGAGTATCTTGAAATTATTCACTCAACTTATGCCAAAGAGATTATGAAGGCGGCGGAAAACTTAGTTGGTTTATCCGCAATTGGCCACCGCATTGCATTCGACGGAGATGGCCGCTTTGGAAAACTGGTTGAACGTGGCCAGGCAGAATTTCGAGCGCAAGCTGGCGAATCGCTGCGCGAGGCTTTGCCAGTAACGGTACGGCCCGTTGCTGGGCAGGTCGCTCGAATGCTGGGAATCGAGCAATCTATTTTTGCGCCTCTGGAAATATCCGGTAGTCTGTTTGGGTTTTTGATGGTTACCGGTCGAAATATGACCGAAAAGGATCTCGGCCCGATGTGCGCATTTGCCACCCAGGCTGCAATAGCGCTCGAAAATGCACGCTCACAAATGGAGCTGAACATATCATTAGGAGAAATTCTGAAGCGCCAACGCCATCTATTGGCATTAAGTGAAGCTGCCCAAGATGTGCAATTGGCCCAATCTGCGGAGCAAATCTATCGAATTGTTGGGGATCGCTGGGCGGAAATTGGATATTATGCGGCTATTTTAGTGCTCAGTAAGGATAAAAAACAATTGACTGCGCCTGTCGTTGTGATGGATTCTAAATTATTGCGTAAAGTTGAGAAGGTGATGGGTTTTCCGGCTGCCGACTATAGCTTTGATGTATGCCCAGATGGGCTGTATCAGCGTGTGTTGTTATCCAAAGACGCGCTATTTGTTGAACCATTTGTGGACCCGATTTTTGAGGCTTTGCCTGAAATACAGCGTCCCATGACCGAGCAACTCCTGTCGCTGGCAGACATTCGTCAAGGCATTTTGGCCCCGATGCGCGTTGCTGGAGAGAGCTTTGGGATTCTAATGGTGGCCGGAAATAGCATGACTGAGGCGGATATCCCAATTGTCACCGCGTTTGCTAATCAATCTTCTGTTGCCCTCGAAAATACGCTCAATTTAGAGTCTTTACGCGAGAGCGAAGAACGCTATCGCACGCTATTCGAAGCGGAGTCAGATACGATATTCATGGTCAATGAAAGCACCCTGGAAATCATGGATGCCAACCTGGCAGCAATGGCGATGTATGGCTACAGCCGTCAAGAATTGCTAAGCATGTCCGCTCCTCAGCTATCAGGAGAACCGGACAAAACTAGCCAGGCAATTCAGGAGCTTTCCCAACAGAAATCTGATGATGCATCTGGCAGAGGAAGTGTGGGCCTTAGGTATCACAAGAGAAAAGACGGCACAATATTCCCTGTTGAGATATCGGCAAATCGTTTCGAGTTTAGGGGCATGAAGATAAATATCAGCACCATTCGCGATATATCCCACCAAGTGAAAATGGAAGCCGATTTATCGCGCCGCCTTGCAGAATTAGAGGCGCTTAATTCCATTGCCCGCATCATCAACGAATCGATTGATGTCGATGAAATACTCAACCGCTCAGTTGACGAAAGTTTGCGGGCCATCGGGGTCGAGGCTGCGGCGATATATCTGTTAAACGAGCAATCTGATGGGCTTGAGCTGGTTTGCCACCGCGGCCTCAGCCCTGAGTTTGCGGACGCAGCCAGCCGGGCGGAGGTGGGGGAGGGATTTTTTGGCCGGGTTGTTCAATCTGGACAACCACTGGTGATGAATAATTTATCCGAATACCCCGATGCATTGAAGATATTTATTGAGAAAGAACAGATTAAATCGGCGGTTGTCGTTCCACTACAAGCCACTGATCATGTGCTGGGTTCGATGGGATTAGGCGCTTTTCAGGAAGATTATTTTGATGAAGAGTGGCTAGATTTATTTAGTGCGATTGGTAATCAAATTGCCATTGGTGTTGAAAAAGTAAGTTTGTACAATGAAACTAATTCATTGGCCGCCGAATTGGAGCAGCGCGTAGAGCAGCGTACTCAGCAACTGCGTGTCAGCGAGGAAAAATTTCGCGTTTTGGTCGATAATGCCAGCGAGGCCATCATTGCCACGGACATGAATTTTATTGTTACAAGTTGGAATTTGGCTGCAGAAAAAATGTACGGCTGGAAAGCTGACGAAGTGATCGATAAGCCATTTGCTAAAATCGTGAAGCCCAAGTATCCCAAAGAATCAAGAGGAGAACTTAACCAGCACTTGGTCGATCATGGAATGTGGCGCGGAGAAGCTATTCATCACCGCAGGGATGGAACTGAGATATTTCTCAATTCATCTGTTTCGGTAATAAAGAATGAAGTATGCGACCAAATTGGTGTGGTAGCGATAAACCAAGATATTACCAATCGGAAAATAACGGAGAATGAGCTTGCCAAACACATGGAAGAGTTGGAACGCTTCAACCGTCTTGCGCTGGGACGCGAGCAGCGCGTCATCGAGCTAAAACAGAGTGTCAATCAGTTATTAGTAGAATTAGGTCGTCAGCCAGAGTTTGAGATGTCGTATTTGGAAGAGTGACATATGGAACACAACAAGAGAGAATTCAAAGGAAACACCATATCCTGGATTGAAAATGAAACCATCTTGCGAATAACAGGTATGGACCAACCTGATGCGCATACAGTGAAATGGATTCTTACTACCATTGGCGAAATTTCCAAAGAATTTGAGCAACAGGTGGAATTGTTGATCGATATGAGCCAGGTTACCAAGCCAACTTTAGAAGCCAGGAAAATCCTCGGCGAGTTAAGAGAGCATCCAGATATTCGTAAATTTGCCTACGTAGGCGCATCAATCATTCTGCGAACATTGATCAATTTGATCTCCAAGGCAATCGGCCGTAATAACGTGCGTCAATTTGCAACTGAAAAAGAAGCACTGAGGTGGCTGAAAGATGACTGAACACATTCGAAAATTTAAAGAACTTACCCTTTTGTGGAACGATGAAAATGGTGTTTTGCGCGTGCAGGCTGCCGGGCAAATAAATTTGGAATCAGTTGATTGGATTTTGAGCACCTTAGATGAAATAGTAAAACAGGATCAGGCTCAATTGGCATTGTTGATACCGATGAATCAAATTGCCAAGGTTACGCCCAGGGCTAGAAAAGCGGTGGCAAAAATTAGACAGCATAAAGATATACGCAAAATTGCCTATTTTGGCGGTTCGACATTCATGCGCACGCTCGTAAATCCGAGCACGGCCGCAACTGGTAGGAAAAATACCAGACAATTTCCGACAGAAGAAGAGGCTCTCAGGTGGTTACTGGAAGAATGAAAACAATCAATAATATCCGTAGTTTTCAAGAGCACAGTATCTGGTGGGACGAAGATCTTGGGATTGCGCGTGCCAAAGCAGTTGGTGCAATTGATGAAGCCTCAGCAAATTTCATTTTGTTAGAGACAGCCAGGATTGCCCAACACTACGGTGGGAAAATCGATTGGCTGATTAATTTGAGCGAAATGACCCAGGCCACTTCTAAAGCGCGCAAGATTCTGGCTGAAGCCTCGGCGCATCCCAGCATTCGCAAATACGCACTTTCGGGTGCTTCTGTCTTTATTCGAACTGTGGCTAATTTTATCTCTGTGGCTGCGGGCCAGAAGAATGCCCTACATTTCTCAACAGATGAGCAAGCGTTGGATTGGTTACAAGAAGATGTCGTGTAAATTCAGTCGATCTCAGATTCGCAAATACACTGAACTCGTGATCTACTGAAATTCAATAGATCACGAGTTCAGTGTCACTCTGAGCGAAGCGAAGAGTCTTCCGCCCTTCGTTGGAGATTCTTCACCCCTGGCGGGGTTCAGAATGACAAAATCGTGAAGTACTGAAATTAGGAGACTACGAACCAGGAAAATGGTTTGATGTCCATTGGGACGAGGTATTGAAGATCGTAAGGGGTATGGTTATTGGAAATCTGAATGAGCACACTGCCGATGGAATTTTGCGGGCAACGAACGAGTTGGCCGAAAAACATTGCGCCAGGTTAGATTGGTTGATCGATTTGAATGGAGAAAATACAGATGAATCCTGAACTCGAAAAATATAAAGCTGAGGTGGCTGCTCGTTTGGGCTCTCTATCGCCCTATTTAGCACATTATGCTTTAGGGGATTTTTCCAAAGAGATCCAGGTCCCTGATATTGAAGACGAATTTACCGAACTCACCGTCGCGCTTAATTTGATGGTCGACGACATTCAGGAGATGATTGGGGAGCGTGAAGAATCGATTGAAAAGCTAACCAAAACCGAACTTGCCCTCAGGCATAGTGAGGATCTATTGCGCAATCGCCTGGAAATGATCCAATTGATGTTCGAGATTTCGAATAAATTTCTCACGCTATCCCTGGATAACCTGGATGGTGAAATTAATATAACTTTAGCGAGGATCGCAAAATTTGTGGGTGCCAAGCGCAGTTCGCTATTCCTGCTTTCAGATGATCAGACGACGATCACCAATACCCATGAATGGTGCGCTGATGCCGGCGATTCGCAAATTGAATATTTGCAGGAACTTCCATTCGAGACATTTGGCTATTACGCTCAATTGCTGAATAAGCATGAAACAATCGCGATCGCTACTTTTGAAGATTTGCCGCTAGAAGCAAAAGGCGAACGCCAATGGGCCGAAGAGCACGGTTTTCGTTCTCTGTTATTTGTACCCCTGCTCTCATTGGGAAAACTAATCGGGGCGATAGGCTTCTATGGGGAAGTGGGCGATCATATCGACTGGCCTCAGCTCTTTGTTCAGTTGCTCAGGGTCATCGGCGATATATTTGCCAACACCTTCAATCGCAAGAAAACTGAAGAGATACTGGCGAGCCGCATGGAAGAAATGGGACGTTTTAATCGCATGGCCGTTGGGCGCGAGCATCAAATGATCAAGCTTAAGCAGCAAGTCAATCAGTTATCACAAGAATTAGGAAAGGATCTGCCTTTTGATCTGAAATTTATTAATGATGGTAATGAGTAACCAACCCGAGGGTTGTTTGCTGGAAAGGTAAGATCAGCGATGAACGCGAATAAATATCGAATTTCTATTTCCAATTGGAGAACACTAAGCCTGGGTATTGCGCTTTTTTGGATCGCAACTTCAATGGTCGCCTGCGGTGTTACAAGTGTTGAGCAGCAGCCCGATCAGGTAACAGTGCAGCTCAAATGGCGGCACCAGGCACAATTTGCCGGATTTTACGCGGCTGTTCAGCAAAATTACTATGCCGATGAGAATATAGAAGTCAAACTCCTTCCAGGAGGCCCGACGGCCACATTGATTGATAGCGTGGTCGAGGGAGGCGCAGATTTTGGGGTTACATCTGCAGATGACTTGCTGGGCGCCAGGACAGAAGGTATCCCGGTCAAAGCCATTGCCACAATATATCGCCGCAACCCGCTGGTTTATTTTTCGCTGCCAGATTCTGGAATTTCCAGGCCGCAAGATTTTGTCAATACCACCATTCGTGTTGGGGCAAATCAACAAGTGATATTTGATGCTCTCATGGCCCAAGTGGGGATAAGCCCAGATCAATATACGATCAGCCGAGACCCTGGGCTGGACGCGTTTTATACCGGCGACATCCAGGTATCGAATGGCTATCTGATAAATGAAGTGCTGGCCGCCAAGAGCCAGGAAATTGATCTCAATGTAATTTTTCCTGATGATTATGGCATTCACTTCTATTCCGACACTATCTTCGCCACCGATGAATTTCTTGCATCCAGCCCAGATCTGACCGCGCGTTTCGTGAGAGCAACGATTAAGGGTTGGCGCTGGGCCATCGAGAACCCAGTTGAAGCGGGCAAATTGGCACTCATCTACAACTCAGACCTCGAAGTGAATCTTCAGGTTGGCATGATGGAAGCCAGCGTCCCCTTGATCCACACCGGAGAAGACCAGCTTGGCTGGATGCGCCGGGACATTTGGTTGGGCATGCAAGAAATTCTCTTAGAGCAAGGTGTATTGGAAAGCGCGGTTGACATCGATCAGGTTTTTACGCTTGAGTTTCTTGAACAGACGGATGGAAAGTGATAATGAAGGTAGATGATGCAATATTGACAGTCTCACAAAAGCTGAGAACAGCCCTATGAAATTAGTAACCAAGTTGACTTTGATCTTTTTATTGCTGACAATTGTGCCTCTGGCGGTTGTTGGTTTTCTGGCGTACGATAACGGGCGCAGAACCATCGAAGAGAATGTTTTTAACCATCTAAGTTCCATCAATATTCACAAAGAAGATGAGTTTGAGCTATGGATAGAAACCAATCAGCGCAGCTTGCGCGAGTTATCGCGCAGACCCCTGGTGCGAGATTACACCGCGTTTATGTCGTCTGAAAATGTCAGCAATCAGGATGAAGAATACCAGACGCTGTATGCCAAATTGATCGAAGAGCATTTTGGTCCCACGCTCGAAGAAGAAGGCGGTTTCCTGGATCTTTCAATCTTGAGAGCTGTTGATGGAATGATCATCATCTCCACAGATACAGCTTTAGAGGGCAAGTATCGCGAAAGCGCAAGTTTCTTTCTCGAAGGGAAGCAGGCCTCCTATGTAGATGAAATAAACTATTCAATTACTGAGGGTGAGTTGGTTTTGCATATCAGCACGCCGATTCTTGATGATAGCGGCGAGCTTATCGCTGTTCTTGCTGGCCATGCAGATTTAGCTGAAATGTCCGATATTATGACCAAGCGCAGCGAGCTTAACGATTCTGAAGATTCCTATCTGGTGAACAAGTTCAATTTCTTTGTTACCGAACCGCGTTTTGGGCATGATTTTGCCCTAAAAAAGGCCACCCACACCGAGGGGGTCGATGCTTGCCTTCTCGGGGATGATGGGGAGGGTATTTATCTAGATTACAGGGGCGAAGTCGTTTTGGGCGCCTATCACTGGCTCCCAGATCATGATCTATGTTTGTTGACTGAAGTAGACCAGACTGATGCGTTTCAACCGATCCATAAACTTCGCAATACGATCGCCGTAATTGCCTTTATCTCTGGGGTGGTCGTAACAGCTTTGAGCGTCTTCTACGCCCGAAGCATAACCAGGCCGGTTGACCGACTGATAGCCGGCGTAGATGAAATCGGAAGCGGCAACCTTGAGCACCGTATTCACATTGAGGTGAGCGATGAACTTGGCCTTTTGGCCGAATCTTTTAATCAAATGACAGTTAATTTGGCCGAGTCTCAACAGGAAAACATCCAGCTTGTTGCAGAATTGAAAGCCGGTAGCGTGGAGCTAGAAAGGCGCGTCGAGGAACGCACCAAGGATCTCAAAGCAGCTCAACTGGCCACCTTGAGCATGATGGAGGATGCCGAGAAAAGCCGCCAGATTGCCGAAGCTGTCTCTGAAGAGTTGAGAGCAGCGCAGATAGCGACGATGAATATGATGATGGACGTGGAAGATGCGCGCACGCAAGCTGAGCTGAATGAAGTCCGTTTCCGCAGTCTCTTTGAAGAATCTCCCATCGCTTTGTTGGAAGAAGATTTTTCAGCAGTACGTCAACGCCTTACTGACCTAACCCGCAATGGGACCGTTGATTTAAAAACTTACTTCGCAGGCGATAATCAGGCCATTCGGGAATGTTCTCAACTGATCAAAGTTATCAGCATAAATCAAGCGAGTGTGAAATTATTTAAAGCACATAACCAAAAGCAGCTACTGGAAAAATTTGGTGATATTTTCGTCGATCAATCCTTAGAAATTCTTGGCCGCGAATTATTGACATTTTGGAACGGCGAGATGAACTTTGAAGAGGAATTCATTCATCAGACAATGGCGGGCGAGCAAATTTGGACGATCGTCAAGGTATCTATCGCTCCCGGGTATGAAAATTCCTGGGAAAAGGTGTTTGTATCGATAGTGGATATCTCGGAACAGAAAAAAATCCGCGAGGCAGTCTTGCGAGAGAAGGATTTTTCCGATCGCATTATCAACAGCATCCCGGGTGTGTTTTATATGTTTGATGACGAAGGAAAATTTTTACGTTGGAATAAGAACTTCTCGCAGGTGCTGGAATATTCTGATGAAGAAATTGCCCAGATGCATCCGATTGATTTATTTGAAGGTGAGGGTAAAGCAATTATTGCCGAAAGGATCCAACAGGTTTTTGTTAGCGGCCAATCTGATGCTGAAGCAGAATTCGTCTCCAAAAGCGGTGTTGCGACACCGTATTACTTTACCGGGTTCCGTATGGATACCGAAGAAAAACCTATCCTGATCGGCACCGGTATCGATATTACTGAACGTCAGCGTTGGGAAAATCAGTTGTCTGAGAAAGCAGACGAGCTTGCCCGATCTAATGAAGAACTCGAGCGCTTTGCCTATGTGGCTTCCCATGACCTGCAAGAACCGCTGCGAATGGTTGCCAGCTACCTTCAGTTGCTCGAGCGTCGTTATGCTGATCACCTTGATCAGGATGCCAGAGAATTCATAGCGTTTGCTGTCGATGGCGCTACGCGCATGAAACGCCTGATCAACGATCTGCTAGAATATTCAAGAGTGGGAACGCGAGGTCAGGAATTTGATTCTACGAATCTCAACCTGGTATTAGGGAGGGTTCATGTTAATTTGCAAGCCGCGCTAGAAGAGAGTGGCGCGTTGATCTCCAAACCTGAAATGCCTACCGTTCTAGCGGATGAATCGCAGTTGGTGCAGTTGTTTCAAAATCTGCTGGCCAATGCCATAAAATTCAGCAAGGAGGGGGATATTCCCCGAATCACTGTCAGTGTACAAGATCTCGGACATGAATGGCAGTTCGCCGTAAAAGATAATGGCATTGGTTTCGATCAGCAGTATGCTGAGCGCATTTTTGTTATTTTTCAGCGTCTACATTCAAAAGAGGAATATGCCGGAACAGGCATTGGCCTGGCGGTCAGCAAGCGCATTGTCGAGCGGCATGGGGGGGATATTTGGGCCGAGTCTGAACCCGGAGAGGGAGCTACGTTTTATTTTACTATGCCAAAAGACGCTGCGGCGCAGTAAAGTATTGGTTCTTTGGGTATTGCCGTGAGAGACCTGAGGGCGTGCTCCGCACGCCCCCTACCCCCAAATGTGACCCCTTGCCAAGGGCCCTTACCAAGGCGATTCCTAGAGACCCAAAGTATTTGAAGAGAAAGGAATGAATTAATATGAGTACTAATATCCTTGGACGAGCAGTAGAAATTTTGTTGGTGGAGGATAACCCTGGAGACATTCGCCTGACCCGCGAGGCGCTTAAAGAAGGTAAAGTTAGCAACAATCTCTATATTGCTAAGGACGGTGTCGAAGGCCTGGAGTTCCTCCGCAGGGAAGGCGAGCATGCCAATGCGATTCGACCTGATTTGGTTTTGCTTGATCTGAATTTGCCGCGCATGGATGGACGGGAGCTGCTGGAGATTATCAAGGCTGATGATGACCTTAAACGAATTCCCGTAGTTATTCTGACCACTTCCAAATCTGAAGAAGATGTTCTCGAAACCTACAATTTACACGCCAACTGCTATATCACGAAACCAGTTGATTTGGATCAATTCCTAAAGGTGGTCAAAACCATCGAAGATTTTTGGATGACCATTGTGAAGCTGCCCTCTAACAGCGAGCGACCGGTTTAGTATGCAATAGGTTAGCTTAACTCAGATTGAATGAAGTCGTCCTGAGAGTAGCAAAGCACTAGGCCAATCGCATGTGGACCAGAACGGCAGTTGAAACTGCAGCAACAGTTGCGAAGTCGCCCTACGGCGACTAAGAATCAACCCGCGTAGGCAGGTTTCGCAGTGGTTGCTGCACCTTTAGTCGCCGATTTTCATCAACATGCGATTGCCCTAAAAAGAAGCTACCGTTCTCCCTCATCCTGCCCTTCTCCCAAAGGGAGAAGGCAAAAAGTCCCATCTCCCCTTGGGAGAGGGCGGAGGGTGAGGGTAGGTTTGAACTCTCAATAGCCCACTTTTGCGTAACATGAGTAATGCACTTTCAGTACAAACCAAACATAACGAAATGCGGGGAATACCCAACTTCTGTGTTGATTTCCAATAAAACCACAAAATAGTGTGACAAGCTATTGACATTGTCTTGTAATATGGTAAACTAATCAGAAATTTATGATAAATATAGTCTAAAATATTAGATATGTCCTAAATACGGTGGGGCTACGGCAAGGGTGGCGCCTCTCGCAGGAAAATCTATTTCTCGTGAAGATTTACAAATATACCAACGTTAGGAGCACCTATGACTGAGGAAACGATAGAGCCAAGAACTCCGGTCAATCGCCGAGAATTCTTGAATCTGGCCTGGCTGGCAACACTGGGCTTTTTCTTTGTTGATATTGCTGGGGTGACTTATTTCTTCGCCATGCCCCGCTTTCGGGAGGGGGAATTTGGCGGCTTGTTCACTATTGGGAAACTATCTGAACTTCCCACGCTTGGTTCCGCCCCGGTAAATTTTCCCAAAGTAAAACTCTGGTTGGCAAATACTGAAGAGGGTATCAAAGCCATCTATAAGGTCTGTACCCATTTGGGGTGTCTGTATAGCTGGAGCGACCAGGAAGTTAAGTTTATTTGCCCCTGTCATGGATCACAGTTTGATTCAGACGGCTCCTACATTCAAGGACCCGCCCCCCGTGATCTTGATATCTTTGTTGTCCAGGCAGTCGATCCTGATACAGGGGAAGTGGTAGCTGAAACCCCCGCAGACGGAAGCGCCCTTTCCATACCGGAAGGCAAAGATTACCTGATAAGAGTAGACACAGGCTCGAAGATCAACGGCCAACCCCACTCCTGAGATGCCGGGAGGCATTTAATGCTCAAATCTCTAAATTTTAGTGAATTATTTAAAAACGCCAAAACTGCCATCGACAATCGCGTGCGCATCATCACCGCCGGTCTTAGCATCATCGAACTGCGCGCCTTATTACGTGGTGATCCACCTACGGAAAAGCCTAATCCGCGCTACAAAGTGCACGTCACCAGCTTCATGTTCCATATTCGTCCCAAGTTCTACCAACAAGCGAGCACTATCTTCACGCATACCTGGCGATTGGGATTTTTCACTGTTTTCTTCTTAGCCCTGGAAATTGTCACGGGCTTGATCTTGATGATCTTTTATACGCCCACGCCCGCGGAAGCTTATAATTCGATCCTGAGCTTGACAAGCAATATACCCTTTGGGAAGTTGATGCGCGACCTTCACAGGCTCGGTGCCGAGGGTATGGTTATTTTTTCGGTGCTGCACATGCTGCGCACTTTCCTTACTGGCTCTTATAAAAAAGAACGTTCTTTCACCTGGCTGACGGGCGTCGTTCTGCTGCTCGTCACCTTGGGATTGAGTTTTACCGGGTACTTACTGCCTTGGGATCAATTGGCTTATTGGGCTGTGACCATTGGAACCAGCATGGCCGAGGCGGCCCCCCTGTTCGGAAACGAGATCAATCTGCTTCTTCGTGGCGCGCCGGATATCGGCGCCGGCGGCTTGCTGCGATTCTATTTGCTGCACATCGTTCTGCTCCCTGGCATTGTCGTCTGGATGCTGAGTATTCATTATTACAAAGTGGCTCGCGAACACAGCATCTCATTGCCGGCAAAATATGATCGCGAAGACCTGCCCAAAGAAATTACTAAAAAAGCCAAGCAGCGCCTAGATCTATTGCCCGATTTGCTCACGCACGAAGTCTTTTTGACCACAGTCGGCCTTTTCATCACAATCTTACTGACGGCATTTTTCTACGAAGCACCCTTGGAGAATATCGCCAACCCTCAGCAGACCCCATTGGACACCAAAGCGCCCTGGTATTTCTGGTGGCTGCAGGGCATGCTCAAAATGGGCGATAAAACCCTTATGGGCATCATCTTGCCAACGATCATTTTTGGCATTCTCTTTGCGGTGCCTTATATTGACCGCAATCCCCATCGTGAGGCGCACAAGCGCCCTCTTGCCATTGCCATTGGTTTATTAGCTACACTGACCTTAGTAGTGCTCAGTTATATGGGTCTGCCTGAATATGGCATCGAAACCCCTGCGGCAGCACGCATCATTCAGGATTTAGCGCCTGAGGAGGGTTTGGGTGAACTCAGAGCGATCCCTTACGATCAGTTGCAGCCCGGTGTCTACGAAGTCAACGTGACTGATGCTGAAAATATGTGCCCCGACTTGCTGTGGGGCTGCCCAATATTGGAATCTGTTTTTGTCGAATATTCCGACCGCGTCAACGAAGCTGCAGAAGAAGGCAAACTGCCAGATGCCGAAGCCGTTTTGGTCATCGAAGAGTGGCAGGCAGATTTGACGAAGGTCACTCCGCGCATCATCTGGTCTGATGGCGAGAGTGGTGATCGTAAATCATACGAGCAGCATATCTTCTTGCACCGCGATCACGACCGTGATCATTAGTATATTATTCTGCCACAGAGAGAAGGAGAACAATGAGATATTTCTTGGAGATTTCCCATTTTTTCTTTTTTTCTCATCCTCTCTCTGTGATCTCTGTGGCTTAGATTTTTTTGTGCCTGACTTATTGAACAAGGAATACTATGTCTCGCGTACAACTTGAAATTTTCTTAGGCTCGATCTTGATTGCCGTAACGGGCTTCATTCTGCTCTATGTGGGTTTCAACGAAGAAAAACGCATGGAAGAATTTGTCCGCTACCAAGCGGCGCAAAAGATCGAAGTCGGCGCGCAACTCTTCGAGATCAATTGCCGTGGCTGTCATGGTCTTCGTGGAGAAGGAATCCCCGGTTTAGCGCCGCCGCTCAATGATGCTCATTTCTTCCAGGCTCGAATTGCTGAAGTAGGCTGGCAGGGTGGCCTTGAAGATTACATTATTGCCACTGTGTCCACCGGTCGGCAGGTATCGACTCGCCCCGACCTGTACCCTGGAGCAGGTAGTCCGGCTATGCCAACCTGGTCAGATGAATTTGGCGGCCCATTGCGCAAAGACCAAATCGAAACCCTGGCAGCCTTCATCCTTAATTGGGAAGCGACGGCCACCGGCGATGTCGAATTGGTGCAAATCCCTTCCTCTGAACCCAGCGCAGAAGAACTCGCAGATCCCGTAGCGCGTGGTTTATTGCTTTATAACCAGAGTGGCTGCGCGGGATGTCATGCTATTGAGGGCATCAGCGTCGGTGCAGTCGGCCCCAACCTGACCACTGTTGGCGATACCGCCGCAACACGAATTGAGGGTTATTCAGCAGAAGAATATCTTCGAGAATCAATTGTCAATCCTTTAGCGTATCTGGTGGAAGGCTATGATGACCTGATGCTGAAAAACTTCGCCGACACCGTCAGCGATGCCGAATTAGACGATCTAGTTGCCTTCTTGTTGGCGCAAAGATGAATTGGACACGGATGAACGCGGATTTTACGGATTTAAAAAATCCTGCTCAAAGATTATTAGATCCGTGCCCATCCGTGACTCTACTGCAAAAAGCCACCAAGCAAGTTTCCCGCCGGAATATATGGGGTGGTAGTTTTTTCAGTCGAGACATCCGTGAAATCCGTGTACAAATGCTTATGGAACACACAAAAATAATTAGCCGAATTTTGATCCTGCTCCTGAGCGTCTCACTATTGTGGGGGTCTGTCGTCTTAGCCCAGGAAGAAGACGACGCCCAAGGGCAGCTTGGCGCCCAAGTCTACGTCGAGAACTGCGCAGTCTGTCACGGTGCGGACGGCGAAGGTCGCGTTGGTGCCACGCTATCAAAAGATTGGCCCTCTATCCGCCCAGACCTGGTTGCTTTGGACACCATTGCCAAAGGAGTTGAAGGATCACCGATGCCAGCCTGGGGCCAGGAATATGGCGGGCCGCTCTCTGATGAAGAGATTGTGGCCGTCGTTTTCTATATCCTCAGTTGGCAAACCGGCGGAGCACCGCAGATCACACCGCAGTACACCGCTACCGCTCACCCAGAGATTTCTCCCGTCCCCGATGTAGCAGGCGATCCCAATCAGGGCGCCTCGCTATATGATCAGAACTGTGCCGTTTGCCATGGTGCCACTGGCGAAGGGCGTATCGGAGTATCTTTGGCGAAAGCGTGGCCGTCGTTTCGGGCGGACCTTTCCATCAAGGCAACCATTGAAAGAGGTGTCGAAAACTCTCCCATGCCAGCCTGGAGTCAGAGCAATGGAGGCCCGCTTTCAGAAAGCGAGATCAATGACCTGGTTGCTTTTGTGATGAGTTGGGACACTGCGGAACCTCAACCCGAGCCTACTACTGAACCGGAAGCCGCATCCCCCTTTTCGGGGCTAGCCGGGGTGGCCTTCACGGCTGTAGCTTTCTTATTATTGATCCTCGCCTTTACCTTGGGCCAGCGCCTGAGTAAGAAGCAATGAAAACAAGATTATTTTCTTGAAAGTATAAGTTCTCATGTGTCATTCTGAGCCCCGGCAGGACGAGGAATCTCTGTTTTGATGGTTAGAGACTTTTCGGTCGCCACGCCAAAGGCGGGTCAGAGTGACAGGCGAAAATAAGTTTTAGAGTGAATTTATGAAACATTTTATCTTTGCAGCTCTGTTGGTCGCAGTACTTACAGTCTTGGGTATTCTTGGTTTGGAGCAGACGGAATTGCTGCCCGCACAGGCCAGTCTGCAGGCTGTGGGTATCGATTGGCTCTTTGATTTGCACTTCAAAGTGATAGCCTTCCTGTTTGCCTTGATTATCGGTTTTATGCTCTACAGTATCGTGGTTTTTCGGCGCAAGAAAGGGGATACGGAAGACGGTGATCACATCGAAGGCAATACCCCCTTGGAAATTTTGTGGACCGTCGTTCCCCTGGGCGTTGTGTTGTATTTCTCTTTCCTGGGGGCTCAAGTTCTCGGAGATGTCGAGCGCATCGACCCTCTGGCCTTAGAGGTGGACGTGATCGGCTCGCAGTGGTCCTGGCGCTTTGAGTATCCTGATTACGACGTGGTTTCGACTACCCTGGTGCTGCCCGTCGACCAGCAAACTGTTCTACGCCTTTCGTCGACCGATGTGATCCACTC